>CALXRR010000025.1 GCA_944390905.1 uncultured Alphaproteobacteria bacterium
CTTTTGTTTCTGACAAAGGTGCGTTGTTTTAACTATAAAAACAATGGAGCTTTTGTTATGAAAATACGCTTTTTATTGATAGGGACTTCTCTGTCCTTAATCCCCCAAACTATTAACGCTCAATGTGTCGCCACCCAAGATTGTGCCACTTTAGGCTATACCGAAACCAGCTGCTCCGGCGGCTCCGGTGTCAAATGCCCGTTTGGCAACTACTGGGCTTGCTTCAAATCCGATTCGGAATGTGAACAACAATTCTGTGATAAATACGGTTTCACCCTCTCCTGCACCGGCACCAACCAAACCGGCGGCGGGGGTAAAGCTTGTAATGGGAAATACAATATCTGTAAATGTGCTACGAATTTTACATGGAACACGGATACCAAATCATGTGAGGCTAATACTGCCAACTGCGTTATCGGTGCGTTGTATTATGCCGATGGGACATGTTCAAATGACTATATTTCCAGTAAGAAATTGCTTGGTATTGTAATCTATGAAAAATCAGCCAGCCAGAATGGTTGGGTTATGACGCATAGGCCGGTAGCTACCGATATTTATTGGTCTGCAGAATATGTAGACATTTCCGGAGTTTTAACAACTTCATCAGAATCAAAATTAACCGATATCCAAGCCAGTTGTACCAATACGGATAAAATTACCGCTCAAGGTAATAGCAGTAAATATCCGGCAGCATGGGCGGCTAAGAATTATAAAGATGGTGGCAAAACATGGTGCCTGCCTTCAGGCGGCTTATTAAAAAATGCCTTAAATAATCAAACTAACTTCACTAAATTCAATGCTGCTATTTTGGAAATTCAGGCAGGAGCAGGTACCAGTGCAGCAACAATCCTAGGAAATGTATCCGGTGGATATGAGAACGTTTGGTCGTCGTCTGAGTACTCTAACCGCTACGCGTGGGACTTCTACGCCTATACGAGTGGTTCGTTCGGTATGGGCCACGGCCATAAGGACGGCAGCTACGGCACCTCCGTTCGCCCGGTGCTCGCTTTCTAGGTTTTTATCCCACTACCGACACTGTCATCCTCGGGCTTGCCCCGGGGATCCAGTGCCAAGAACCCAACACCGACACCATGCGAGCAACGCGCCTCCTTTGCCCCTATATACCAACAGCTAGGTTAAGGGGTCAAGCTGGCACAGCTTGCGGCACCCGCTTCCAACAGCAAACTTAGGGGGTGAAGCTGGCACAGCTTCCCTCCCGTAGCTAGGTATAAAGAGTGATGTGAATAATTAAAATATTGGTTGCATTAATGATTTATAAGTTTATTTATGTAAATATGGTTTCGGATAATGACCACATTTGTAAAAACAAACCAGCAAAGGAAGCACATAAGATGATCAAAAAGATAGATGAAGTCGAAAATGCCGAAAGAGAAGCCGCTATATTATTAAACCAAGCCGTTTCTCTCTCTCAGGCCTCTACGGGGAGCCATGTTGATAAAATCAAAGCATTGGACAGCAATCTTAAGCTGTGGGTAGAAATTGAAACCACATTGAAAAACGCAAAGAATTTGCTTCCTGAAGACATTAAGAGCAACCTGTTTAAGTTGTCAAAATATGTAGAACGTTTGACCTTGAGCAAAGGTGTCAACATGAGCAAAAGCGACTTTGACACTCTGGTAAATATCAATATGCAGATTTCAGAGGGCTTGGTTGAATCAGTCAAAAACAACCTCGCTCGAGAAGAAGCCTTCTCCTTGCTGAAATGCGCCATAGATTTGTCATCAGCTAAGGAAAACAACAACAGCTCTGACTTGGTTAATGCCTTGGATAACAACATGAAACTCTGGGTTTATATCAAGACTTTGGCTTCTTCAGAGAAGAGCAAGCTCCCACCTGAAACCAAGAGCAACTTGATTAAATTGGCTGATTTTGTATCTAAAAAAACCATGGAAGTCGGCAAAAACGTCCATGATGTCAATGCCAAAACCTTAGACACCATGATAATGACCAATCTGCAAATTTCCGAAGGTTTAATGACCAGCCGCCAAACGGCTAAAGCCAACGCAAAATAAGCAATTGCCATTTTAAGCTCCTCGGCGGCTGATGCTTCTGAGGAGCTTTTTTGTAAAGGAAATATAAGCATGAAAACAGTTTTAGGCGGTATCATCTTTTGGCAAGGCAAGGTTTTAATCGCCCAACGCCGCCACGACAAGTCACAAGAATACATGTGGGAGTTCCCCGGCGGCAAACAAGAAACCGGCGAAAGCGAAGAAGAATGCCTCCACCGAGAACTCTGGGAAGAACTACGCCTTAAAGTTAAAATCCAACAATTTTTTATGGAAAACAGATTCGCTTACCCTCAAGGTGAGATTCTATTAAAAACCTACCTCTGCCACAGCCTGCAGCCTGAAATCAATTGGATGGATTCGCACGAACAAACCCGCTGGGTTGACATAGCCGCAACTGCTGACTACACTTTTGCACCGGCCGACCGCCCTATTGTTGAGGAGCTTCGGCGCCGGCAGCATGATGTCTTGACAATAATGGGAGCATCGCCGCACGCTGAATAATATCCGGCCGATAGAGCAAAAATATCTCTTCTTCCCGTGAAAAATCCGGTTCCACACCATGATTAACAAAATTCTCCAGCTTGATTTGCGCCTCATCTTGAATATCTTTTGATACCGCCGGAGCCGGCCCGTTGACGTTGAGCATAAAGCTGTGTAAAGCAAAAATCCCCGGAGCGTTTAACAATAGCATCACCCCTTTGGCATCAGGGAGCACGCACTCCAGCTTTTGCTCGTATTCATGCGCCATGACTGCAATCTCCGGCAGCTGTACTTCTTCCGGAATTTGAAAATAGTGCCGCTTAAGCGCTTTTTGCCCCACACTGATGCGAGACGACCATACCGAAATCGGAATAGATAGCATTAATCCCAGCGTAATCGGCAGCATCCACCAAAACAGCTCCGGCGCATACCGAAACACAATAATTGTGGTGGCGATTCCTAATGTCATATGCCAAAAATGCCGATTCCACGCCTCCCGCCACGAAGTCCCGTCTCCGCCGCGATTCTGTGTGTTCCAGCTAACGGATTTTCCGCTGATTATTTCTAGCACAAACTTACTTTGAAACATCATCATAATCGGAGCAATCAAAGCGCTGATAACAATTTCAGTCAGAGTACTTTTGAGCGCGCCCTGCGATTTTGGGTTATTGATTTTATAAATAATCAGCCCCAAGAACTTCGGAAAAATCAGCATAAATAAAGATAAAGCAAACAGCGCGATAGTCCCGATTTTATCAAACACCGGCCACATCGGGAAGAGGGTTCTGGTCTCAGTAAAATAAATCGGCGGAAAGAACTCTCGGCCTAAAGCAATCGCTAACCCGACCAACAAAAAGCACAGCCAAATCGGCGAAGATAAATAAGACATAATTCCGATAGTAAAATGGATTCTGCTGACATGGTGCAAATGCTTTGACAGCAATACCTTAATATGCTGCAAATTCCCCTGACACCAACGCCTGTCGCGCGCCGCAAAATCAATCATTGTCGGCGGGCATTCTTCATAGCTGCCTTTCAGCTCGGGGAGCAGCCACGCCGCCCATCCGCCGCGCCTGATTAGTGCCGCTTCCACAAAGTCATGGCTAAGGATATGCCCTCCGAAAGGCGCTTTCCCCGGCAGCACCGGCAAGCCGCAGCAGTCAATAAAAGCCTTCACGCGAATAATTGCATTATGCCCCCAATAATTGCTGTCACCCAACTGCCAATAAGCCAAACCGGCAGATACAATCGGCCCATATACTCTTCCGGCAAATTGCTGGATTCTGGCAAAAAGCGAGTGCGCATTAATCATCATCGGCGGCGCCTGAATAATACCGGTCTGAGGGTTGGCCTCCATTAATCGCACCATCTGCACCAGCGTCTCTCCGCTCATCAGACTATCGGCATCAAGAATAATCATAAATTTATAAGAAGCGCCCCACTTGTTGCAAAAATCTTCAATATTACCGCTTTTACGGGCGGTGTTTTTAGCTCTGCGCCGATAATAGAGGTTGATTTTGGGCGAGATAATTTTTTTAGCCTGCATCCACAAACACTCTTCATCGAGCCAAATTTTAGGGTTCGTCGTGTCACTTAAAATAAAAATATCAAAATATTCTTCTTTTCCGGTGCGTTCCAAATCTTTGGCAATGGCTAGCAAATTAGCCATAACTCCGGCAGTAGATTCGTTATACACCGGCATCAATAAAGCGGTTCTGGACTGTAACGGAGCCTCTTTTGACGGCCACACGATTCCCGGCACATGCTTTTTTCTGAGCAAAGACCAAAATCCGAACCAGCTAGACCAAAAAAAGAGTGAAATCCACGCAAAAGTCAAAATGAACAATACAATCAGCACCGCTTTTGTAAACCAAGCCACATCGGTCGGCAACACCGTAATCCACTTAAGCGTAGCCAAAAGAGTGCTTATCAGCATCAAGCCGAACACTTTAAACCTGCGCTTAAAAATCTCATAACGGCTGATAGCAAAAGCCTGAGGAATATTATCCATTTTTACTTCCTTTGAAATGCCAAAATTTCAATTTAAAATGATGCCTTAACACCGGCTCGATTTTTTGCTGCCGCATATGAGACATCTGATACCCCGGAGCATTAAGCATCACCTCTTTGCGCAAGGCCTCGGCAAAAGCAGGAGATGGTTCCTGCTTAAAGAAATCTCCGCCCCACTTTTTAGCTCCGCCGGCCTGTAAAAAGCAGAATTTATATAAGGCCGCCAATTGCTCATCAGTCAAATACATTCCGCTAAAAATTGCTCTGGCCTGAGGAATGAGCAAATTGTCAATAGCCTGAACAATATCATGTTGCTCCGCCACGGATTCTTTAATTGTCGCGGCAATTTTGCGCGCTTGTTTGTCAGAAAATTTCAAATACTTCAAATATGCGGATATAATATCATCTGCGCTCTGAATGTTTATGGCAACCATTGATAACTCCATACTTCTGAAGCCGGAGCCCCGTTTTTGCGCAACATTGCTCGCAATTCAGCAGTCTTCCCGTTGGGTACAATATCAATATACAGCATCGCACCTTTGGTTAGAGGATTGTACATCAAATGCACACCTTTGATTTTTCCTTCGGAAACGGAGACATCAGGCAGAATAGCTCCGTTTTGAATGTCTTTTTGTAAATTAGGCAATTTAGAAAAACTGATAACAAATTTACGTTTGTCGGTTTCTAACATACCTGATACACCGCCGATGCCGGTATAGGTTGATAAAACCTTAGCCAGACCGTTGTCCTCAGGCACGGAGTTGCACCAATTTAAGCGATATTTGAAAGCATATTCTTTCCCTGGTTCAATCGGTTCATCAGGCACCCAATAAGCCACCACGTTATCATGTATTTCCTGAATAGAAGGAATTTCTACCAATTGCACGATTCCTTTTCCCCAATCTTCCAACGGCTGAACCCATACACTCGGACGCTTTTCATAATTAGCTTCAAAGTCCAAATAGTGCCGAGGGTTTCGGTCGCGCTGCATTAGGCCGAAACCTTTGGGGTTAAAGTCCTCAAAAGAGCTGATTCGCAGATATTGGGAATTATCCAACGGCCGCCAAAGCCATTCGTTATTTCCGTTATGAATCAGCAAACCGTCGCTGTCATGGACTTCGGGTCTGTGGTCATCAAATCGATTCTTGGTGTTCTCACCAAACAAATACATTGAGGTCAGCGGAGCCACCCCAAGCTTTTTAATTGCCTTTCTGGGGTATAAATAAGCCTCAACATCCATCACGGTATTTTTGCCCGGATTAATCACAAATTTATAAGCACCGGTAGCACTTGGGCTGTCCAGCAGAGCATATAGCTTGATGTCTTTGCTTTTTCTGGTTGGCCGCACAATCCAAAATTCTTTGAATACCGGAAATTCTTCACCGGATTGCAATGCCGTGTCAATCGCCAAACCTCGAGCTGATAACCCGTACTTTTGCCCTTTAGCTAAAGCTCTGAAATAACTCGCACCGAGAAAAGCAACTAACTCGTCATAATAAGTCGGAGAGTTTAATTTAGCGTGCAGACGAAAACCGGCAAAGCCTAAAGACTGATTAAGGTTCTGCGGCAGAAAATGATTTTTTCCGAAATCAAAATACTCCGGACGATAAGTCAAAGGCACTACTTTGCCGTCCACAATTTCATTCACCAAAACCGGCGACTGAAAGATAGAGCCAATGTGAAAGAACTGAATTTCAAAAGGCCTGCGCTGATTATACCAAGGGCCTTGTTCTCGTTTGAAACGAATATCGCGATACTGGTCATAAGAGAGTCGCTTAAACTCATCAGGCAGATTCGCCGGCAGAGGTTGATAAGCGGATTCGGATAGCTTTTCAGCCTTTTGTTTTAGTATCTCAATACTAAAAGCCTGAGACGGGCTGATAGCCGGCTCCGGCGGCACCTGAGCCGCTTTGTGTTTATAGAACAAATAGCCGGCAATGCCAAGAACGGCCACTACCAAAATCAAATCCAACAGTTTTCGCATAATTTCTCCCGTTGATATGGTTATAAATCAGCACTCCAACACCTGTAAAATAGATAACAAAGCAGATTGCTATAAAAGTCAAGCCGAAAAACACATCCGAGGATGAAGAGGATTGTTAATCATCTTTTCCACATCGTTATAACGTAAAAATAAAGTAAAAACAAATTGATGACGTATGCACGGCCAAACGATTAAAAATACTTTTGCCAGCCGGTTTAATAACTGTTAGGATTTTTCATATCATAGGCCAACATTAAGGAGTATCGCAATGAGTGCGTATATATCAGAGCTGCCCGTATGGCAGATTCTTTGTATAGCCGGAATCTTGCTGGTTATTTTAGAAATGGCAACACCGGCAATGTTTTTCTTAAATTTGGCGCTGGCCTGTTTTTTAACGGCGCTGGTGTCTGTCTATACAACAGACTTTACAATATTATCAATTGTCTGGGTCGTCAGCTCGCTGTTATTAATTTTTTTGTTCCGCCCTTTAATGGTTCGCAAAAACCGCATTGAGGCCTCCACCACCGGCATGGGGCGCTATGTCGGAGCCAAAGCCAAAGTTTTGGAAGAGGTTAGCCCACAAGGTGGAGTAGTCAGCGTTTTTGACGAGCGTTGGAACGCCGTCAGCTCTGATGGCAGCCGCATCGCCAAAGGAGAGCAGGTTATAATCGAAAAACACGAAAATTTAACACTTTACGTCAGAAAGGATATTTAGCATGACCTTTGAATGGATATTGATTCTCGCCGTCATCGTTTATTTTGCCAAGGGTTTGATTATCGTCCAACAGGCCGAAGCCGTAATCGTCGAACGGCTCGGAAAATTTGAACGTGAACTCACCCCCGGTCTTAACTTTATCTTCCCAATATGGGAGTCACCCCGCCGCATAGCATGGAAAATCACCACACGCGGCCCTAATGGTGAAAGCTATTCCTATATTAAAGAAAAACTCAAAATTGACTTGCGTGAGGCAGTATATGACTTTCCGCGCCAAAATGTGATTACCAAGGACAATGTCACCATCAGCATCAACGCGCTGCTCTATTTCCAAATTGTCAATGCCAAAAGTGCGGTTTATGAAATTCAAAATCTTCCCGAAGCGATTGAGAAACTAACCCAAACCACCCTTCGCAATTTGGTCGGAGCCATAGACTTGGATGAGACTTTGGTCTCGCGTGATAAAATCAACCATGAGCTCCGTGCGATTCTCGATGAAGCCACCAACAAATGGGGCGTCAAAGTTAATCGTGTTGAGCTGCAAGATATTATTCCGCCGTCAGACATTCAGCAGGCCATGGAAAAACAGATGAAAGCCGAGCGTGAACGTCGAGCTGCGATTCTTGAAGCCGAAGGCCTTAAAAAGTCAGCCATTCTTAAAGCCGAAGGCCAAAAAGAAGCCGAAATCAATAAAGCCGAAGGCGAAAAACAGTCCTCGATTCTAAAGGCCGAAGGTGAGGCTGCCGCGCGTATCAAAACCGCACAAGCTGAAGCCGAGGCGATTCGTCAGGTTACAGAGGCTATCGCCAAGAATGGCCAACCCGATAAATATTTGATAGCAATGAAATACCTTGAAACCTTGAGCAATATCACCGAAGGTGAGAATAACAAAATTGTTTACATGCCCTACGAGGCCACCGGCATTCTGAGCTCTTTGGATGGTATAAAGCAAATGTTTGACTCTCAAAAAAGCTAAACATTTTAAAGTGGCTAAACCTCAAAAAATCTGCAATAAAAGTTGCAGATTTTTTTTGCTGGTTAAAGTTTATTAATAATTGTATGATTTAGTATGTTTGTTGAAAAGCAATTATAGCAGTCATATATATTGATAGCACAAACCACTATCGTTGGAAGCTAAAACCATGGAGCTAAGCCATCATATCTCACGTCAGAACATGACCGTTACTTTCTGCGGAGATTTTGTAAATTATACGGATGATAAAGCCAAAGAGTCACTTTATGATTCCTTTGAACACACCCCGTTGCAGTCGCTTGATATAGATTGTACCGGCTTACAAAAGTGGGACTCTACATTGGTTGTTATAATCTGTGAGCTTATTAAGGAAGCCAAAAAAAAGTCTGTTACATTCCAAATGACCGGTTTCCCAGATAGCTTAAAAAGATTGGTTGATTTGGCTTTCAGCGTCAATCGCAATCCTCCGCCCCACGAAGATATATCTTTGCCCTGGCTGGAAGGGCTGGGCAGTTGGGGCGTTAGCCGCTGGCATGCCTTTTGTAAAGGCATTGAGTTTATCAAGCAGACTTTTGCCTCTTTGGGGCGTATGTTTATCGGTAAGGCAGTCTTCCGAAGAGTAGACTTTTTATTTGCGCTTGAAGACTGCAGCTATAAAGCCATAGCCATTGTTTCGGTTGTCAGCTTTATGGTGGGCTTGATTTTGGCTTTTGTCGGAGCCATTCAGCTGCGCATTTTTGGCGTTGAGATATATGTTGCCAGTCTAGTGGCTATCGGTATGACCCGTATTATGGGGGCAATAATGACCGGCATCATTATGTCCGGTCGCACCGGAGCCTCTTATGCTGCCACCATCGGCACCATGCAGGTTAATGAAGAAATCGACGCCCTACGCACCATGGGCATACCTGTTACTGATTTTCTGGTCTTGCCGCGTATCAGCAGTTTAATCATCACCATGCCGATATTAACGATGCTTTCTGATTTTATGGGCGTATTGGGCGGCGCGGCGGTAGGCGTTTTTATGTTGGATATTTCCGTAGAAGAATATTGGAAATATACCTATGCCGCACTCAAAATTCACAACTTCTTGGTTGGCCTGTTTCATGGTTTTATCTATGGTTTTGTAATCGCCATCTGCGGCTGTTATTACGGAGTTAATTGCGGGCGCAACGCTGACAGCGTAGGTGTCGCTACCACCAAAGCCGTGGTCAGCTCAATTGTTTGGATGATTTTAGTCACCGGACTTATGACCGTAATTTTTGAGGAGATGGGCTTATGATTAAAACAACTCCCCAGATAGAAGTCCGCAATTTGACTATTGGTTATGATGACTATGTCTTAATGAAAGACATAAGCTTTACCGTTAATAAAGGAGATATATTTATAGTTATGGGCGGCAGTGGCTGTGGCAAAAGTACTTTGTTGCATGTTTTGACCGGCCTCAAAGCTCCCAAGTCCGGTAAAATCTTTATCGACGGACTCAACTTTGCCTCAGCTTCCCCTGAGAAGAAAAAAGATTTAATGCGCCATTGCGGCATACTATACCAAAGCGGGGCATTGTTTAGCTCTATGACGCTGGCCGAAAACATCGCTCTTCCGTTGCAACAATATACGGACTATTCTGATAAGGTTATAAGTGAGCTGGTCTCACTCAAACTTTCGTTAGTAGGTCTTGCCGGCTTTGAGGATTTTTATCCTTCCGAAATCAGCGGCGGTATGAAAAAACGCGCCGGCCTTGCCCGAGCATTGGCGCTTGACCCCGAAATTTTGTATTGTGATGAACCCTCTGCCGGTTTGGACCCCATCAGTTCCAAACTCCTTGATGACTTAATTTTAGATATCAACAAAAGCCTGGGAACAACATTTGTGATTGTCACGCATGAGTTGGCTTCAATTTTTGCTGTCGGCAATAACTCTGTTTTTCTGGACAGTGGTTCCAAAAGCATCAAAGGCTATGGCAATCCCAAGGATTTGCTGAAGAATCCGCCCAACGATATAGTGCTCAACTTTTTAACCCGAGGTGAAAAAGAACATGGCTAAAAAACCTAATAATAAAATGATAGGCCTGTTTATGGCTGCCGGCATAGGCATATTTGCGCTAATCTTAATCATATCGCTTCGCAATAGTATTTTTAAGAATGATAAAGATACAGTGGTAATGTATTTTGAGGAATCATTACGCGGGCTGAATGTCGGTTCTTCGGTTATGTTTAAAGGAGTTGAAGTCGGTCAGGTTTCGCGCATTGAGCTGGTAGCCAACACCAACGACCTAAGCTTTCGCATACCGGTTTATGTCCAGCTCAATCCAGACCAGAGAATTATCTCTCGAGACAAAAGCCTCCGCGGCAAACAAGAGCTTTTAAGCGAACTAATAAAGAAGGGGTTAAGAGCCCGTCTGGGAGTACAGAATTATATTACGGGTCAGTTGTTTATTGAGCTTACCATACAGCCAGATTCCCCGTTAATCTTAAAATATAAATCAGTAGACGGTGACTACATGGAAATCCCAACTATTCTTTCCCCAATGGGTATGATATCGCAAGATTTCTCTAAAATTCCGCTCAAACAAGCTGTAGATAATATCAACGGAACTTTTGAAACTCTCAATAAAGAGCTTCCGGTTTTAATGCCCAAGTTGATTAAAACCACAGATACGACCAATGCCATATTGGAAGAAAACCGCCGTATTACCAATGAGACCATCAAAAACTTAAATCAGGCCGCCAAAAACATCAGCAATGCCGCCCAATCGTTTGGCAACTTGTCTGATTATATTGAACGCCACCCAGATGCTCTGCTAAAAGGAAAAAGACAATGATAAAAAAATTAAGCATTTTATTTCTTGTAGGGGTTTTGAGCTCATGCATAGGCTTTGGCAAAACGCCTAATTCCGAGTTCTATACCTTAAGCTCGCTTAATGCTGAGGATACAAGTCCGGTATCCACGCGCAGGCTTAACATCGGTATTGATGAGGTCAATGTCCCCAACTATCTGTCACGGGCCCAAATTGTAACCTTGGATGAAGATCAGGTATCGCTGAACATCTCGGAGTTCAATCGCTGGAGTGCTCCGCTGTCAGGATTGTTGCAGCGCATTATTGCTGATGATATATCGCTTTATCTGCCCAAGTCGATGGTCAAACCGCAAATGTACAACCAGCAAGATTTTAACTATATAGTTAGTGTAGAAATCAATCGCATGGACGGCATCTGGGATAAAGAGGCAATTTTGGATGCATGGTGGACCATATCGGATAATAATGATAAAGTATTAGCAACGGAACGAAGTGTTATCAAACGCCCACTGGGTGATAGCTATACCGACTACGCCCAAGTCCAAAGCCAATTGGTCGGCGAACTTTGCCGTCAAATATCCACCAAAATCACTCAACTTAAATAGATAAAAAAGAAGGCTGTTTGATTAAACAGCCTTCTTTTTGGATTATTCCGGTTGCATTACCGAAATATCTTCTTCAATCTGAATATCTGTTTCCGGAGCCGGAGGAGGGGTCATTGCCTCTTGTACTGATTCTACCTCCACCCCTGGAGTGCTGGGCAGATTCTGCATATCGGCATTATTATATTGCGGGGCTTGAGGCGCCGGCATAGTCTCTTGAGTCGTAATAGTCACATCAGCATCAGCCGGAGCCGTAACATCAACTTCCATCGCAGGCTGAGCTTGAGCTGCAGCAGTTGATAACGCCAAACCGGTCACAGCGGCAAGGAACAAATTTTTCATGATAAATATCTCCTCAAGGTTATGATTTTAAGCTACACTAACAATATATATAACCCTGCGCAAATTTTCAATCAAAGATTTTATTTTTGTGATTAAATAGTAAACTTAATGGCATAAAAACATGATTATTATAAAGTTTTTTGTAATAAAAACAAACTCTCTCCCTGTGGGCAGTTATCCAAACGCCCAAACACCTTAAATCCAAATTTCTCAAAAAAAGCCCTTGGCTGGCAGCTCCATACCTGTACGATTATACCAAAACAACCTTTAGCTTTAGCGGTTGTTTCCAAGCGTTCAATCAGGCGTGATGCCAAATCCAATCCCCGATATTTAGGAGCAATGAATAGCGCGGTTATCTCCGCCCAAGCCGCAAGATTTATATTAGCGGTAATCCCGCCGATAATTTCATCTCCGTCATAAGCATAAAAAGCGAGCTCGTGAGTCTTTTTCTTAAAGTTATAACCGGCAAAATATTTTGAAGCCTGTGCCATTTCGGCATGGATTCGGTTCTCTAAAAACTTGCGGTTAAACTCCGAATTTTCAGTTTTAATTTTTATTTGCATATCCCATCCCCGTTTTGACAACTCACACTACGGCAATATTATAATTTTTTAAGTCATACAGTCAAACAAAAAAGGTATTGTCCTAAGACAATACCTCTTCTTCCAAACCAAACACCTTGTGCTCATAGAGCTCAATCATCTTGCGCTTGGTAATGGACACAGTTTTTCGACCGGAGGTGAATACATATTTATCCTTCATCTCGGCCATTTCCGCTGAATGAGCTTCAAAACTCCGCCCAAAGCAGCTTTTGCAGGTCAGCAGAGTGTCACGCTGAATGTCAATCATAACGGTCGAGCCTTCAACCATAATGATAGGGAACGCCATGTTTGACTGTTCTTCACTGTTCACAATGGCAATGCCCCATTTCAATTTGCCTTCCTCAATGTGAAAGCGTTGAGCCCAAAATCCAAGGCTCATAAATACATAATTTTGCATATAATTATATTTTTAACAAAAGGACTATATCACATTTTTAGACAAAATCAAGCTTTTTTTTAATAAAATGTCTTGTCAAAAAATTAATATTTTGTATAATATAAATAAATAGTTTTTACAGATAAAAGGTAATACTATGTTTGAAGCAGATCGTTTGGAACTTTATGAACAATTAAAGAGCAACATGTGCACTCTGGCATCATCACCTCAAGCCACTGATGCCAAAGCACTCGAAAACTTGATTGATGCTTATATTATGCATTCGTCCCAAACCGGCAAAGACCTTTCTCCGCTGGCATCCAAGCTCTCCGCTTCTGTTCTTAAAAGCCTTTCGGTTCAATCAGCCGTAATTGATTCGGAGCGTTTAAGCCGTCTGGCGGATTTGCTTCGGTCGTCTCAACTTTCGTTTATTTCGGCCGACAAAGCCTTAAAAAATATTGATACTATCCGCAAGGCTCTGGATTTTAAGGAAAAGCTGGCAGAGCAGATTGGCGCTTTCCAATCTGCCAATGGTTTTAATGAGCAAGCTTTGGCCAAACTTCTGCGCTCCGCCGCAACCATAGAAACCCAGCAAAAAACGGCCGCCAAACAACAAAAACACAACACCACTCAGCAAAATACGTTTAAAGCTTTTCTTGAGGCCGAGGTCAAATCCCGCCTGTCTAAAAAAGCTCAACGAACTCCGGATGAAGAATATATCTTGCAACATGCCGAGCTCTTGTCCGAAGCCTCCCTCGGCGACAAAGACGGCACCTTGGGCATTCGCTTGTCGTTTCCCAATTCCAAGAGTTTGACTCTCCGCGTCTATACCAAAGGCAGTGCTTATCTTTTGGGCGTTTCTGAACAAGCCCTCAAAAACAAAAAACTTTCTACCGATATCTATAAAAAACTCAAGGAAACTCAAAGCATCAGCTTTGCCTCCGGCGCGGAAGAGGGCGCCAAGACTACAGTTAAGGCTTTGAAAGAAAAGGATTTTAAGCAACTCTTGGGTGTTGAAGAGCTTAAACTTGACAGCGAGCAAAAATCCGCCCTTAAACAAGAGCTCTCCGCCTACAATCACTTAAACTCCGCCGGCAAAGCCGATAAATTAGCCGAGTTTACATCACTCCTTCGTAGCAAATATCAGGCCTTGGCTCAAAGCCTCAAACAGCAGGCAATCAATTCTCGGCTGTCGGATTTGGATAAAATCATCAAACAAAATACTACCGAACTTCAGCACCGTTTTCAAACCGGCTTGCAAAGCTTATCTGCTGATAAACTGCTTGGCCTTATTGCCCCAGGCAGTGGCCAAAATAAACAAGCTCAAGCCGAGCGACAATCCTTTGAGGAGCTAATGTCTTTGTGTGGTGAGGCTAAAACCCAGCCGCTAGCCAAAATCCGCACCCAAGTTATTAATGCCATCCAACAAGACGGCAGGCTCTGGACCGAAGTCAGCGCCAATTATTACGATATGATAAAAGAGCGCGCCAAAGACCCATACTACCTCCAGCTCAGTCGCCGGCTTTTATCCGATGAAATCAGTTTGCCTGAAGCACTTAAAGAGATAAGCCCCGTGCTCTCATCAGGTGTCGCCAAGCAAGTTTTGCTCCGTAGCCTTGAAGTCACAAGGCTTGGTGCAGATAAAATCCCTGATACCAAAGTCATGGACAAGCTGCATAATGAGCTCGGCTTTAATATTCGTTACAAACAGTTTAAGGTCGCCGCCGACAATTCTCTGCGCTCCAAGCCCTTGACGGTAATGCTTCGTTGTCTGGCCGACGGCAAGCCGTTTTCATTGCATGGTGAGGTCAAATTTGATGCTCGCGACCGCCTTTATATAACTAAAAATAAAGATGAATACCGTCACTTGCTTGGTGATGATGCTAATTTTGAGCCCTTGGTAGGTAATGTTTTGGAAGGCAAAGATGTTGATACTTCAAATTTAGCCCTTACCCCTTACCAAAAAGCCTACAAAACCTTAGGGCTGTTGGGTGCTATCAACCCCCAAATGAATACCGATAAAATGGATGACTTGCTGTTTTCAATGTCTCACAACATTCAGAGCAGCTCTTTAGCATCGCTCAAGGCCCGCCATAAATGGAATAGAGATGACTTTTTGTTTCAAGTTTTTATGGATGTCTTTCACGAGGGAGCAAGCTTTGATAATATCACGCAAGCCAAACAGCAATATGGCTGGGATAAGTTCAAACAACAAAATCGCCGCTTGTCAGATAAAGTCTGTGAAGAGTTTGTTCAGCATTCGCCTTTTGCAGAAAAGCTGGTCTCATCTTTGACCGCCAAAGGTCAATGGTCCGGTGATGAAGAAAACACCATGCACCATAACGACCCTTTGAAATACGCAGTCGCCAGTGCTTCCCCATCACAGTTTAATGTTGATAATCGTTTGGTGGTTACCGTGCAGTGGAAACCGTGGGAACCTGATTTTCATAAACTAGAACATCTTGGCACCATCGAAGGACTGGATAGTACCAACCCTTATTTGATAGATGCCCCTGAAGGCGGTCTTCAGCGCCGCCCGCAGTGCGATTTACGCAAAGGCACGACCATCTATTGCGAAAAATTGCAAATCAAAAATCCCCAAGGCAAGTTTGAAGATGTCATTCCCGACAATACTTTGTTACTGACTTCCCAAGGCACCAAAATCAGCTATCCGCAAGTCCCAGAAGTCAGCCGCACTCAGCAAAAAACTTATGCGGCAGAGCTGTCCAATAAGGACATTTCGCGTTGATTTAGCTTTCCCGAGTATTGCCTTTTTGCTTCAAGAGCTTTGCCCATGTAGTTGATTTTTGCAGCTGCTCAATTGACGACACATAAGTCCCGTCATATTTTTCAGCACGCCTTTTCAACCCGTCGGCAAAACGAGATTTTGCAATTTTACCATCTTTTACGCGTTTGGTAGTTTTTTTATACATATGAAATTTGCGCTCTTTCAGCAACATATTATGAAAAGCTTTTTCAGCTTCCGGATATTTTGCCAACTTATTAACAGATTCAACTTGCTCTTTCGCATTGTGCGCCAAACTTACCTTTACCCCATGTTTGCGAGCTTCTTTGAGCCCCTGATTAATAAAATCCTCAACAGTAGCCGGAGTATGATTGACATACATGTCAAAAATCAAAACCCCGATGCTTTCATTGAAATAATCAGCAATTTTATAATGCTCAAAATACAATTTTTTATAAATTAACTTAGCCTGATTTCGTTTCAGATATTTCACATCAGTTGGAAAATTTCCTTTTCTTGCTGTTTCTGGATAAGCTTCTCTAAAGCCTTTTAATGTGCTTTGGATAATCCCCATATTTGTTGGTTGGTCGATTTTTTTAGCATCGGCATAACCGCCTTCACTTTCAAACACCTCTTTAACAAACTTATTAAACAAAGCGTCTTTTTCTTTGGCTGAACGTTTGAACTTATCTTCATCAAGCTCAATTACTTTAGCCGCAGAGGCTTGAACGTCGAGTTTTTCAGCTTTTTGAGCTTTAGGCTCGGCTTTTGTATCAGGCTTTTCTACCGGTTGCTGTTTCTTTGGGGTTGCTTTGGCTACGTTCTCAATTTTTTTCTTTGATTTTATTTGCGGAATACTTGAGGTTTCGCCATAACTCAATCCGCTCAGCACTCCAACCAAAGATACTCCTACCGCCAGCTTTTTAGCTAAGAGCTTAAGCTGTTGCGGGTCTTTAAGCAAAGCCACCGACTTCACTCCTGCCGCCGCAAATTCAGCTGTTTTAGCCGCCATATATTTAATATTGCTTTTACACGTCTCTTTCAGATAGGCATTATACTGCTGCTGCAATTCATCTTTATGTGATTTTGACACCAACACGCGCGGCGGGTTGTCCGGATATATTTTGCTTAATTTTCGCGCCAGACTTATGGCTTTATTATATTTCCGTTGACAGCGAGTCAAGATGCTGTCAATAACCTCGGTGTCTTTGCGGTTTTTGTTTCTGGATGTAAACGGAACAATATAAGTCACTTCGCCCAAGCGAATGGTCTTAGGCATTTCGCCGTTTTTGCGATATTTTTCAGCTTCAATCTGTTGCAAATCCAAATAATCGCTAAGAAAATAGCGCTTAATTTGCCAGTCATCACCTTCCGCGGCATATTCATAAGGTACGATTAATTTTTGATTGTTAAGCGAGATAACTTTGGGAGCCATATTATGAAGCTTATACTCGTCCATTAAAAATTGGTCATTCTTTTTAGTCATCATCAATCTCCCATCTCGTCAACTTAACTCCAATTCTATATTAAAATCCCTTAATTTTCAAGCCTAAAGCAAAAGGCTTAAATTTTAGTTATTCTAAATGCAAAAAAAAACTCTTGACCTAGAGTATGCTCTAACTTTTAAGATGTTAGTGTCATTCAAAACAGAAAGGGTATAAATAATGAAAATAGTTTATGTTGCAGTTATAGCTGTGGTGGTGGTTGCCGCCATTATTGCCGCGCTTTATCACCACTACAATGCTTGGGATAAAACCTTTCCCAAGAGTGATAAAGTTATTGTCAAAAAAGTCCATTTCACTAACCGCTACGGGATTGAACTGACCGGAGATTTATACCTCCCCCAAGGCAAGATAAATCAGCCGCTTCCGGCCATTGCGGTTTCCGGTCCTTTTGGCGCCGTCAAAGAGCAAGCCTCAGGCCTTTATGCACAAACCATGGCTGAAAACGGCTTCATCGCTTTAGCCTTTGACCCCTCTTTTACCGGCGACAGCGGCGGGCATCCGCGCCATGTTGCCTCTCCTGATATTAATACAGAGGATTTCAGTGCCGCAGTAGACTACCTCACCACCCTGCCGCAAGTAGATGCAGATAAAATCGGCATAATCGGGATTTGCGGTTTTGGCGGAATGGGGCTCAATGCCGCCGCCATGGATACCCGTATCAAGGCCACCGTCACCTCTACGATGTATGATATGAGCCGCGTCAATGCCAATGGCTATTTTGACTCCCAAAATGCCGAGCAACGCTACCACCTTCGCGAGCGACTCAATGCCCAGCGTACAGTAGATGCCAAGTCCGGCACCTATGCCGTCGCCCCCGGCTTGCCTGATACCCTTAGCGGAGATGAGCCGCAGTTTGTCAAAGATTACTATGGCTATTATAAAACCCCGCGCGGTTATCATCCGCGTTCCATCAATTCCACCGGCGGTTGGAATATGACCTCATCTTTATCATTTATCAATATGCCGATTCTAACTTATAGTAATGAAATCAAAAATGCCGTATTGATGATTCACGGAGAAAAAGCTCATAGCCGTTACTTCAGCGAAGACGCCTTCAAGCGTTTGACCGGCAACAATAAGCGCCTGATGATTATTCCGGACGCCAACCACGTTGACTTATACGACAACAAGGACAAAATTCCTTTTGCCGAAATTATTAAGTTCTTCCAAACTAATCTGGGCTAATTCCGGAATATGAATCAAAAAAAGAGAGACCATTAAGGCCTCTCTTTTTTGTGGTGCTTAGTCCACATACAATACTTGGTTGTCACCATTAACGCAGTGCTGTGTAACCGTTCCGTTTGACTTTGATACCACGGCAAAGCATTGTTTATCTTCCGGTACGCTGACGGTATATACCGGCTGGTTGGCAGCCGCAATGGCTGAGCCCGCCACAAAACCGATTAAGCCTGAAGCCACTGCCAAAGCCGGCCCTCCCACGCTGATATGGTGATGAGGCTTGTGGACGATGACAGGCGCCGGACGATGGTGCCAAGCCGGCGGCGCCGGATGATGCCAAGGCTTAGCCCAAGCCGCAGAACTCAAAAGTGAGCAAATCACCAAACAAAGCACAAATTTTTTCATAATCGATTCCTTTCCTTATTGAGCACTTTATACCCCCTATAACGAGGCTTACCACCCTAAGGTTCATAATTAATTGAAAAAAATTTTAACCTATATCCAACGCCTTAGCCATTTGCTCCCGCTTGAAAGCTGATTTTTCTACCAAAAGCTTAACTCTCTGAATTAGATCCGGAGCAAAGCCCTCGGCAGCAATCTGCTCTTGCGTTTTATGCTCATCAATGAGAGCCGCCAATATCTTATCCAGCACGGCATATGGCGGCAAAGAGTCTTCATCTTTTTGGTTTTCACTCAGTTCGGCCGATGGCGCCCGCTTAATCACTTCATCAGGCAGAGCCAAGCTTTGAGCGTTGCGCCACTTTGCCAGCTCAAAAATAGTTGTTTTATACAAATTACCTAAGCCAATCTAAAAAAACATTGACAAAAAAACAAAATATACTATATTTCCCCTGTTAAATAATTTTTGTGTCTAATTAAATTTTTTTTGTTGTTATGGAGCACATTAGTTTGGAACAGGTCGTTATCGGCTTAGTTATTGCAGTTGCCATTTTGGTTTGGATAATTTATAAAAACAAGCAACATCAGCACGGCGAATGCAAAAATTTTTCGGACGGAGTGTCACAAATGACCCAAAAAGCTAAACAGCTTTGGAACAATGTTCAGTCCGATATAGATGATTGGGAGATAATTCAGGATTCCTTCTGCTCTCGGGTTGATGATAATAAGGCCAATATTGTGGTTATTATCAGAAGCAAAAGCTATCTTTTGAGGCCTTTAGAGGTTTCCGCCGTTCCGGACGATTTGCAAAAAGGCCAAAAAGCCCGTGTCTTTTATGAGAATAGTTTGTTAGGCGGAAGTGCAAAAATTGTCACCCCTACACATTCGTATGATGTGCTTTCTTAAACCTAAAAAAGAGTTATGCTCAGGCATAACTCTTTTTTTACTTTTTATATACTTTATTTAGATACATTATTACTAATGTAATCAAAAGAGGAGATTCTACTTTTATGAAGGTCGCAATTATAGGAACAGGAGCCATGGGGTGCTTATTCGGCGCCAAGTTCAGCCCAAACAATGATGTTTTGTTGATGACTTATAACCAAGCAATCGCCGATTCTCTAAACCATAATGGTTTAACGGTTAAAGAACCCGATGATTCCGAAACCCATTACACCCAACATTTACAAGCCTATCCCAGCGGCCGCTATGACCAGCCGGTTGATTTGGTAATAATATTGGTTAAGACGCCGCAAACCGGCGATGCTTTAAAGCAAAATCTTAAATTAATAGGGCCTGACACCATCGTCTTAACCCTGCAAAACGGTCTCGGTAATTATGAGGAAATTAATAAATATGTTGATGCTAAGCAAATTGTGTTGGGTACCACTAATCATAACTCGGTTTTGCTTGGCGATGGTACAATCTTCCATAGTGGGGCAGGGATAACCACCATCGGCAGCCTCAAAGTTTCCTCTGACAAGTTGCAGCTCATTGCCGAGCTCTTCCATGCTTCAGGTTTTGAATGCGCCGTGTCTGATAACATCGGCTACCTGCTGTGGCGCAAGCTGTTCGTAAATTTGGCAATTAATGCTTTTACCTATATAACTTTAACCCCAATAGGCTTCATTTCGCAAAATACACATGCCCAAGATGTCGTTAAAAAGATTATCTTTGAGGCAGTAACAGTAGCTAAAGCCGATGGCCATGACTTTGACGCTGAAGAAGTCTTTTCCTTCATCAATAATGTGTCCGCAACCCATTTAATGGGCTATTCCTCCATGTCGCAAGACCGTAAACGCGGCGCCAAAACCGAGATTGATTGGATAAACGGCTCAGTGGTCAAGCTCGCTAAGCAATATCATATACCAGCTCCGTATAACGAGTTGATAGTAGCGTTAGTCCATGCTATCGAAGACGGCGATGACTATAATCGCACAATTTTGAAATAGAAAAATATATGGGAGTATAAGCATAATGAGAGCATGTAAAACTATTTTCGGAATTTTAAGTCTTGTCTTTGTATTGCTGATATGGTTTCAATCTTGTGCTGTAGGAATAGGCAATACTGTTATTGATCCCGAGAGTGATGCCGCTTCCATAGGATTTTTTATCGGCTTGGTCATGCTTGTCGGAGGTATATCAGGTATTGTTACCAGAGATTCTCAGGTCGGAGGTATTATAACCGGTATCATTTATCTATTAGGCAGTGCCGTTGCTCTCGATGCCGAAGTCGGGATTTATCAAGATTTAGTTGTATGGGGTTGGTTTTCATTTGTTTGTGGACTGATTTTTTGTTTGGGTTCACTTTCCCCCAGCAAATCTAAAAGCCCGTCTCCTGCCGTATCTGCGTCATCTGCACCATCTTCATCAGATAATCTTGAACAGTTAGAACAACTTTTTAAGTTGAAAGAAAAGGGCATCTTAACTCAGGATGAATTTGATGCTAAGAAAAAAGAGCTGTTAAATTCCAAATAAATTGCGGATAACATTTAATGTTCAAATTTTTGTGGATTTTTAGCCTATTAATCATCATGAGCGGCTGCAAAGGTTTAACTGTTCCGCCTGATTTTGATTATAAGGTTATATCCACCCGCGACTTTGATATTGTGGTCTGGCAAAAAATACACAATCCTGGTGGCGTTTACAAATTTTATATTGAAGGTGATGGGCATGCCTTTAATTCTCGCGGCCAGCCGACCACCGACCCGACGCCTCAAGGCACACTGGTTCGAGAGCTTGCCTTTAGCGACCCGTCGCCTAATGTTATTTATGTGTCACGGCCATGCCAATATATAAGGAGCCGAATTTGCCGTCAACGGCACTGGAGTACGGCACGTTTTGCTCCTGAAGTTGTTAATGCCGAGTATGCGGTGATTAAACAAATTGCCGGTACTCACTCCGTAATTTTAATCGGCTTTTCCGGTGGAGCACAAATAGCCGGACTTGTAGCATCGGCAAAATCAGGCCTCAATGTCAAAAAAATCATCACCATCGCCGGTAATTTAGATCACCTTTCATGGACAGAGTACCACCATTTGCCGCCGTTAAGAGAGTCACTCAATTTGGCCGATTACCGTGCTGATTTTCTGCAAATCCCTCAGCAGCACTACGTCGGCAGTGAAGATGACGTAATCCCCCCGCAATTAGTAAAATCTTTTGTCGGTGATAAAGCTCCTGTTATTACGGTTGACGGAGCAGGCCACAATTCCGGCTGGAGCTCCATATTTCCTCTGCTTCATCAGGAATAATAAATCACGCAAGCTATAGTTGTAAAATTAATTAATCTTAAAATTTATCTTGACTTTAAATCAAAATCTTTTATTGTTAGAACAAATATTGAACATTTTACTCAAAAAAGGATGCGCTATGAAACTAGCCGGATTATTGTTTTTCCTACTGACTTTTATGCCTTGTGTTGCCGCCGCTGATGAGGTCTCATCTTTGATACAGTCCCAAGTCGCATATAATAAAGACGGTAGCCTTCTTAACGGCCACCACAAACGCCAGCTTGATGAAGATATCCAAGTAGAAGTTTCTTATAAAAACGGCAAAGCCACTGGCTTGGGTATTTTTAGGTTTAAGGATGGCAAATGGGTAGAGGTCAACTTTGTTGATGGTAAAGCCGAAGGCAAAGTAATCAAGTATTATCCATCGGGTAAAGTTGCTTCCGATTTTAATTATAAAGATGGTCTTCAGGACGGAGAGCAAAAACTTTATAACGAACAAGGGCAGCTTACTGCCGTTTTTCACTATAAACAAGGCCTTGCTGAAGGTTTGGCTCAAGAATACCATGATAACTCTCAATTAGCCGCAGAGGTTAATATGACCGCCGGCCTCCCCAATGGTGAGCGCAAAAGGTATTATTCCAATGGCCGGTTGATGGAAACCGTTACTTATATAAACGGCAAAGCCGAAGGAACAATGCTTATTTATGACCAACAAGACGGCCATTTGAAGGAAGAAGTTGTTTGGAACAATGGAGAAGTCGTCGGTACGGTTAAACAATATAACGAAGATGGGAGCCTTTATGCCGAGACCCCATATCAAAATGGCAAGCGTAATGGTGTTGCCAAAATTTATTTTCGCAGCGGCAAGCTCATGTCTTTAATGCCCTATGTTGATAATGTAGAACATGGCATTATTAAAGAATTTGAGGAAGATGGAACCTTAATTGGTGAAATCAGCGTTATCAACGGAGAACGACACGGAATGGAGCGCAGCTACTATCCTAACGGCAAGCTTAAATATGAACACAATTATGAGCATGATAAAGTTCATGGTACTATCCGTGATTATGATGAACAAGGCAACCTCATTCGTAATGCCGTAGCTCTTGCAGGTTTTATTGTTGAACAGCAAGACCAACCGCAACAATTCCGTGATTCTCAAAATCTAAGAGCTGTAATCATAGGCCTTATGTCTGCCATGTTAGGATTCATTTGTGCTGTTTTGCTTTCTAAATATAAAAAGGGGAAATAAGATGAAAAAAATATTCTTAATTTTGCTAAGCGGTTTATTCCTCTTTATATCTGAAGCCTTAGGCGCTACCACTTCAGATAATACAGACACCGCCTTATTAGGCTCTCAAAATCAGCTAAAATATACTGAAGACGGTGGCCTCTATACCGGTATTGTTAATAAAGATTTCGATGGCGGCAAAATAACTCTTCCTTATGTTGATGGAGTTATCCAAGGTACAATTATTATCGAATATAATACCGGCAACAAAACCGAAGCAGTTGTGAATAACGGTGAACTTGACGGTCCGTTCAAATCTTATTATCCGGATGGTAGCCTTAGTGGAGAAACCTTTTACAAAGACGGCAAATGCGTTTCTCCGGAACGCTTGTATTATGAAGACGGACGCCTTGAATCTGAAATGGATTGTATTGACGGAGATTTTAACGGTCACATGAGAGTCTATAGCAAAACCGGCCGACTGGAATCTGATACCGAAGTAAAATCAAAAATTCCCCATGGACTATCCCGCCAATACAATGAAGAAGGTCTGCTTTTATCCGAGGTCAGATATGTTGATGGCTTACGTCAGGGAAGGGGTAGGGTCTATTACCCTAGCGGAGCCATCTTAAGTGAATTTACTTTTGTAGATAATGAGGAGAACGGACCCGTAACCGAATATTATGAAAACGGTCAAATCCTTAAACAATATTCGCTATATAAAGACGAGATTCAAGGTCCCGTCAAAGAATATTATCCAAGCGGTCGGCTCTATGCTACCTCCACTTTTAAGGATGGTCATTCTCAAAATGCCCACTTTTATTATGATGAAACTTCACCTTATACTATTTATAGCATTGTAGGGATATCATCTTTTCTTTTGGCATTTATGTTGACATATCTAATTCTCCGCCGCAGATAATAATCAAAGGACTTAAAATGGTATTTTAAGTCCTTTTTAATCATAGTTTCCAACAGAATTTACAACTCTGCAAGGTTACTGATGAGCAAGCTTAAGCTTTTCCAAAATCGGCAAGATGTTATCTTCCAATTCCGGATAAAACTTATACAAGGTCTGATAAGCATTGAGCGGTTTGTCCGGTTTTGTAAATCTGGCACATTCCCAATCAATAATCATTTCCACATAATCATCATATTTTTTAACGATTGAGTTATGAGGATGATGCCTTGCCCAATTCCGATGATGGTTTTGTACCCACTTGGCATCTTTACCCAGCAGATAACCGAGCGGATACCACCACAAGAGCTTATCCATATCGTGTACAATTCCACGGACGGAAATCCGCCCTAACAGTTGTTTTTCCACTTTCAGAAAAGCGATTTTGTGCGCCCAAGTATAACTGAAAGCTTGCCAATTAATTTTGTTTGTTTTCATAATGGTAGCTATAATAATAAAAGTTAAAGATACAATTTTTTTAATTTTTATAATACTATTCCAACCAATTCTCAATAAATTTTTATAAACCCAAATATATCAAAAATAAAGCTAATTATTTTTTCAAAAGCTGACAATATCCATTAATCATAGCTCTTTGCTTTGGACAAGCCTGAGTGCATAGTCGTTCGTTTAGCTCGAGTCCGATAGCAATTGGCGCATCACAAGGATAACAGATTCCTTCTCTGTCCATTAGGGGTTTGTCTGGCGGACATATCCCATCTTTGGCAATACTCTGATTGACATCATAAATTGGATAAAATCGCAATCCCCGGCAATTGCATTTGATGACGATAGTAAAGCAATGCTGCACAAGATAACAGAAGATAACTTCATCTAAACAACTCACTTTTTAAGCATATAAATATACATCACAAAATATGCAAAAAAATTAAAAAAAAGATTAAGTTTTGTATGATAAGGCCGAACAATACCACCAACCAACTCAAGATTTATTAAAGGAAATAAAAAAATTTAATATATTTTATTGGCCCTTCTTTGCTGAAAAACATTTAGTTTTTTTAACATATAAATCCCAAAGACAACAAGTTTTCTGGTTCCCCGGAAAGGGTGGATACGACGTGTAAAACCCGAGCCAAAATCAAATGGTTAGCACAAATTTTTGGACTTATTGACCTCAATGACAATAGGTTTTTCGGGTAAAATAGAATTAGTATAGCGTATGAAATCGGAACTTTTGTAAGATGAACGCAACCGTTTATCTGAATTGCAAACAAAATATAATGGAGTGGGAACTCCTGATTATGAGAATATGAGCTTGCGAGATGAATTACAAACCAGGTTTGATTTAGATGAGCTTAAGAATTTGCAGCAAAAGTACGGTGTGCAACAAACACCTGCTTTTAAGCCGCAAGTCACAGCTTCGGTATCACAGCCAAGTTATGGACAACAGACCTCATCTCAACAACCAAATTCTCAATCATCAACTTGGGATAATACTTTGCGAAAGCTCAAAGATGGGGCAACAATTGCT
>CALXRR010000026.1 GCA_944390905.1 uncultured Alphaproteobacteria bacterium
TTTACCATGGTCTACGTGGCCTATCGTACCGATGTTGCAGTGCGGTTTGCTACGCTCAAATTTCTCTTTTGCCATTTAGATTAACTCCAAATAAATATTATAAAATAAGTTTCAAACCTAAAATTTTTTATAAAAAAACTCTAAATTGATTTTTTTGCTGCAAGGCAAATTCTAATATACCAAACAGTATATGAATTTTCCTCCACAGCATAGAATTGCCTTAGCTCTCCGTAAAGAACTAAATGTTAGGCGTTTTTGGCTTTCACCTTATCGGCCACATCCTTAGGAACTTCAGCATAGTGGTCAAATACCATCGTAAACTGAGCACGTCCCTGAGACAATGAACGCAAGGTATTAACATAGCCAAACATATTAGCCAACGGAACACTGGCATCGATAACACGAGCATTGGCGCGTTGATCCATACCGTTTACCAAACCACGGCGAGAGTTCAAATCACCAATGATATCGCCCATATACTCTTCCGGAGTAACGACTTCGACCTTCATAATCGGCTCCAAGAGCTTCGGATTAGCCTGACGCATACCTTCACGGAAAGCAGCACGAGCAGCAATTTCGAAGCACATAACGTTAGAGTCGACTTCGTGATAAGCACCATCATAGAGGTTGCACTTAACACCGGTTACCGGATATCCTGCGATAACACCGGCATCCATAGCAGAACGCAAACCTTTTTCAACACCGGGGATATATTCTTTAGGAACGTTACCACCAACAACAGTGTTTTCAAATTCAAATCCGTTGTATCCTTCAATCGGTTCAAATTTAATTTTAACCTTAGCGAACTGACCGGCACCACCAGACTGTTTCTTGTGAGTATATTCAATATCACAAGGAGCAGTAATGGTTTCACGATAAGCCACTTGAGGTTCACCGACATTACATTCAACTTTGAACTCACGTTTCAAACGGTCAACAATAATCTCCAAGTGCAATTCGCCCATACCTTTAATAATGGTCTGACCGGAATCCGGATCAGAAGATACTTTAAAGGAAGGGTCTTCCATTGCCAAACGAGACAAAGCCAAACCCATTTTTTCAACGTCAGCCTTAGTTTTAGGCTCAACAGCCAACTCAATAACCGGATCCGGGAAGACCATGTTTTCCAACACGATCGGCTTAGATTGATCACACAAGGTATCACCGGTAGTAGTATCTTTTAAACCAGCCAAAGCGATAATATCACCAGCATGAGCTTCTTTCAAGTCTTCACGCTTATTGGCATGCATCAAAAGCATACGACCAACACGTTCCTTTTTGTCTTTAACTGAGTTATAGACATACGAACCGGCAGTCATTGTACCAGAATAAATACGAGTAAAGGTCAAAGAACCAACGAATGGGTCATTCATAATTTTGAATGCCAAAGCAGACAAAGGCTGATCATCAGCCGGATGTCTTTCTTCTTCCTTACCAGTATCCGGATTAACACCTTTAATTGATGCAATATCAACCGGAGACGGCAAATAATCAACTACGGCATCAAGCAAAGGCTGAACACCTTTGTTTTTGAAAGCAGTACCACAAAATACCGGAACAAAATCCTGAGCCAAAGTACCCTTACGAATACATTTTTTCAAGGTCTCAACCGAAATTTCTTTACCTTCCAAATAATCTTCCATAGCCTGTTCATCTTGTTCAACAGCCATTTCAACCATTTGGTTATGATACTCGGCAGCTTTATCTTTCAAATTATCCGGAATTTCTCTGATTTCAATCGGAGAATCGGCAGTATCACCGGTATAAACGATAGCGTTCATATTGAGCAAATCGACAACACCGATGAAGTCAGCTTCAGCCCCGATAGGCAACTGCAAAGCCATCGGGCGAGCGCCGAGACGATCAACAATCATATCCAAGCAACGATAGAAGTTAGCCCCGATACGATCCATTTTGTTACAGAAACAAATACGAGGAACCCCATATTTATCAGCCTGTCTCCAAACGGTTTCGGACTGAGGTTCAACACCGGCAACAGAGTCAAATACCGTAATAGCACCATCAAGCACACGCAAAGAACGCTCAACTTCAACGGTGAAGTCAACGTGTCCCGGAGTATCAATGATGTTGATTCTGTGACCTTTCCAGTAGCAAGTAGTAGCCGCAGATGTAATAGTAATACCGCGTTCTTGCTCCTGCTCCATCCAGTCCATAGTAGCGGCGCCTTCGTGAGTTTCACCGATTTTGTGGTTTACACCGGTGTAATACAAAATGCGCTCGGTAGTCGTAGTTTTACCGGCATCGATGTGAGCCATGATACCGATATTTCTGTACATTTCAAGTTTATGCGTACGAGCCATTTACTTATTCCTGTAATAAAATTAGAACTTGTAGTGAGAGAAAGCTTTGTTAGCTTCAGCCATTTTGTGGGTATCTTCACGTTTTTTAACGGCAGAACCTTTATTAGCAAAAGCATCAAGCAATTCATTAGCCAGTCTTTCGGTCATTGTGGTTTCGGAGCGCTTACGAGCAGCAGCGATAATCCAACGAATAGCCAAAGCCTGACGACGATCAGCTCTAACTTCAGACGGAACCTGATAAGTAGCACCGCCCACACGACGTGAACGAACCTCTACCATCGGCTTAACGTTTTCAATAGCTTCGTTAAACACATTCAAAGCATCTTGCTTTGATTTCTGAGCCATAATATCAAAAGCCGAATAAACGATTTTTTCAGCAACGGCTTTTTTACCATGCTCCATAACATTGTTAATGAACTTCGCGACAACCACGTTGTGGTATTTAGCGTCAGGAAGTACGATTCTTTTTTCAGCAGTATGACGACGTGACATCTTCTGATTACTCCTTATTTAGGTCTCTTAGCGCCGTACAGAGAACGACGTTGACGACGTTTAGATACACCTTGAGTATCCAAGGTACCACGAATGATATGATAACGAACACCAGGCAAGTCTTTTACACGGCCTCCTCTAATCAGCACCACTGAGTGTTCTTGCAAGTTATGACCTTCACCAGGGATATAGCTGATTACTTCAAAGCCGTTAGTCAGACGAATACGAGCCACTTTACGCAAAGCGGAGTTCGGTTTTTTCGGGGTTGTAGTATAAACCCTTGTACAAACACCGCGTTTTTGTGGGCACGCTTTCAAAGCCGGAACTTTGTTTCTCTTTACTTTGGGTGTTCGTGATTTACGAATTAACTGATTAATTGTAGGCATCACTAATTTCCTTAATATTACGTTATTTTTTTAATTATTCTACCTTATATTCTGCAATATAATTTGCACTATATTCCACAATACAAACATTCCCTTTCAGAGATTCCTCCCCAAAAAGGTTATGCGCATACTAAACGCACTCTCCCCCGAAGTCAACACTTTTTTGCAAAAAAAATCATTTTTGAGTCTAAAAAGTTTTAACCTTCTTTTAAGGAATTAATTTCATACTATTTAAAAGTCTCAAAAAGAGTCACATTCCGATTCGCCCATCCAAACGTCCGCGCTGCATTTTTGAGTCAATTTGAGTCTATCACATTAATTTTATTGGAGCCAATATTTGTTCAAATCTTTACTTGTCATACTGCCCTTTTTGCTCGGGGCCTGCACTTCGCGCTTCGCCGAATTAGGAGTTGTTTCACCAGACCTCAATCAGGTTGACATCAAACAGCTTGAACAAGCCCAATATGTCAAAAACATCTCCGCCTCATCTACTCGTTCAACCTTCCTGTTTTTCTCGTTAGGCTCTCCTTCGCTTGAAGAAGCCGTCCGCTCCGCTCTCAATAATTCTGAAACCGACATCTTAGTCAACCTCAAAGCCGAGCGCCGCTTTTCCTTCGGCTTTCCGCTTGGCGAAGACACCATCTCGGTTAAAGCCGACGGCGTAAAACTGGCCCCCATGTTCGGAGGTTTTGATGACTAAATCAGCTCTCAGCCTAGCCTTACTTTTCTTGATTACCGCCTGCACTTCTCAGCATGGCAGTTTTTCAGCCCTCTCTCCGCGTCCTATGTCGCTTTACAACCTCGCTGCCAATAATGAGACCGTAGCCGAAAGCGTTACCAACACCCAAACCCGCTACTTTTTCTTATTTATCCCTTTTGGTAACACTCCCAAGGTTGACAACGCCGCCGAAGCATTACTCCAGCAATACCGCGGTGACTACCTGACCAACACCACCATCACTTACGATGAATTCTCCTTTTTCGGACTATGGGGACACGAAAGCTGGCAAGTCACCGGCGATGTCATACGTGTTCCCAAATAAGCATACCTTCGCCCTCAACATAAAAAACACTTGCTATCTGCAACAAAAAGGACTAACTTCTAAAAAAACATTAAACATACAAAAGGCGTTCAAACCATGACTACTCCGGAAAACAATAAAGACCTCCAATCTGCCAAACATACGATTGATAAAGAGATTGAGGCTCTCCGCATGATGGAGCGCGACCTCAACGGCAACTTGAGCAAAGCCCTTGACATTATGCAAAACACCAGCGGCAGGGTCATCATCACCGGCATGGGCAAATCCGGCCACGTCGGTCGCAAAATTGCCGCCACGTTAGCCTCCACCGGCACGCCGTCATTTTTTGTTCACCCCGGAGAAGCCAGCCACGGCGACCTCGGCATGATAACCGACAAAGACTGCGTCGTTGCCATCTCCAATTCCGGAGAGACCAAAGAACTTTCGGATATATTGGTTTATTGCAAACGCTTTGGCATTCCGCTCATCTCCATCACCAAGAACCCTGACAGCGCCTTGGGCAAAGCCGGTGATATTTTGCTCTGCTTACCTGACGACGGTGAGGCTTGTCCCTTAGGCTTGGCCCCCACCTCATCAACCACCGCCACCCTTGTTTTGGGTGATATCTTAGCCATTGCTTTGTTAGAACGCAAAGGTTTCTCTCGTAATGACTTCAAACAGCGCCACCCCGGCGGCAAACTCGGAGCCTTCCTGCAAAAAGTATCTGACATTATGCACAAAGGCGATGAAATTCCGCTTGTTCGTGAAGATACCCCGATGCCTGATGCCATTTTGACCATGACCGGCAAGATGTTGGGCTGCGTCGGCGTCACCGATTCTTCCGGCAATTTGGTTGGAATGATAACCGACGGTGACTTGCGCCGCTTTATGGGGCAAAATATCTTGTCCTTAAAAGCCTCTGATGTTATGACCAAATCTCCCAAAACCATTACCGATGACGTTATGGTTGCTGAGGCCGTAAATATCATGAACACCACCGGCAAAGGCATTACCCAGCTGTTTGTAGTTTATAATGACAAACCCATCGGCATCATCCACTTGCATGACTGCCTCAAAGCCGGAGTAGCCTAACATCGTGATAGACCCTAACCAAATAGACGACTACTTCTACGGCAACAAAAGCCTCGCTGACTCTGCCAAGGACAACGAGCTTGATCATCGTTCACACCTAATCCACCACATCAAACTAATCCTACCCTCCCTTGCCGCTGTTTTGCTGGGGTTGCTGATTTTCATTCCCCACTTAGAACAAGCCAAAGACGCAGTTCATATTGACATCACGCTGCCCAAGAAAGGCGAGCTTGAAAAATTGCACATGGAAAAAACCAACTTTTACATCACTGACAGCAACAACAAAGTCAACAACTTTACCGCTGATAACATCGACGAGACCTCCCCCGGTTCCAAAATCATCAAGCTCACCAACCCCGCGGGGATTATCCCCACCGCCAAAGGTCCTTGGTATAACATTGAGGCTCCGGTAGGTTATTATGACCAAAATCAAGAAACCCTTCGCTTGGAACAAAACGTTGATGTTATTTACAGCGACGGCATGATGGGTCACACCGAAAGCCTAACCTACAACTTCAAAACTCAAGTAGCCACCAGCACTACCCCGACCCACGCTGATGGCACCTTAGGCAGCCTGGACTCCGAGGGCTTTGAGTTTTACAATGACCAAAACTTGATAATTTTCACCGGTAAGACTCACATTACCATTGATGAAAACAACCTTAAGGAATAAGCATGAAAACACTCTCGCTATTTTTGTTATTTTGGCTTTTGCCTTTCACCTCCGCCCACGGAGAAGACATCAACCTCTACGCCGACAAACAGGTTGAAGTCCACCAAAACGAACAAAAAATGGTCGCCGTCGGCAATGCTCTTGCCCGCAAAGGCGACAACAGTATTTATGCTGATACTCTGACTGCTTTTTATGAGAAAAATAAACAAGGCAAAACCGTTTTCAAAACCCTTCATGCTGACGGCCATGTCAAAGCCATCTCCCCCACCACTAAAGCCTATGGCAACAAGATGGACTATGACCTCCAAGCTGAAGAAATTATTTTGACCGGTACTCCCGCCAAGATTGAAAGCTCCAAAGGAGAGACCATCACCGCCGAAGAGCAAATCATCTACTATCCTGACAAGCAAATAGCCGTAGCCACCGGCAACGTCATCGCCAAAGACCAAGAAAACACCGTCTACGCCGACAAGATGATAAGCTATTTTCAAAAGAACGCTTCCGGCGACCTTGAAATGAAAGAAGTCAAAATTTTTGATAATGTCAAGATTGTCACCCCACAAGCCACGGCAACCTCAGACCGCGGCTCCTACCTTCCTAATGAAGGCACGGTACATCTTTTTGACAACGTCATCATCAATCAAGACGGCAACATCTTAAAAGGCGACCACGCCGAAACCAATCTTAACACCGGCATCAGCCGCATGCTCTCCGGCAAGAACGGCCAACGAGTCTCCGGCGTATTCAAAGAAAAGAAAGACAAAGATAAAAAGGCCGCCCAACCCGCCACAACTCCGACCAAACCATCGCAACCTCAACAGGAGAAAACCTCTGATGTCCAATAATTCTACCTCAACTCTTGAAGTATTCAACATCGGCAAAAAATACAAAAACCGCCCTGTTCTGCGTAATGTTTCGTTAAACGTCCGCCGCGGAGAGGCTGTCGGTTTGCTAGGTCCTAACGGTGCTGGCAAAACCACCTGTTTTTATTGTGTAACCGGACTGATAACCCCTGATTACGGCGATGTCCATATTGACGGCAAAGACATCACCAACTTACCGATGTACCGCCGCGCCCGCATGGGCATAGGCTACCTCCCGCAAGAGGCATCAATTTTCCGCTCCTTAAGCGTTGAAGACAATATCAAGGCGATTCTTGAGGTTGTTGTTGATAGTGAAAGTGAAAGAGAAAACATGCTCGAGCAACTCTTGTCTGAATTCTCGATTGCCCACCTGCGCAAATCACCGGCCATTGCTTTGTCGGGTGGTGAGCGCCGCCGCTTAGAGATTGCGCGAGCCTTGGCCAGCCAACCCAACTTCATTTTGCTTGATGAACCTTTGGCCGGTATTGACCCCATTGCCGTTGGTGAGATTCGTACTCTTGTATCCCAGCTCAAGAACCGCGGTTTGGGTGTTCTGATTACTGACCACAACGTCCGCGAGACCTTAGACATTATTGACCGAGCTTACATTTTGCACGGAGGCTCGGTATTAATGGAAGGCACTCCGGAAGAGATTGTCGCCAGCAAAGAAGTCCGCAAAGTCTACCTTGGCGACAATTTCACCATGTAGCATTTAGTACAGGCATTCGACAATGGCCGTCACGCCCAAGTTAGAAATCCGCCAATCGCAATCGCTGTTAATGACTCCGCAGCTGCGGCAAGCCATCAGCCTACTGCAAATGTCTAACTTAGAGCTCAACAGCTTAATTGAGAACGAGCTTGCCTCCAACCCCTTGCTTGAGCGAGAAGACGAACACTTAAGCAATGACATTCCGAGCGAACAAACCATAGATGACTACACTGCCGCCTCAGCCGAGACCACCCCTACTCTTGAAGGCGCAGATGACAACCGTCCGGATATCGACTACACCAACCCCTGTGATAATGACTTTGGCTCTGACCGCGAAGGCTACGACAACAGCGACTATAGCTGGTATGACTATGCCAAACAAAAGAACCATAGCTCTGATAGTGATTTTGATTTTTTTGAACAAAAACTTTCATCATCACCATCGCTATACCAAGCACTACAAACTCAAATCAGCGAGGCTTTTTCTTCGCCTAAAGAGCGGCTGATAGCCTCACGCTTAACCGAGTTTTTAGATGAGAGCGGCTACTTTCGCGGCGACACCCAGCAGCTATCTTCTGAGCTCAAAACTCCTAAGGAAACTATAGATTCGGTTCTTAACCGTATGAAAGAGTTTGAACCATCGGGGATTTTTGCGCAAAGTCTGCAAGAATGTATTGCCATCCAACTAAAGGATAGCAACCGCCTAGACTGTTTAATGGAGCAACTGCTCAATCATTTAGACCTCTTGGGACAGCGTAAATTCAAAGAGATAAAAAAGCTTTTAAATATAGATGATGAAGACTTAAGCTCGCTTATCTCCGACATCAAATCCACCAACCCCAAACCAGCATCTGCTTATCAGCATGACTTGACGGGCTATATCATACCTGACGTATTTGTCAGACGCACCAAACATGGAGAATATAAAGTTGAGCTCAACAACCAATCTCTTCCGCGATTACTGATAAACCGCAGCTATGAGCAAGAATTATCTCAGCTTGGCCGCCAAAACAAAGAGGCCGACAAATACCTCAAAGCACAAAAGACCAGTGCTGGATTTTTAATCAAATCCTTAAGGCAACGCGCCGACACCATCAAAAAAATCAGCGAAGCCATCGTTGCCGCCCAGCATGATTTTTTTGAACAAGGGATAGAACACCTCCGCCCGCTTGGTTTAAAGGACATTGCCGAAACCGTTGAAATGCATGAGAGTACGGTCAGCCGCGTCACCAGCAACAAATATATGCATACCCCGCTGGGTATATTTGAGCTCAAATACTTTTTCAGCAACGCGGCCACCTCCTTCAGCGGAGATGAGGGCACGTCCACCACCAGCATCAAACACAAGATTAAAAGCATGATAGAGCAAGAAAGCCCGCAAGACATTCTCTCTGATGACAAGATATCAGAACTCTTAGCACGAGAAGGCTTAAAGGTTGCGCGCCGCACGGTAGCCAAATACCGCGAGAGCTTAGGAATCCCCACCTCTTCACGCCGCAAACAGCTCAAACGCGACTAACTTTTCATTTTTATCTCCTTGCCTGCTCTTAAAGCAAAATCTCTATTTACAACCATAAAGTTTTGTGATAATATAAGATTCGTAGGAAAGAGGTTTGCGAGGAGATATTATCATGAAACGGCATGTTTACTTATTGATTTCCGTATCTTGTCTAAGCTTAGGTAGTGTTTTATCTGCCCAAGCCGGTATTCTCCCATCAGAAACAGATTTATCTTCACACACACATAATACACACCTTGTTTCTCAAACCAAACTTCTTTCCTTATCTCAATTATCTGCACAATCGGAGCATCGCGACTTCTCTGCCCCTATCTGGCAGCCGCTAACTGATGCCTCCACCGGCTCGGTGGCGCGCTTGGAGTTACCGGAACAAGATACCGAAGAGCTTGGGCTCACGGCCTCCGTGTGTTTTATTACGGATGCGGGGAATTGTGGCGGTGCCGGAGGTGGGACGGATAGCAGTTCTTCCAGCGGGGCGGGACCGATTGACCCTGATACTGATAATATGTGCAAACTAGAAGGTTATGTAAACACGGTCTGCAATGCTACTCAAGATAAAGGGACTCTTTGTCCTTATGATAATGGTTGGCACACCGGTTGTACTTGTAAACCGGAATACAACAAGGCTTGTAATGGCACCGACGAGCAAGGCAAAGGAACTGCCTGCAACGGCAAATATAAAGAATGTTGCAAAAAATGTACCGGATACAACTACACCGCCAGCAATATCCCGACCGGACACGTCAAAACCGGAAGCTGTGAAAGCTGTACCGGTACTAAATATAAGACCAAATGCGATACTAACAGCAGCAACACGGGGACTTATGTAGACTGCGGCTCTGCGAGTGGCAGCGGCACAAGCTGTAAAGATGACACCGGAACTTATTACACCAAGTGCACTTGTCCGACCATGTATGAATGGAGCGCCAGCAGTAAAAAATGCGTCTGCTCAACGGGGTATAAATACACCTGCTCCGGCAGCAACATTAGCGGCGGTGAGGGCAATAGCTGCGATGGAAAATATCAGAAATGCAAATGTAAAACCGGATTCACGTGGAGTGCCTCCAGCGGAATGTGTGTCTGCAATGGTACCGACTGGTGCACGCTCAACCAAAACTGCGCCAGCTTGGGATATAAACAGCAAAGCTGCCCAGAACTATCAATCAAATGTCCGTTTGATACAAACTATGTTTATTGTATAAGTTGTCCGTCTAAATACAAATATACCTGCTCTGGTACTGGATATTCCGGCGGCTCAGGCACAGCTTGCGGCGGCAAATATACTACCTGCACCTGCAAATCACCTTATACCTGGACTAATGGGGCTTGCTCTTGCCCGTCAACATATAAATACGCTTGCTCCGGCACTGGATATTCAGGTGGATCAGGTACGGCTTGCGGTGGAAAATATACTCAATGTAAATGCGCTTCCGGTTATAAATGGGATGCGACGAGTGGAACTTGTAAGGCTGACCGCGCCGTCTGTGCAGTCGGCACTTTGTATTATAGTGACAACACTTGCTCCAGCAGTAAAGTCAGCGGCAAAACTCTGCTTGGTGTAGTTATCTACTCTAACGGCGCCTCCGGCGGCGGTTGGGTAATGACCGTTAAGCCGATACAGGCCGGTATTGCATGGGATATGGGCTCATATTATTCAACCGGAATTACCGATAAAGCGGTTAGTGCCAGCTGTACTAATACCCAAAAGCTGGTTGCTTTGGGCATTAATTATCAAGCTGCTATTACAGCAAATAACTATAAACCAACCGGAACTCCGAGTGGTAAATCATGGTGTTTGCCGTCTTATGACTTGCTTAACAACCTTAATAATTCCGTCAATTTCGCCAAAGTAAACGCCGGTATTACCATTGCCGGAGGACCTAAATTAGGATATGGTGGACAACCTTCCTATTCTTATGAGATCGTTTGGTCGTCGTCTGAGGACTCCAATACCAGCGCGTGGGGCTTCTACACCGATAAGAGTGGTTCGTTCTATATGCGCTACTACGATAAGAGCCGCCTCTACGGCAGCTACTACTCCGTTCGGGCGGTCATGGAGTTTTAGGCAAATTTTCTCCTCTCTAGCAAGAGAGGGATGCTAAAGGAGTTAAGAACATGAAAACATATTTATATTTAAGCACCGCGATAATCAGCGTGAGCCTTGCCACAAGTGGAAATGCTTGGGCGCAATGCGTAAGCACACAGGATTGTGCGACTTTGGGCTATACCGAAAGCTCCTGCCCCAACGGCGGCGTTAAGTGTCCGTTTGGTAACAAGTGGTTCTGCGCCAGTACTGAAATTACTCCGGAACAATGCACAGAACTTGGCTTCACCCAAACCTGCACTGGAACCGGATACTCTGGTGGTTCAGGCGCCACCTGTGGCGGAAAATACTACGAATGCACTTGTGCTTCTGGTTATGAATGGAAAGACGGAGGCTGCCAAGAACCTCTCAACGGCGAGCAAGGTGATTTATACTACTGCAATGGTATCGTTGTAGCTATAAAGGCGCCGAGCATGAATTTCTATATTGCGATGACTGATTTAGGTGGTAAAATGGAATGGGCTGACGGAAATAATGCATGCCATAATTATTCATTTTGCGGCAACCTGAAAGGAATTTTACCTTCCAAGAATCAATTACGATCAATTTATAATAATAAATCATCCCTTAACAGTTTGTTATCTGCGAACAGGGGGATAGAATTGACAAATGACTGGTACTGGTCGTCTACCGACGGCGCCGGCAACTACCCCTACCTCGTAAATATGTCCAATGGTACCGTTGACACCTGGAGCTTCCGTTTCGACTTAGACAACTATGTTCGTCCGGTACTTGCCTCTTGGTAATTTTCAAGAAACAGGATGATTTTTTACTTTGCCTGATTTTTTAGGAAATAAAAACTATCCGCCAGCACCATGCGAGCATCGCACCTCCCCTGCCCCTATCTGCCAACAGCAAAGTTAGGGGGTGAAGCTGGCACAGCTTGCGGCACCAGCTTCCCCCTTAACCTGCCCTGAAAAATACTCAAATCCCTAACTTTCCACTTGCTAAAATCCAAAAAAGGTATTAGTATCACTCCTACAAGATAAAGTTTTTTTATTAATAATTGTAAGGAATAAACTATGCAAATTACATTGACAGGAAAACAAGTTGACATTGGTGACAGACTTCGCAAACACGTTGAAGAAGGCGTGCTGAATTCCGTAAACAAATATTTTCCGGCACCGGTCAGCTGCACCGTTGCTTTCTCCAAAGAAGGGGAAGAATTCCGTGCAGACGTAACCGTACATCCTGCTAAAAACATTGTATTAAAAGGCACCGGAGACGCCTGTGCTGATCCTTACTCTGCCTTTGATTCAGCCAACCAACACATTGCGACCCGCCTGCGCCGTCACAAAAACAAATTGAACGACCACAAAGGCAAATCAGGCTTGGCCGAAGCTGAAATTGCTCACGAGTCTGTCTTCCCGTTGATTGAAACTGAGGAAGAAATGGACATTAACGTTGATGCTCCATTAACCATTGCCGAAACCGAAGCCAACATTCCGGTTTGCACGGTAAGCGAGGCCGTTATGCATATGGACTTGAGTGATGAATGCGCCATTTTGTTCAAGAACAGTGCCAATGGTCACATCAGCATGGTTTACCGCCGCAAAGACGGCAATATCGGCTGGGTTGAACCCAAGAATGACAAATAAGACAAGGCTTTTCTGATGAAAATTTCTGATATTATCAAAAAAAGCAACGTCTACGCTGACTTAAAATCCGGCAGCAAGCGCAACCTTTTGCAAGAACTCGCTCAAAAGGCCGCAGTTGAAACCGGAATTAACGAGCGCACCATTTTTGATGCCCTGCTTGAAAGAGAAAACCTCGGCACAACCGGTTTTGGCGGAGGGACGGCGCTCCCCCACGCCCGACTTGAAAATCTGGACAAGATTTATGGTTTTTTTGCCAAATTAGAAACTCCGATGAGTTACGATTCTGTAGACAACCGTCCGGTTGACCTTGTCTTCATGTTATTATCACCAGATTCCAGCGGAGCCGACCATTTAACGGCTCTGGCACAGATTTCTCGCCTTCTTAAAAATGAAAACACTTGTGAGAAACTCCGTAGCACCAACAATCCGGAAGAGTTATACGCTCTGCTGAATAACTAACACGGCTCAAAAAAACAACACCCCCGAATCTTGGAATGATTTGGGGGTTTTTTAGTATAATAAAAAGCCCCATGGAAAAATCCATAGGGCTTTAAGATTATCTGCGGCGCAGAAAAGACGGAATCTCAAGGTTCATCTTTTCATCGGGCTCTGCACTGTCTGAGAACGACGGAGCAACCTGTTCATATCGCTCATAAGACTCTCTCATTTTTTTGCGATTGCGTTTAGCTATTGAAAAACCGGTAACTCGTTCAATCAAAGTCGGAGTATACTCTTCATCTTCCTCTTCCACAATCAACTTTTCCGGCTCTTCTTGCACTGCTTTGGGAGCAAAAGTATTAGGATTCTGATTAGGGAACAATTCCGGCTCAGATTCTACCTGACGCACCGTAGTCTTGGGCTCAAACACATTTTCATTTGAAGACAATATATTTTCAAGCTGAGCACTGGCGCTGGCATCTTCCGGCTTATTATTGATAATAGCTTTGAACAGAGCCGAAGCTTTAGGCATTTCATTAATAACTTCCGAATTATCCAACGGATTCTCAAATTCTTTTGACTCAACTTCAGCCTGTATAACAACCTCCTCACGAGTTTCAACTTCCGGCTCGGGAGCTGGCTCGGCCTTTTGAGCTTCCATTGAAGCTTGAACAGCTTGCGCCGCCTCACTAAAAGCGGCCTCTTCCGCTTGTACCTTTTCTTCAACCGAAACCGGTTTGGTTGCCGACAATCTCTCTAAATTTGAATCTATTTCAGCACTTGGCGTTACCGGAGTCTCAACCGTTTTGATTGAATAGCTCTGCTCAATATAGCTGGCAATTTTGGCAGCTTGAGGTTGGCGCGGAGCAGCGGCTTTGCCTTCACCGATGCCGGTAGCAACGATAGAAACTCTGATTTTGCCACCCAAAGATTCATCAAAGCTGGAGCCAAAAATGATATTAGCTTCTTCATCAACTTCTTCTTTAATACGGCTGGCGGCTTCATCAATCTCAAACAAGGTAATATCAAGACCACCGGTTATGTTGATTAACACACCTTTGGCACCGTGCATATCACAATCATCAAGCAATGGGTTGGAAAGGGCTTGCTCAGCCGCTTTAACGGCACGGTCTTCGCCTTCAGCCTCACCTGTACCCATAATGGCTTTGCCTTTGTCTTGCATAATTGATTTGATATCGGCAAAGTCAAGGTTGATTAAGCCAGGCATCATCATCAAGTCGGTAATAGAGCGCACACCCGAATACAAAACATTGTCCGCCATAACAAAAGCATCAGCCAGAGTGGTCTTTTTGTCAGCAATGCGGAAAAGGTTTTGGTTAGGAATGATGATGATACTGTCTACTGATTTAGTAAATTCCTCAACTGCGGCTTCAGCGGTTTCCATACGCTTACGACCCTCAAATTGGAAAGGTTTGGTAACTACGCCGATGGTCAAAATCCCTTTGTCTTTAGCCAAGCGAGCAACTACCGGTGCGGCACCTGAACCTGTACCACCGCCCATACCGGCAGTAATAAAGACCATATTGGAGCCTTCAATCTCTTTTTCAATTTCTTCTTTAGCTTCTTCGGCTGCCATTTTGCCGACTTCCGGACGAGCACCGGCACCCAAACCTTGAGTAGTTTGCAGACCAAGCTGAATCTTGCGGCTGGCTGATGAATGAGCCAATGCTTGAGAATCAGTATTGGCCACAATAAAGTCAACACCTTCCAGATTTTGAGCAATCATGTTATTGACGGCATTTCCGCCGCCGCCGCCCACGCCGATGACTGAAATGCGCGGTTTCAAATGGGTAATACTGGTTTCTGGTACGGCAAGCTTGATAGACATTGATTCTTATTCTCCAAAAATGTTTTTTTAAGTTGGTTTCAGTATGGCAAGAATTAATTAAATATTGGTTAGCATTAAAATTTATCTGAAAATTTTTTTGTTTGACTTTAAGGATTAGATATATTAAATTTTATTTTGTCTAAATTATTACTGTTAAAATTATTATAGTTATGAAAAAGTTTTTATTAGGTTTTGCTAGCGGAGTAGGTGCTACACTAGCTACATGGAGAATAGCACAACAATATCAATCGAACAAGACATCACCATTTTGCCTTGACGAAAATAGTTATAATCCTCTGCAACCATATTGCTATGATGGAAAGGTGGTGGGGATTAAGTTTTCAAATGTGGTATTTGCTTTGCATGATGCTCCTTGTAAGTTTGATTATAATGCTGCACGCAGATATTGTAAAACGCAATATATCGGTAATAAAAAATGTTGTTTGCCCAAAGCAAATATGGAAATGTATATACCGCAAGTATTTAAGGAATTAAATGCAATGTTGGTAAAATTTGGTGGAGAACCCCTCAAAACCCAAAAAAATGAAGGTTATTGGGCTGATGGGGCTGGAGGACTGGCGTGGATTATTGATTTTAATACCGGAGATAGCGATTATTATAATCAAGATGAAAAGGCTTATGTGCGACCGATTACTTTTGCAAAAGATTAAAACAAAAGCCTTGAGTATTGGTGCTCAAGGCTTTTGGTTTTTAAAAGTTTTGTTTCATCCAGCCAAATATCTTGCCAAAGCTGGTGCCGCTGTGAGCCGGCTTATTGATTATTTTACCGGGTTTCTTTTCTGAATAGTTGATGGCAAATTGCAATAAGCCAACCGCGGTAGAAAAAGCCGGATTGTATAGGTTGTCCGGCAAGTTGAGCACATTGCGCGGCTTGCCAAGGCGAACTTGCTTGTCTAAAATCATACCGGCCACATCTCGGATTCCTGACAAATGGCTTCCCCCTCCGGTTAAAACCACACGATGACTGCTGTTACCACGCAGACCATGATCATCAAGTTTATGATTAACCAGCTCAAAAATCTCTTCAATACGCGGAGTTATAATACTGATTAACTCAGCTTTGGGAACTTGTTTGATAGAGCTGTCGTCTTCCTCCCCTACCGGATAGACATTGATGGTTTCTTCTTTGTCTTTGCTGGTCAAGAAGGCGCAACCATGCAGAGTTTTAAGCCTCTCAGCATGAGTGAAAGAAGTAGTCAACCCCCAAGCAATGTCGTTGGTAACATTATTTCCGCCGACCGGCAAGGCCGAAAAATATGTCGGATGACCATGCTTAAATGAGCAAATACTGGTAGTCCCACCACCAATATCAACCACGGTGGCTCCCAGTTCCATCTCATCTTCAACCAAGCAAGAAAGACCAGAGGCATAAGCCGAGAAAGCTTTTTCGGCAATCTCAAGATGTGCGTTTTCAATTACGGTATTAATGTTGCGGAACATAATATCCGGAATAAGTCCGAGCAATATATCGACTGAAAGATTTTCACCAAAGATATTGCGCGGGTCTTTAATTTCCTCTCCGCCGTCACAACGATAACTCATCGGCAGACAGTGAATCAGCTCATTACCCTCCACATTAATTTTGTGGATTCCTTTCTCAATCACTTTATTAATATCAACTTCACTAATCGGTCGATTCTTATTAATTGAGATTGAAGCGCTTTTAATCACACTTTTGATTTTGTCGCCTGAAACATTGACAATGACGCGGTCTATACGTTCGTTGGCCATTTGCTCTGCCGTTTCAACCGCATTGCAAACCGAAAGCGTAGCTTGGTTGATATCTGTAATAATGCCGTTTTTAATACCTTTTGAGGCATTATACCCATACCCGACGACATTAATTCTTTTGTCTCGGCTAATCTTGGCGATAATACAACAAACCTTGGAAGAACCAATGTCTAGTGCCGCCACTGTGGTTAGTCGATTAAATGAATGAGTCACTTCTATCACCTCTAGAGTCTGCTTTCTTTAACGGATTTGAGCTTTTTAGCCTTTTTAGAACCCGACTTTTCCAACTTTACGATTACTTTTCCTTCCAATCGTAAATCAATGTTGGTTAATTTACGTTTAAGAATATTCTTGCTCTCATTTAATTTATGCAATTTTTTCCAAGCTTCAGCGATTCCCTTTTCCGGCATTTTAACGGTAATCCCACGCTCAATATCATCTAAGATAATATCCCAGCGCCGCTCCGAAATAAAATTGGCCGCCTTAACCCTTTTGAATATATCGCTCCCGTCATCAATCGCCTCCAGCAGCTCATTCACATGCTCTGGTGCTCCTGCACCCACAATCAGCAACAACGGCTTATCCGGAACATAATCATCGACCTCAATCACATTATTATCCTCACCAATCGGATAAAAACGCTCATTAAACTGCCACAAACATTTAACGCTGTATTCTTCCAAAGCCACCTGAATCACATTCGGTAAAAAAGACCTTCGAACCGCTGCCGAACGCACCCAAGGGAGCTGTTCCAAATTATAGCGAATAGCGTCCAAATCCAGCTTAAGCAGATTATCACCTCGTTTTACCCCGATAGCCTGATTCAAAACCGCCACCGGCGTACGCTTTCTGCCTTCAACAATCACATCATCTACCACCAGCCCCAGCTCGCCTGCCGCCAACATCAAAGAGTCCTGCAAACTAAGCAACTGCTTGTTAATCAGGTCAGTTTTAATGGTCACCGTTATTGAAGCCAAAAACAAAATCACACCCAAAATCATGGCATTTCCAAGCATCCGATACGGCCAATCGCAAGGCAAAAACACCTGCGTCGGCAAAGACACCGGAGCTTGCAGTTGAGACTGGTTGGCTATTTTGGTATCTTGTTCCATAATCTCTTAGGGCTTTCCTACTCGTTTAACTTCCCATTCCAGCTTAATGCCTGAGTTTTCATACACCCGACGCACAATTTCTTCACCCAGATTTTCAATATCACGAGCACAAGCCCCATCTGCATTCACCAAAAAATTAGCATGCCGCTCAGATACTTTTGCTCCGCCGACAGCTAACTCCGCACAACCGGCCTGCTTAATCAGAGCCCAAGCCTTTTTCCCTTCGGGATTTTTAAAGGTAGAACCGGCAGTCTTAACATTATGCGGCTGTGAGACCTCCCTCTGCATTTTTTGATGATTTAGAGTCTCCAATACCTTTTCAGGCTCTTCCTCCTGTATTTCAAAATCCAGCGCGGTAATAATCCAGTCTTCGGGAAAACTGCTGTTACGATAAGTCAAATGCAACTCATCAGCACTCACCTCCGACAGTTCACCCTTTCGGTTGACCACTCTCGCCGCTTTCAGCACATCTTTAACCTCTTTGCCATAACATCCGGCATTAGTCCTAACCGAACCACCGATGGTCCCCGGAATCGTAGACAAGAACTCCAGCCCGCCGATTCCGTTTTTCACCAAAAACTTCTGCAACTCCACATTGCGCAAACCGGCTCCGCAAGTCAAAATATTTCCGTTGAGCTCAATTTTTTTAAATGCCGGAGCCTCCAGCTTAATCACCACACCGTCAATTCCACCGTCGCGCACTAATAGGTTAGAACCGCCGCCGATAACAAACAACGGCACTTCCGCCGGACACCCCTGCAAAAAGGCACCAAGGTCAGCCTCATCACATGGCACAAACATCACTTCAGCCGGCCCTCCGACCGCAAACCATGTATGCCGGCACAAAGGCTCATTTATTTTATAAACGCCTCTGACTTTAGGCAAAACTTCCATTACACCTTGTTTAAGCATTAGCTTTTTCCGCCTTCTGATTAATCACTTCGTTTTGGATAGCATCCGCCAAGCGCACTGCCGCATCGGTAATTGCAGCCTTCTTGGCATTTTCCGCCATTTGCTTCAGCTTTTGCGGGTTTTGGATTAAGTCTGTCAACAACCGGCTTAACTCCGTGGCCGCAAAATCTTTCTGCTCCATCAAGATTCCGCCCTCAACATCAGTCAGCTCTCTGGCATTTGACATCTGATGATTATCGGCCGACGTCGGCAGCGGCACCAAGATTGAGGGGATTCCCACCGCCGCAATCTCCGCCACGGACGATGCCCCCGAGCGTGAAATAATCAACTGCGACTTTGCATACAACTCCGGCATATTATCAAAAAAATGCGCAATTTTTACCTTGCACGGCAATCCCTTATAACCATGCTCCAACACTTCCACATCATCTTCACGGCACTGCTGAACAATGCTCATTTTGGAGCAAATATCACTATCCAACTCCGCAATTGCAGATGGCAAAACATCACTAAACACTCTGCACCCTTGCGATCCGCCCAAAATCAATAGCTGAAAATTTCCGTTTTCCGGCATCGGATAAGGCTGATTATACAGCTCGGCGATTGCTGCCCGAATTGGCATTCCTGTCACAATATTTTTTACATTTGTCGGAGCATACTTCACCTTTCTAAAACTCTGCGCCACTAAGGCCGCATATTTGCTCAACAAGCGGTTAGTCCGGCTCATTACCGAATTCTGCTCATGCAGCACCAACTTGATTCCCAAGAGCACTGCCGCCACACAACACGGAAAAGAAGCATATCCGCCAAACCCCACCACACAACACGGCTTGTGTTTTAAGAGCAGAGCAATTGACTGCAACACTCCGATACCCACTTTGCACAAACTCATCAACTTAAACCAAGGTGATTTTCCAACCAAAGCTCCGGCTTTCACGGCATAATTAGGTATAGCTCCTAATGTACCTTTATAGTTATTTTTGCCTCTGGCATCTGTAACCAAAGCCAAATCAAAACCTCTTCTTTTCAGTTCCTCGGCCAAAGCCTCTGCCGGATACACATGCCCGCCGGTACCGCCTGCCGTCAAAAAAATCAACTTATCATTAAGCTTAGAGCTCGCTATCTTCATCTTTATCCTCCGCATGAACATTTTTGCGCGTAATCGCCAAAAGCATACCCATTCCGAGCGCTGTCGCCAACAACGAAGACCCTCCGTAAGATATAAACGGCAGCGTCATTCCCTTGGTCGGCATCAAATGCATGGTTGAAGCCATATTAATCAGCGCCTGAATCCCAAACGACGCCGACAATCCGGCCGTTGAAAGAATAATAAACAGATTATTCTCCCGCAAAGAGATACTCATTGAGCGTATAACAATCGCGGCATAAATTCCAATAATAATCACACATAAAAACATTCCAAACTCTTCACCTGCCACCGCAAAAATAAAGTCGGTATGAGCATCGGGAATATTTACCTTCACGATTCCCTCTCCCGGCCCCAGCCCGAAGAAATGCCCGTTTGAAAAAGCCTCCAAAGATTTTTTGACCTGATAGCTAAGCTCTCCGCCCGATGCCAAAAACTGGTCAATACGCGTATGCACGTGGCTAAACATAAAATATGCCAAGACAATAAACAAGATTCCGGCAAAAGCCATCACCCCGACAAACATCAAAGACAATCCGCTCAAAAAGAACTGGAATCCCCAAATCAGCGTCACCACGATAGTCATTCCGACATCTGGCTGCAACAGCAACAAAGCCACCGTCAACACATACAATCCGGTTGATAAAATATCCCCCGGAAAATCCTGATGCCGCTTCTGCCCGTCAAACAACCAAGCCGCCACCACGGCGAACACCGGTTTCACAAACTCTGACGGTTGGAGCGAAAATCCCAAAATCCTAATCCACCGAGACGCACCTTTGGTCTCCTCTCCGCAAAACAAAGTCAGCACCATCAACCCCAGCACGGCAATATAACCGACAATAGCAATTCGGCGAATAGTCCGCAACCCCTGCATAGAGATCGCCAGCATCAACAGGTATGCAATCGGAATAAAAAACAACTGCCTTTTTACAAAATGGAAAGTATCCGCACCGATACGGTTTGCCACCGCCGGACTTGCCGAAAAGTTCAAGAATATTCCAAACACAATCAAGACCGTAATCAAGCTCAGCAAGACCTTGTCTACCGTCCACCACCAGTTGTTGATAATACTCCGACTATTTCTTGAAAAATTAATCACGGCTTACTCTCCGACCGGCATCAAAGACAACAGACCAATGATTCCGAGCATAAAAGCCACAATCCAAAAACGCAGCACTACGGTAGTCTCTTTCCAGCCCAGCTGTTCAAAATGGTGATGAATCGGCGCCATCAAAAACACTCTCCGCTTGGTTCTGCGGTACCAAAACACCTGAATAATATCCGACAAAGCCTCAATCACAAAAATTCCGCCGACAATCGCCAAGACAATCTCGTGTTTAGTCATCACCGCCACACTTCCGAGCAATCCGCCCAGAGCCAAAGAACCGGTATCACCCATAAATATCTTAGCCGGCGGCGCATTAAACCACAAAAACCCAATACATCCGCCAACCACAGCGGCACAAACCACCGCCAACTCATCAACACCGACCACCGGCATTATCATAAAATACTGTGAGAACTCCGAACCAGCCACAAAAGCAATCACCGCAAACACCAAAAAGGCCACCACGCACAACCCTCCGGCCAAGCCGTCCAAACCGTCACTCAAGTTCACGGAGTTTGCCGTTCCGACAATCACAAACATCGCAAACGGAATATAAAACCAACTAAGGTTAAGCGCCACATTTTTCAAATAAGGCAAGCTCAGCTCAAAGCGTATCCCCTCTTGGGTATTATAAGCAGCCGCAGCAGCAATAACCAGCGCAATCAAAAACTCAATCATCAAACGCAGCTTGCCTGATAAAGAAGTAGTGCTGTTTTTCTTGACTTTTCCATAATCATCAACAAAACCGATAATCGCATAAGCCACATATACCAACAGCGCACTGGCCACAAACAAATTTTCCCAATCAGCCCATAACAACACCGCCAATATTGAAGACCCCAAAATCATCAAACCGCCCATCGTCGGTGTGCCTTTTTTGGTTTCCAAATGGCTTTTTGGGCCGTCTTCACGAATAGGCTGCCCTTTTCCCTGATGTTTTTTCAAAAATCCGATAACGCGTCCACCGCTTGCCAACACCACGACCAGTGCGGTAAAAAAAGCCCAAACGCTGCGATAAACTATTGAATCCAAAACAAAAACTGAATCGAGCAAAGAATATAACATCGGCCCACCCTAACTGTTGTAAGATAATTACCTCACAATATAAGGCAAATATCTAAAATAAAGATTAATAGCCGCCACAAAATATCGATTCATTTTGTTCAATTTATGCTTGTATTTTCATGACTTTTAAACGCAGAAAAGGCTCCCTGTTTTTTTATATGAAATCATATAAAAAATGTCAGAGAGCCTTCCCAATTGTTTAGCAGCTGAGCGGTGATAAATAACAATCTGCAAGAAGATCAAAATCAGCAAATACCCTTTGGTCTTCCTGAATTCTACGCATAATCTTTTTAGGATTAGCTTTTCTTGCTACTGTTTTTACTGTTCTCACTGCCTGTTTTTTAATATTTTTTGTTTCCATAATGTATATATAATTATAATGTTTTACATTAATAACTATACCACAAAATCCGAGTCGTTACAAGCCCTAAAATTATGAACTTTTTGTTACAAACTCCCTCATTAAAGTTTATCTCCTTGGCCCCTAAAGCAATGCAACCGCAAAAACACTTTCAGATTACTCAAATCATTTTCCCAAAGCGCAACCTTTTTAACCGGCATTTTCTGTAAATACTCTACCAATGCGGCCTTAATTTCTTCATCTTCTTGCTTCCGTCTTTCTTCAACTTCTCTTTGATTTCTGGCGGATAATCTTCCTCCTTAATTTCAAACAGGGTCACACCATTGAGCACGGCTGCGACTTGAAAGTCCAATACTTCCGTCACCTCTAGCTTTAGCTTCTGCCACGGATACTTAAAAAACGGCGGCATTTTATCGGCATAATTTTTGTTACTGATAAACACCGGCTCAGCCTTTTTATCCAGCGGATATAACATCCAACCATCTGTTATCGGTTCTATTTTTGTAACCTCACAATTTTTTTTAGTCATAAAAATATTCATAAGCACTTAATTTAAATTAATAATATGTTTTAATAATACTTCTTAGCTAACTTTTATAACTGATAATAAAAAAAGTAAACCAAAATTTCCCCCAACCGTCCCTTCTCCTAAGCAGGAAGCTGTCGACGGCTGCCCGTCGGGAGAGGGCAGCACCGACGCGCAAGCGCCGGCATTTATTTTTTTTAATTTTTGCCCCTTTTCCTCCCCTCTCCGACATCACCTAAATCAACTAGACAAAATTAGCCAAATAACGCAAACCTTATTCACAAAAAACCATCCACCACAAGCTGACACAGCTTGTGCCTCCGACGAAAGCCAGAGCAATTAACTCTCCACATCCCCGTACACTGTTTTGTTCTTCCGCTTTTGCCTTCCCCTTCCCACCACCCTTGCCCTTCTTCTTCCCCCTCCAACTGCTTTCTCTCTTTAATGCCTTTCCTCTTAAATCCACTAGACAAAATTAGCCAAATAACGCAAACCTTATTCACAAAAAACCATCTACCACAAGCTGTTTCAGCTTGTGCCTCTGGCTTAAGCCGGAGCAATTAACTCTCCACATCCCCGTACACTGTTTTGTTCTTTCGCTTTTGCCTTCCCCTTCCCTCCAATCCTTGCACTCCTTCATCATCCTCCAACTCCAACCTCCTCCCTTCAAATTGCTAGACAAAATTAGCCAAATAACGCAAACCTTATTCACAAAAAAACATCTACCACAAGCTGACACAGCCTGTGCCTCCGGCTTAAGCCGGAGCAATTAACTCTCCACATCCCCGTACTAATTTATTTTTCTCAACATTTGCCTACCTTCCTCTTTATTCATTCCTTTACGCCTTACTTCCAATCCAGCCCTCCCCCCCCTCCAATCCCCTTCACCGCCCCAATCAGCTAGACAAAATTAGCCAGACGGCACTAAATGCCGCCATTTCCACTTGAAAATCCACATTTCACCATTACATCAAAAACCGCTTGCAACCTTGGCGCCAAAGTGGTATTCTGAATCTGCAG
>CALXRR010000027.1 GCA_944390905.1 uncultured Alphaproteobacteria bacterium
ACTACGTTCGCATTGTGCCGCCATTGAGTTTTTGTCCTTGCTTGAAAATAATAATTGAAATAAATAAAAATTTATGTTATACTGCTCCTATGTAAAAATACACAAGGGAGCTTTAATTATGAAATTTCAATATTTACTTATCGGGACAAGTCTGTCCTTAATCCCAAGTTTAACCTCAGCCCAGTGTGTCGCTACCCAAGATTGCGCAACTTTGGGCTATACTGAAACAAGCTGCTCCGGTGGCAGCGGCGTCAAATGCCCCTTTGGCAACAAATGGGCTTGCTTCAAATCCGAATCGGAAATCTGCAATGACCTTGGCTTTACTCTCGCCTGCACCGGCACCAACCAGACCGGTGGCGGTGGTAAGGATTGCAATGGGAAATATAATTTTTGCTCTTGCTCTGATGGTTTTACATGGAATACGACCTCTCTAAAATGTGAATATGATTACAAGACTAACTGTGTCATCGGTGCTTTGTATTACAGCGACGGCACTTGTTCATTAGATAAATTAAGTTCAAAGACTGTACTAGGGGTGGTAATCTATGAAAAATCAGTCAGCCAGAATGGGTGGATTATTGCAATTGAACCGATTCTGAATGTTCTTAGGTGGGGAAACTACCTAGATATCTCTGAGATTGCCAACTGTACATCAGTATCATGTCTGACTGACGTACAAGCCAGCTGTACCAATACGGATATTATTACTGCGTATGGTAACAGTTCAAAATATCCGGCAGCATGGGCTGCTAAAAATTATAAACCGACCGCTACACCAACTGGTAAAAGCTGGTGTTTACCATCAGGTGGATTATTAAATAATATCAACAATTCCACCAATTTTGCCAAAGTCAATGCCGGTATCGCTACTGCCGGAGGTACAGTTCTAGGACGTGTTTCAGCCCAAAGAGATACTTTTCACGAGTGGGTTTCATCATCATCTGAATATAGCTCCGGAGATGTATGGCTCTTCTCTGCTACTATGAACGGTTATTTTAGTATGGATTACTATGATAAGGGTAACCAAGCCATCATCAACGACAACTATACTACTGTTCGCCCTGTACTTGCTTTTTAGGTTTCAAAAGTATAATCATTGTCATTGTGAGGAGGAGAATACGCCCCAAATAAAAAAAGAGCTGGTGGAAATCAGCTCTTTGTAGCATTATTGCAATTCAACAATATCAACCGTATCGGCTCGGGGGTCGCCGGATGGAATATTGACTATCTTAATACTGAAATTTTTGTAGCCCTTATTCAAAAAGTATGACCTAACTCCCGTGGCTCGGTTGAGGCTGATACGTTTGCGGCGGAAGACATCATCGCCACCCTCGACATTATATGAGGTAATAGCGATTTTGTTTTTGTTAGGATTAACAAAACCGGAAAGTATCGTATCCAGTTGTTGCTGTTGGTTGGCGCTCAGCTCATCTTCTTCCGGAGCAAAGGACAAGGCATTAGGCGCAGCACTGGCTGTGGGCGCAGCCGCAGGAGCAGCCGTATTGCTTGTATCAGAAGACGACGGAGCTGCAACAACCGGTGCGACTTCAGGAGCATAGACGCCCGAATTAGCCGGAGTTTGAGGGTTGGGCTCAAGGCCGAGGCCTTCCTCAACATCATTAGTCTCAATTTGTGAAACTGTCGGCTGTGATACCGGTGCCGGCTGGTTGAGCTGCGGATTTTGCGGAGCAGCAGCCCCCTCAATTGCCGGAGCTGATGGCTGTTGAGGTTGTGAAAGTGATGCATTAGCATCATCCATAACCTTTTGGGCTCTATCCTGACTGCGTTGGATTGAATCCATTAAAGCATTGGGCTTTGCTTCAGACCCTGCAGGATTTAGGCTCGGAGCCGGAACTTCCGGTTTGGCAGGAAGCGGAATCGCGGCCTCGGCTACGGGTTGAGCCTGAGGTGCAGGTTGTGGAGCGACAGTTGGCTCAGCAACCTTGGCTGGAACCTGTTCAACAACCTTGGCTGTGGTTGGTTCTACAGCCTTAGGCGTATCGACAACCGGCTTGGCTACCGGTTGGGGTTTAGCAACCTTTTTAGCTTTTTTGATTTTTTTAGCCTTTTTAGGCTTGGGAGCCGGAGCGGGATTGCCTTCGACAATACTCAAAGATGATTTTTCAACAATCGGAAAAAGAGGCTGCGATGCACTTTGGCCGACATAGCCGGGCTGCAAGTCATTGAGTACCGACAAGTCGACATAGACATCCTCGGCGCCGGCAACTTTGATGCCTGAAGCAAAGCAGATTCCGGCAAGTAACAGTGCTGTAAATTTTATACGCATCTCTTTTTCCCTAAAGTTGGTTAAACCTATTTATTTAATAAGTCATACAACTTGTTGTTTAAATTTGCATTAACGGCGAAGATATCTCCGGAGGCAATTACGGAATCCAAGTTTTCGGTGCGGATATCTTTTTGCGCAGGCTCATAGATATAACCGCCGGCTTCCTTAACCAAAAGCATTCCGGCAACAAGTTCTGAGTAACCCAAGCCATAACCGATAAACGAATCAAGTTTACCGGAGGCGACATAAGCCAAATCAAGCGAAGAATCGCCATTAAGCCTCAAGCCTGAAACATGGCCGTTGAGCTTGTGTTGTGATTGAAGCATTAAATCTGCCGCGCTTGATGATGAGGCAAAAGCGACCAGAGCATCTGTCGGCTCTTTGCGGGCGGAAACGCGCAAACGCTCATGATTGCGGAAGCCTTCTTTATAAGCGCCCATGCCTTTCTCGGCAAAGAACAGTTCATCAGAGGCCGGATTGTAGACTACGGCGGCTATGGTCGTAGAATTTTCGCACATGGCAACCGATACCGAAAACTTTGCAATACCATGAATGAAGTTGCTAAGCCCGCCTATTGGCGATATTACAAAATAACCGCCTTGCGGAAGGGGCTTGCCGTCTTCGGCAAAGGCGTAATTCGGGCGGAGGCGGGAGAGTTCCTGCTTTAAGACCCGTTCAACCTTATTATAACCGTTCATTACAAAGGTACGATAGTCTTTAACCGAAGACTGGAGCTGTTCAATCTCACTAAAGTCGCGGTCCAAAGAGGACGAGGCCTTTTTAACGGCGGCGATAAGGTTGCTCAGATTAAGCGACAAATAAGACATTATTTTGCTCTTTCAACGTAGTTGGCTTCTGCTGTACCGACAACAATTTTATCACCAGCGCCGATGAACGGAGGAACCATTACGCGGACGCCATTGTCAAGGATTGCCGGTTTGTAAGATGATGCGGCGGTCTGGCCTTTAACAACAGGCTCGGTTTCAGCTACGGTACAAACAACCTGCAGCGGCAGCTCTACTGAAATCGGGCGGCCGTCAATAAAGCTGATGATAACAGCCATGCCATCAGTCATGAACGGACGAGAATCGCCTAAAATATCAGACGGAAGAGTAAATTGGTCAAAGGTCTCGCTATCCATAAAAGTCAAGCCGGTAGAATCTTCAAACAAGAACTGGCAGTCTTTTTCTTCAACCATCAATTTTTCAACGGTATCTTCGGTTCTGAAACGTTCGTTGGTTTTGGTACCTTCTTCAACGGCTTTCATTTCAACCTGCATAAAGGCTCCGCCTTTGCCGGGTTTGATGTGAGCGGCTTTAACGATAGTCCAGGGTTTGCCTTTGTACTCAATTACCCAACCAATTCTGATTGATCCTGCTAATTGTTTCATATATTTTCTCCATATTTACGATGTTTAAGTGGGATTTGGTGTGGAATTTAATCCATTCTTTTATTTTTGGCAACAAAAATTTTTATAAATTTTGTCATCAATTATGATATTATCCGTCGCATAGCTCTTAAAGTCGGCTTTTTCGTCACAGACAAAAACGGCAGACTGGATTAAAAACAGCTCGTTATACCATGCGACAAGTTCTTTCAAGCCTTCTTCACCGGCTGACCAAATTTTGAAGCACAAAAAATCAGGCTCACACTCGCTCAACAGCATCGCCTCGTGGCGGCGATTGCGGCTGATGACGCCGCATATTTTATCCTTGCCAAGTGATTTTTGTGCGGATTTTAAGGACTTGACCGGAGTGTCATCCGTGCTCAAATCAAGCAATACACCGTCTAATTCAAGCTGATTACAGCAAGCAACCGCGCCCTCGCCTTTGACAAGCAGCAAAGCACCATCCGCTTGAGAAGCAAAACGCTGTATATCCGCCTTTGGAAAAGACGAATCCACAACAAAGCACCCTACTCCTTGGCAATCCGTCGGGGTTTGGGCTATGTCGGTAATATTTACAATAAACTTTGGCATATCTTTGGTTTGATGCTTGAATTTTGAAATTAGACCTTTATACTTTATTTTTGTGTTAGAATACTACAAGAATTTTCCTTGAAAAGAAAGAAAAATTTGTCATGGACGAGAAAAAAATTGATTTACCTTTAACTGCTGAGGCACTGGTCGAGCTCAATAATCTGATTATTTCTATTGAAAATACTTTAGATGAGGCTCAAAAAAAGGTAATGCAAAATGCTGAGGCTAACGCATTGGCTTGTGCTCAAAAAGATAAGGAAATTAATGCTCTGAAAGAATCGTCTCTTAAAGCTTTGCAGGGAATGGAATCGGTTATTAACAAACTAAACTCAGTATTGGAACAAGATGGCTCAAGTAACAATAACAATTAATTCCAGAGAATATGCCGTAGCTTGTGAGGACGGACAAGAAGTCCATATTATCCAGCTTTCTCGTGTATTGGATGAAAAGGCTAAAATGCTGACTAACGGAGGACAGCAGGTAAATGAAAATATGCTGTTAGCAATGGTTGGCTTATTATTGGCCGATGAAGTTGAAGACCTTAGAAAAGGTGCGCCGGTGCAGGATGTGGGGGCGGCAAGCGAGGAGGACTTAAAAAGAATCGATACGGCCCTAGCAAAAAGTATAAATAATCTCTCCGAACGTTTAAAAACTGTTGCAAAAAAAATAGAATCATTGTAGACTCTATTACATAGAGGAGGCGCTGTCCGGTTCGTAGTTTCCGTAAGTCACCCGAGCCAACATTATTTTATAGGGAACTGTCTCTGAACAAATCGTGGTTTGTTTATATGGTGCCCACCTAGTTGACAGCGGTTCGTGTTGAATACACAAGATACGGCTGTGACGGCTCTCCTCGCTGTTCGTTTAAACTCCTTTCAGCAAAATCCCTTCGGGGATTTTGTTTGTTAATACGAGGTGCTTGTGAGAATATTTTATTGCGGAGATGTGGTCGGGCGTCCGGGGCGCGAAGCTGTACTTGGAAATGCCGATTATATCAGAAAAGATATGAAACCTGATGTGTTTGTTGTAAATGTGGAAAATGCATCACACGGGTTTGGCGTGACCACAGGCATATGCCGCGATTTTTTAGCTCACGGAATCGACGCTTTAGTCACCGGAAACCATGTGTGGCAGCAACGTGATGTCATCCCCTTCCTTGACGAATCTAAAAAAATTATTCGCCCTTTGAATTATCCGGAAAATCTGCCGGGACACGGAAGCGTAGAAATAACCTTGCCTGATGGACGCAAAATTTTGGTTGCACAAGTCTTGGGACGGCTGTTTATGGAAGCGGTAGACTGCCCCGTACAGGCAATTGACAAGCTGCTGAAAAACTACACCCTGGGGCGGAATATTAATGCTATTTTGGTTGATATTCATGCCGAGGCAACCTCTGAAAAAATATCTTTCGGGTATTATTTGGATGGGCGTGTGTCTGCCGTGGCTGGGACTCACACTCATGTTCCTACGGCTGATTATCGGATATTACCCAAAGGGACGGCTTATATTACTGATGTCGGAATGTGCGGAAATTATGACTCTGTTCTGGGGTTTGAAGTCGACGAGCCGATTAATCGTTTGGCCAGACGATATACCGGAGGAAGGTTGTCTCCTGCCAAGGGCAAAGGAACGCTGTATGCAATAATGGTGGAAACTGATGACCAATCCGGCTTGGCTAAAAGCATTGAGCAGATAAAAATATAAACTTATGCTTGCTTTATGGCTGCTGATGATGCCGGATAAAATTTTTAATTGTGATTTTTTTTATTTTTTTAATTGCAAATTAATATTTCTTTTTGTATTATCTTTTTACACACAGTCGAGGATTGTGTCAGCACCAAGGTGCGGAGCTGTCGAAAGCTCTTATTCCCTATCGGCATTAGGATATAATGTCGTTAAGTTATCCGTTTAAGGTTTAAACGGATAGCGTTATATCCCCGACCCGGGTCGGGGAGCTTTTAACGAATGTTCAGAAACATGACTGAAAAGTTATGATTTTAAAGGTTAAAAGAGTCATTTATAGGGATATGATTTTCGAACTCTCCGACCACCTTTCGCAGGTGGTTTTGTTTATTTTAAATTAAAACAAAAAAGGAAGTTTAATCATATGAAAAACAAACTTTTATTTTCAACAGCATTAGTCGCTGCCGCTGTCTGCGCATTGCCGGCTCATGCTGAAGATTATTCAGGTACTTATAATAATCTGGAAAATCGTGTTACTAATGTATCAGGCGCGGATAACACTATCAAAGATGTGAATATTTCCGGCGTATCTCAGGAAGGTGATACTTATGTCCGCAACGGTATCTTCGGTACAATATCTGATACTTATAATACCGGTGAAGCTACAATTTCAGGCACAAACAACATTACCGACGGCGGAGCTATTGAGCTCGGCTCTGTTACCGTTGAGGATGGTGCTGTTATTAATATCAGCGGACAAAATGCTTTGCTGCCGGACAGCAGCGATGATTCTCGCGATGATTATCATAAAGGTTCGCTCTTGGCTGCTTATGGCGATTTAGAGGTTAATGGCGGAACTATTAATGTGACCAACGGAGGTATGCTGTTGGCCGGACAGATGGACCAAGCAGGTACTTTTGCCGTAAACGGCGGCACCATCAATGTCGACAACAGCTTTTTGATTGCTGATAACAATGGTACAATTGATGTTGACGGCTCGGTTGCTGTGGCTGCTGCTCAATCTGAGGCTCAGACCGAATATGCTAAAAAACTGACCAATATTACCACCGCTGACTTGGCTGATGGCGGCGAAAGCTTGGTTACTACCTATAACACAAATGAGGCGGTTAATGCTGCGCAAATCAGCTCAGACTTGCAGAGTATTGCCGAAACTGCCGCCAGCAGCGATGATTCTACTAATTTGAATGCATTGAAGGGCGAGTTGACTGCCGAAGGACAAGCTAAACTTGAGGGCATTGATGATGACAAAGCTTTGGCTGCGGCCATTGAAGACGGAAGCCTGACCTTGACAACAAAAGATTTCAGCAACCCTTCATCTTATAATACCATTACCGGTGAGGCTGTTAATCAAGCTGCAGTCGATGCTTATAATGCTGATGAGGAAAGAACCGCTTTAAGTTGGTCTCAATTAAGTGCTGAGGCTCAAAAACAAGCCGAATCACAAATCAATGCCGCAACTGCAGCTGTTATGCCGGCGATTAACCTGACCGGAAGTAACCAGTTGGTCGGTAATGTTGATTTGGCTGGCGCGGCTTTGAATGTTAAAAGCGGCTCGACTACTGCTACCGGCGCTTTGACGGCCGGTGACGGCGCTGTTGCAAATATTGCTTCTAATGCAGTATTGAATGTTGATGGTACCACCAGCTTGAACTCCGGTTCTGTTACCAATGTAGCCGGAAAGTTTGTTTCTGATAATGCAATTACGGCGGCTGATGGGTCGGTCATTAATGTGACCGGAGCCATTAACGCTGATGTTAATGCCGGAGGTACTATCAACGTCAACGGCGCTAACGCGTTTATTCAAAAATACACCAGCAGTGGGGCTACCGATAATTTGAATATTAATGCCTCAACCTCGGTTACAAAATTGCTGGGCAGCGAATCTAGTGCTACCAATATTAATGTTGCCGAAGGGACTACCTTTGTTATGGATTCTAAAGAAGCTGTTTCTGCTGATGAAGAACAAGGCATTGAGGAGGCTGATGCAATAAGCCTGACTGCTACTAATGCGGTGGTTGACGGTATCTTGAAATTTGCCGATAATGCCGTAAGCACAATCTCAACTTTAATTAATGTCGGTTCTACCGGTACTATTGACGCCGGACTGAATGATATTGCAACTAAAATTGAAACTCAAGAAGGTGCTACTTTGGTAGCCGGCGTAGCTAACAATTCTGACGGCGATGTTGTAAACGGTGCTTTCTCAGGCGAAGGTAACGTTATTGCTGAAGGAACCAAAGTTAAGCTTGATATTGCCAAAGGCACTGACTTGACTTCACTTAATGAAAACGGACTTGAGCTCGGCGACACAATTAATCAGGCTTTAGTTGACGGAGATGCCGCATTTGAAGATAACTTGGTTTATAAAACCAACATTAATAAAGATGGCAAAATTACCGTAGCTAAAGAAAGCACTGCGGCAATGGCTTCTAAGCTTGTTGCGGCTGGTGTTTCGGCTAATGCTGCCGGTGCTGCTGCAGCTTGGACTGACGCCAATGGCGCTACCCCGATGGGACAGTTGCTGGCTGAAAATATTTATAACAATATGCAAGCTGGTAATGCTCGTGGTGCTGCTGCCTTGGCTGAAGCCGCTGCCCCGACATCAGCTCCGATGGTTCGTACCGCTGAGACTCAGATGATGAATCAAGTCTATGGTGCGGTTTCTTCTCGCTTGAGCGGTGGTGCAATTGCATCTTCGGCCGCGGGTAAGTCTTCCGGTGATAGTTTGGGCAATGGTGTGGCTACTTGGGTACGCTTGCTCATTAACCAGAGCGAACTTGATGGCAGCTCTAAGTCTCAGGGATTTGATATGGACACAACCGGTATTGCTTTGGGTGTTGAAAAGCAGATTAATAATCAGCTGAAAGCCGGTATCGCTTACGCTTATGGCGACAGTGAGATTGATGCTTCACTCCGTGATACTGATGTGGAAACTCATACCTTTATGGCTTATGGTGAGTACAAACCTTCTAACTGGTATGTAAACGGTATTGCTTCTTATGGTATGTCTGACTACTCAGAAAAAAGACACATTTTGTATGGCGTAGATGCTGACTATAATGTTAAGTCTTATGGCTTGCAGGCAATGACCGGTTATGACTTCCATATGGATAACTACACTCTTACTCCGGAAGCCGGATTGCGTTATGCTCATCTGAGACAAGATGGTTATACCGACACCGCCGGACAGCATGTCGGAGCTGAAAACTCTGATATATTGACCGGTATTATCGGAGTTAAGGCTGATACCAATATCGAACTTGAAAACGGCATTAGCCTTCGTCCGGAAGCTCGTTTGGCTATGACTTATGACCTGATGAATGCTGATAATAACGCCAATGTTAATATTGGAAACAGTTATTATCAAATCGACGGGGAAGAGCTTGACCGCTTCGGTATTGAAGCCGGTGCCGGATTGACTGCACAGCTCAATGACGCTTGGGATTTGAGTGCCGGTTATGAAGGTAGATTCCGTGATGATTATACAGATCATTCCGGTATCTTGAGTGCTAAATATAAGTTCTAAAGCTTATAGATAGTTTTTTTCATAAAATGTTCCTTGGACTGCCTGAAAGTATTTTCAGGCAGTCATTTTATTAAACGATAAAATACAAAGATTGCTATACCAAGCGCGGTGCTGCATTAGTCGGAGATGCAGGTGTTTGCGGAACTACCGGCTGGGGTGGAAGCTGCTGTTGGCGGAGATTTTGAAGATTGGTTTTGGGCATCTCTGCCGGCTTGGGCATTTGGTCATCAATATAAGACTTGATATTATTGCCAAAGGTTTTACGGATATAGGTCGTAAGCTCTTTGGGGGTTTCCTTAAAGGCTTCGGCCTCGGCTTGGGCTTGAAGTATCTCATCTATCTTCATGGATTTTTCAAGTGCATCGCGGTTAGACGCAGCATATTCGGCGCCTTTGACCGAGGCGATGTTATAGAGAATATGCGCCTGATAAATGTTTTTGGGATAAACCGTGCCGGTCGCCAAAATATCAGCAAGCATGGTCATGGCCTCTACATTACCCTGCATAAATGAGCCTCCAAGATATTTAACTGCGTTACCATAGTTCTTGGTAATTCCCTCGCCGTTAAGGTACATTTTGGCCATAACCAGTTGTGCTTCATCAAAGCCGGCCTGTGCCGGAGACTTTATCAGCTCAAAAGCCTTTTTATAATCCTGCGGGACTACAAAACCGCGGTAATAAGCGTAACCAAGCATATATTGTGCTGTAAGATTTTGGCTGTCTGCTGCCTTAATAAAATAATTTATTGCTTTAGTATTATCCTGACTGATACCACTGCCGCTCAAATACAAAAACGCCAGATTTACTGCGGCCTCAACATTACCGAGCTCTGCTGCTTTAGTGAACAGAATTGCTGCTTTATATGGGTTTTTCTTGGTGCCTATTCCGCTGTAATACAAGCTCCCTAAGTTATTAATAGCGACATTATCACCTTGGTTGGCGGCCAATGAATAATATTCAAAGGCTTTGGCATAATCAGGTGTAACTCCGGCTTCTTCATCACCGTAAAGATACATATAGCCAAGGCTGAGCTGGGCATCAACATTACCTTCGTTAGCCTTTCGAGTAAGCACTTGCAAGAATGTTTCGTGTTTGGTTTCGGCCTCTTTGACGAGGGCTGGGTCTTTGTCTTTAAACAATGAAAAATTAAGGAACGAAAAAATGCCTTCTTTATCTGATGGCAGCGGTGCCGAAGCTGTATCTGCCGGAGCCGGACTTGTGCTCTCAGCCGCGGCGGGCTCTGTCGACGGTGTGGTAACTTCTGCGGCGAAAGCGCTTCCTGACAAAAATGAACCGGCTAACAATATTGCCAGAAACTTATGCATTTTTAAGCTCCTTTTGTAAACTTGATTGTGAGATGTATGATAGCAGTTTATTTATATAAAACAAGATGCTCTGCAAAATATAAACAAGCCCCGCTCTGAATTATGGTTCTAAGCGGGGCTTGGGTTGATTTAGTTAGCGTTTTAGAACAGTGACAATACTGACTGAGCGGCCTGAGAAGCCAAGCTGAGTGAGTTAATTGCCAACTGCTGACGGGTTTGCAGAGCAAGCATGTTAGCTGACTCTTCGTTCATATCGGCCAGGGTCAAGTTGTCGGCACCTTCCTCAAGAACGTTAATCAAGTTCTCGGTGAAGTCTTGACGAGTTTGAACGATGGAGTAGTTGTTACCAAACTCTGAAGCCATATCACGCAACTGGTTGATGGCGGATTCTACAGAGCTGATTACTGCATCTACTGCGTCATTAGTACTCCAATCGGTGGCTGCGGCCAAGCCCAAGCCTGATGATGAAGCATTGGTACCTTTTACATCCAAGTAAGATGAACGGTCTTCGTTGAAGACTACCTTCAAGTCATCACCCTTCAAAAGGTTTACACCTTTGTAAGATGAGTCTGAGGCAATCTGGTCAATTTGGCTAATGATTTCGTTAAACTGAGCTACTGAGCTGTCACGAGCTGTCGGGTTGATGTTACCATTCATAGCGACAATATCGGCACCCTTTACTGAAACGTTGACAGATTCAACTGTTGCATCATCGGCTAATTTAGCTACAATGCGTTTATTATCGGCTGATTTAGCAAAGGTGATAGTTTGAGAATCTTCAAGTTTGCCGGCAGCAGCATCAACTGCCTCGTTTAACTTGGTAACGATATTATCTATGGTTGAATCGGTGGTTTCAAGGGTTGCGGTATAGGTTTTGTCACCGACCTTAATGGTAATTTCAGTATCTTCAGCTACGACTGCAAAATCTTTACCTGATTGAAGCTCGGTTTTAACGGCGGTATCACGCGCGGTGTTAGCTACCGCTTTAGCCTGTTGTACGAAGTCGGTAATAGCTTCAATACCTTCGTTGGCGGCTTGAATCGTTTGAATACCTTGTCCCATGCTGTCCAACAAGCCTTCCAAGTCGGAAGCGCGGTTGGTCAAGCTTTGCGCTGTATAGTAAGATGACGGGTTATCAATCGCAGAGTTTACCTTCTTTCCGGTAGAAAGACGTTCCTGCGTGGTATCCATCAATGATTGAGTATTCTGCAATGAAAGCAGGTTAGAACGCATGCTTGCGGTTAATGATATATCAGACATTGTTTTTCTCCCATTTACTGTGGTTAAAATATAATACTCTCATTCTGAGAATATATGTTACATATTACCATAAATTTTCGGACTATGCAACACATTTAGAGCTTATGCCGCAATTTCAACAGCTTAGATGTGCAAAAATTATTTTTCATCTTCCGGATGGAGAGTCGTTCCGAAGAGTTCTTCCTCTTTTTGAACCAAGTGACTGGCGCATTTTATGGCTGTATAGAACTCTCCCCTCAAGATATTATCCGTAATAGCTGCCGTATAGGGGATTAGACTCGGGGCTGCATTTTGCAAATCGCGTACAAAATCTATATACATCTTTTGAAGTTCACTGATGTTTTTGGACAAGTACATCTGCTGGACTATGAAATAGACCCTCTTGCTCGGGGTATTGGCGTCTTTTTCTCGTAAGATAAACTTTTCTCTTAAAATAGGAACATTGCCCTCTATATAAAAACGAGTACGCTCGTTGTCATTTGTTATCAAGGCTTCACCGATGATAATACTCTCATGGGGCTTTAATTCAATTTTTAAAGGCATGGTCTTTTCCTTAATCTTAATTTACAAAAATATTGTGGGTATTATATAATAAAATTATTTTGTTTTGCAATTCTTTATTTTATTCTGTATAAATATGTCAGTATCTAGACTTATTAAATGAGGATTGTCGTGCCTAATATCATCGGAATTATGACTAAAGATCAGAAAGAAATTTTTATCGCTGCCCTTATCTTTGTTATGGATTTGAGCCAGAATAAAGAAACGGATTATTTTAATAGCAGAATTAATGAACTCGGTTTTAGCGAATCGGCTATTAAAAAAATCAAAAAATTCTCCTCCGCAGAGGAAACGGCCGCCGCTATCAAAAAAATCAAAGATATTAAAATGCGCCGATATATCCTGCGAGAGATGATTTTGGTTGCTATTTCAAACCATGAACTATCTGATGAAGAAATTTCTTCAATATACGCAATAGGAACTCATATCGGCATAAAACAAGAAAAAGTCAGTGACTTCTTTTTATGGGCGGCTAAAGGCTTGGAGTGGGAGATTGAAGGTTTGCAATTAATTGAGGGTGATTTGTAGTCAAAATGTCTGAACCTCCTCTGCTTACACTGAAAAACATTAAACTTCGTTTCGGGCCAAAAGAACTGTTCTCGGATATTGAAATGGCGGTATCCAGAGCTGATAAAATTGCTTTGGTCGGCAGAAACGGCTCCGGAAAATCAACATTGCTCAAAATTATTGCCGGGGTAATTGAACCTGATGAAGGTGAAATGTTTGTGCAGCCGGGGATTAAAGTTGCTTATATGGAGCAAAACCCTGATTTTAGCCACTATAAAACCTTAAAAGACGTGGTGCTTGCCGGTTTAGAAAAAAATGATGCCAGCCTTGAATATCAAGCTGATATTTTGATTGAGCAGTTGGGAATTGTGCCGACTTTGGCTCCGGATAAGGCTTCTGGCGGAGAGCGGCGAAAAGCTGCACTGGCTAAAGCTTTAATCGGCGAGCCGGATATATTGTTGCTCGATGAGCCTACAAACCATTTGGATATGCCGACAATCCAAAAACTTGAAAAAATTGTGGCGGAGTTTAGCGGCGCGGTTATAGTCATAAGCCATGACAGAATGTTCTTAAACAATGTATCTAAAACCACATTTTGGATTGACCGCGGAATTATGCGTTGCAACAACAAAGGGTTCAATGCCTTTGATGAGTGGCAAGAGCAAGTTTTTAATCAAGAAATTATTGAACAAAAATATCTGAACAAAAAAATTGAGGCCGAAACCGAGTGGTTGCATAAAGGGGTGACCGCCAGACGAAAACGAAATATGGGGCGTTTGCGAAAACTCCAGAAGCTACGCGAAGAGCGCAAAACTCAAATTAAACAGACGGCTTCAGTCAATCTGGAAATTGAGGAAGGCGATGCTCGCTCTAAATTGGTGCTGGAAGCGAAGCGTGTGACCAAGAGCTTTGGCGAAAGGACTTTGGTGAAGGATTTTTCAATCAAAGTTATGCGCGGCAATAAAATCGGCATTGTCGGACCTAACGGTGCCGGCAAGACAACGCTTATCAAGCTGTTGACCAAGCGGCTGGCTCCTGATGAGGGCAGCGTGCGTATCGGCAAAAATCTGGAAGAGGCTTATTTTGACCAAAATCTGGCCGACCTTGACCCTAAAAAAACTCTGTGGAAAACGCTTTGCAATGAGGGCGACCATGTGTATGTGCGCGGACAATATCGGCATGTGGTGGCTTATTTGAAAGACTTTTTGTTTAAGCCGGAGCAAGCAAACTGCCCGGTATCAGCGCTCTCCGGCGGTGAAAAAAACCGCTTGATGCTGGCTTTGTCTTTGGCTAAGCCTTCAAACTTTTTGGTATTAGATGAGCCGACTAACGATTTGGATATGGATACTATCGACTTGTTGCAAGAGGTGTTGGACGAGTATCAGGGAACGGCGTTAATCGTAAGCCATGACCGCGACTTTTTAGACCGGGTGGTGACTTCAGTAATCTATATGCCGGGAGACGGAAGTGCTACGGAATACCCCGGAGGATATTCGGATTTGGAGCAAAAGCTGAAAGGCAAAGCTCCTGAACAGCCGATTAAACCCAAAGCCCAATCGGCTCCGACCAAAGAAAAGATTGAGGTGCCATCAAACAGCAACGAAAAAGCAAAGCCGCGCGCAAAATTAAGTTACAACCAGCAACGTTTGTTGGAAGTGCTGCCCCAAAAAGTGGACGAGTTGAGCCTCGAAATTGAAAGAATCGAAACCGAACTTGGAAACCCTGCTTTATATACCGAAGCGCCGGAAAAGTTCTCGGCTTTAACACAAGAGTTGGAAGCGAAGAAAAACGAGCTTGATGATGCTGAAAACCAATGGTTGGAGCTGCAGATGCTGGCCGAAAGCTTGGCTAAATAAAGAACGATTGGCTACCAGCGCAGGTTGGAGATTACAAAGTCAGGGTAAGCATCAATATTAACCGATAATTCGCGGGTTTTGGCGACATCTGAAATATAGCCTTCACCAAGAAAATTAACATGCACTCCCTTAGAAACCAAAACGCTGTCAAAACCGGCAAGGTTGGCGCCTTTGATGTCGGTTGACATGTTGTCGCCGATAACCAAGATTTTGTCTTTAGTAATATTGGAGGGCATGGCTTCCATACAATAAGCCATAACGACCGGATCTGGCTTGCCGACGGTCAAAATGCTGCCGCCAAGGACGGCGTATTGTTCTGCCAAGGTGCCAGAGGCAACGCAGATTTTGCCGTCTTTGTAGCTGGAGGTGTCATTGCCGGCGCAGACAAACGGAAGTCCCAAGGCTGCGGCATGCTCAAGCTCATGAAGGTAAGTATCGGGTGTATCTTCGGCTGAGGCCGCGCTATCCATATAGATAAAAGAGGCGTGCTCAATATCAGAAACCGGATGATAGTCCAGTTGAGAAAAGACACCTATGTTGTCACGGCTGCCTAAAATATAGAAATTGCGCCCTAAAGAGGCGTATTCACCGCTACGCTTTTTGAGTTTGTAGTGCAGGATTTCTCCGGCGGTGATTATGGCATCAAAGAGTTTAAGCGGGACTTTGTTTTGAACCAAGAAGTCACTCAACTGAGAGACTCTTAACCCCGTGTTGGAGCACAAGACAATGCTTTTGCCCCTTGTTTTGGCATTAATCAAAGCATTAACCGCCTCTTGTTTGATGGAGGCGCCGTCGCTCAAAACACCGTTAAAACCAACGATTACGGCATCATAATTTTCTATAATCTTACTGATATTGACAATCGGTCTTATCATCTTCATTGTGGTTCTCGATTTTACTTGGTTCAGTTAGCCGTGATTATACACTCTATTTACTTAAAAACAATTAAGATTTGGGGCTTTATCATGCAAATAAACAACAAAGCAGATGCTAACTTGATAACATCTGCTTTGTCGGTTAAACCCGGAGTGATAGGGGTTTAAGCTTTAGCGGCCTTTAGATTGAGTTTGTTTGATTAATTGTTTAACGTTATCAAACTCTTTAACGCCGTCTTTGGTGCTGGACTGAACGTTTAACGGTTTATCACTATCCGGCTGGCATTCTTTGATTTGTTCAGAATAAGCCTGAAGTTCAGCATTAAGTTTGTCAAGATCATGACTATTCGACTTATTTAAATCGAAGTAGGTGCCGTCTTCATTAACTATACCGTTAGCTGCGTGATTATGCAGGGCTTCGGTTGCACTGTCATAATGTGCTACTCCGTTATAGGGAACTTTGTACGGAGTATAATCAGTAACTTCAGGTATGGTCGGTTCAATAATCTTGCCAAGAGGTGCTTGGTGCAAGCCTGAGGTATCTGACAAATCAGGACGAGCTGCTTCAGGAGCATCAACACCATGGATTGAACCTTCCAGAGGCTCCAACTTGATGGTCGGAGTGGTTTTTACCGGTTCCGGTTTAACAGGTTCCACTTTCACGGGTTCGTGTTTTACCGGCTCTGGTTTAACAGGCTCCGGTTCCGGACGGGGTTCTGGTTTTATGGTGTCATTAACTTCTTCAACAGGTTGGCAATCTTGGCACGGGTCGCAACAGTTGTCGATAATGGTAGTGTTGGTATTGGTGCTGTTGTCAATATTAGTACTGTTATCAATATGAGTACTGTTATCAATACTGTGGTCGTTCAAGATATTGACCTCGTTATTATCACCATTGATAATGATATTACCAATACCGGTACCTGTAGCGGGGGTGGTGTCGACACCGTTGCCTCCGTGAGCAAGGTCACCGTTATTGTGCTCAAGGTTATACATTTCTCGACCACCGGCGGCAACCGCAAAGATACCGGCTGCCAAAGCAAACTTACCGACGGCTTCTTTAACGTTTTTGCCATGTTTAACAGCATTAACAACATCAACACCTTGTTTAGCCATAACACTGGCAAAACCAACACCCATCTTGCTGTGGGAAATATAACGAGTTAAAGCGTCAATATTGTTGCTGCCAAGCTGGTTGGCAACATTGTGGTAAGCCAAGCCGGCCGCGCTCAAACCGGTGAGCATGGATGATACAGTATACAAACCGGCCAAGCTTGCATCACGTTTGTTTTGACGTGCAAACTCCATAAATCCGATACCGGTTTTGTTATGAGCTTTACCATAGGCCTGCAAATAAGGCGAAACATTGCGGTTGAAAGTATAAACCGAATAAATACCCAAGCCAATCGGTCCGGTAGCTCCGGCTAAGCCGACCAAAGCCAAGTCGGTAGCGATGCCACTGATGCCTTTTACAATATCGCGGCTGGTGGTATAAGCTTTGCCGTATTTTTTGGTAAGTTTGGTATCCAACTTGTTCAAACGAGCGCGCAAATCCTTAACTGCAGGAATGCTGCCAAACTTCTTTTCAAGCTTGTTGGTAAAGCGGTTGATTTCTGCATTGCCGGTATTAATCAGCGCAATGGCGGTATTATAATCAACACGACGTTTGGACTTTTTGCCGCCGGCGGTAAAGTCATTGACCATAGAGCTGAAAGCTGCTGCCATGCCCTTGGTATCACCGTTTTTGATAAACTCGGCGGCTTTATCTGCGCTCAAAACCTTAAAGGTGTTGGCATCAATATTGTTTTTGAAGTGTTTACGGAAAGTTTCTTCAGACACGGTCTCGGTTGAGGTCAACAAATCAGCCATGGTCTTGATGCGAGCCTGCTCAACCAAATAAGGGCTGATGTCAGCGGGCTGATTGTTTTCATCACGAGCGTCTATCATCTCAAGGCCGTTGCGGCTTTCGGCAAAGTAAGGATCATTTTCATCGAGAGGGTTGACTTTATCAACTACCTTAGAAATGCTCTCATAATTGCGGTTGATGACTTCAAGGCTGGGCAAATCATCCTCTGCGGCAGCAGGAGCCTCAGCCGGGACTTCTGCCGGAGCCTCGTTAGGTTGTTCAGCGGCGGATTGTTCCTCAGCCTTTAACTCGGCAACGCGGTCTTCAATCTTACCCAAAAACTTTTCAAAGTCTTCGGTATTACGTTGTTTTTTGGGCGTAAAGGTTTTGACAACCTCGGCGGCGGCGATGGCTTCATCCAAGCTCATGCCGAACAAACTAGTATCTATTTGTTGAATTTTTTTGTTAGCAATGACCGTTAAAAGGGTAAATTCCTTAGTATCGGAAAAACGTCCGGCCAAAGCTTCATGGGCTTCTTTGATTTGGGCAAAGCTCAAATCATCCCCTGATCTGATTAAATTTATAGCTTCATTAACTTGCATTATCTATCACTCCGTTAATCTTTATTGGCTTTAACTGCAATAGGTATAGCACAAAAAAAAGTTAATTGCAAGTAAAATTTGACAAATTTTGAATATTTTTGTATTTTTGGGCGGTTTTGGGTAAAGATTAATAAAAAAGGCCGGAGATTGTTCCGGCCTTGTGCTTGTTTTAGCGTCCGTTTCGGGCTTTGGCGTTGTCCAAAGCGGCTTGGGCTAAATTGCTTTTTTCGTACACGCCAAGTCCAGCAACTTTTTTATCAACCAGTTCTTGAACCTCGGCGCCTTTGCCGTTGCGCAAAACGTCCCTCTCGGCTTTGATTTCTTCTATCGTAGCGGGGTTGATGCCGGCTTTTTCATAACGATCGGCCATTTCTTTGAACTCGCGGTCGGACAAGTTGACCATAGATTTGGCATATTTCATACGAGCTTTATCAAGCGCCTTTTGAGCCTTTTCATCATCAGGATTCAGCTCGGCTTCGTGGAGTTTTTCCTGATAATCATTAAAGGATTTTTGGGCGTTAAGCTTAAGTTTAGTCAGCTTTTTGCTGTCATCGGCGTCAGGAGTGCGGGCTTGTTCGCCTTCATAGTGCTCGGCTTTTTCGTGCATGTCTTTTAAGAAGGCGTTGGCTTCCGCAACCTTGCCGGAGGACATCAACTGACGATAATGGGCAAAGTCTTTTTCAGTTTGTTGTTCAACAAACTCAGAGCGAGCCTCAGCGCTGCCACTGAACTCTGAGCGGGCAATAGTGGCATTACGCTCCATCATCTCATCAAACAGGGCTTTATCAGTCTCTGATACCAGCGAATTATCTATCGGATGTGACGGAATTACCGGAGCCTTAAGATTGGGGTTATCATCAACAACATCAACTTCCGGCATAGGCGGATTGGGAGTTGGGATAACCGGTGCTTTTAACTCCGGATCAGTAATACCGGAAACATCGACTTCGGGGGCTTCCGGAAGGTGGCTGTGCGGTTCGCCGCTGAGTGAGCCTACACCTAAAGAAACTGCCATGCCAGTCATAGAACCCAAGCCGGCTCCCAAAGAGGCCTTGAAGGCTTTCCACTTGCTGGCGCCTTGAGTACGCTGTTTGTTGTAAACCGTGGCGGCTACCGAGGCGGCGTTGCCGGCGGCTAAGCCCAAGCGGCTCAAGAAACGAGCGCTGGTGGCTGTTTTGCCTGCCTTTTCGGCCATTTGTGACAAATCAAGATTAGCCAAATGCAACGAATTGCCGTGGAAGTTGGAGGCCATTTGCGATATGGTATCAGTCAAACCGGTACCGTGTGCAAGGGAGTATTGTGCGCCCTGCCCGACTAAGCCAACAGAGCTCAAGCCATGAGTCATAACATCAGCTCCGGCAAAACCGACCGAGAGCAAAGCTCCGCCGACTGCCAAGCCGGTATTAACCGCCTCTTGCGGGTGAGTCTTAAGGTATTTGAAGAAGCCCATATTGTCCATTTGGGCTTTTTTAGCAACCACATTAATAGCCTTGTTGGCTTTATAAGCGGCAATCAAAGCTACCCCTGGGGCGCCAACCGTCAAGCTTACTGTGGCTGTCAAAGCAAAGTTTTTCGCAAAGCCCCAAAGTTTGGGGTGAGATTTGCTGAGCTTGCGGTCAAACTCTTTGACCTTTTCCCACATCTTCATAAAGCCGGTCTTATGAGCTATGCGCTTGTTAAGATGTTCAACATTCTTAGTGCGGACATATAAGGTTGAAAGCGCAGTCTTACCGGTGGTCTTAAACGGTTCAGGTTTAACAACTTGGCCGGACTTCAACTGGGTTTCGGTAGGCTGGAGGTCTTTGACCTCTTTGGCGGCCTTAGCGATGAGTTTCTTTTCTTCATCAGAAAGGTCATTCCATGTCGTCTCAGGATTAAAGGTTTGGCCGTGTTGTTTATAAACAGCGCTCAAGTAATTCTTTTGAGCTTCAGTCAAGGCAACAGGCTCATCGGTGAAGTATGCAGTTTGAGCTTGGAGACGCTCATCTTGAGCCTTGGCAAAAGCTTGAGCCTTTTCAGCATAAAGCTGGGCTAATTTTTCACGCTCATCAGCAGGAAGATTCTCATCGGCAAGCTTGGCTATAAGATCGGCGTTTTCGGCATTAAACTGCTGACTCATTTCAGCTGAAATCAGGTTGGCAACGCCTTCCTGCATTTTTTTGTAAACCATTGCAGAGAGGGCTTGTTGTTGCGCTTCCGGGGTGAGGGTTTTGAACTTCGGGTCTTTTAAGAGTTCGGTTTCAGCCTCATGGACGGCTAAGTCTGCCATCTCACGCTTGAGCTGAGTATTGGTGACGACGCCTAAGCTGTCATCATCGTTGTTGATTTCCATTTCATCATAAAACTCAGCAATCTTTGCAAAGCGCGAATCAGTGAGTTTGCCCTCAGCATCACGAGCCAGAGGGTCATAGGTTTTGAGCAAGTCCTCCAAGAGCTCAAAGTTTTCGGCAAGTTCTTCGGCTGAGGCGTCAGTAATATGGGATAACTGATTGTCTTGGTCATATTGTGCCAGAAAATCTTGCAGTTTTTGCTTGAAGGCTTTATTGCGGGCAAGCTTTTCGGCTTGAGCCTCGCCTTTGTTAATCTCTTTTTGGACATCGTTATTGATTTCAGCCCAAGCACCGAGCTCCGGCGCGTTTTCCATAGAGAGGACAAGCTCCGGATTGGCGCCCTCTTCCATCTTTTGTTCTGAAAACAAGCGGAGGTTTTCAAGGGCTTGGTTGGCCGGAGAATTGGGAATACCGGCAGCATCACGCAAGGTATTATAAATAACGGGAATCTGCGAGAAGTTAAGCTGGTTCAAATCACCATTAGCAAGGCGAATGGCTTCATCAAGCGGCATGGTCGGGAGCTCTACATCATCAAGGGAAGCGTCAGCATCCGGTGTATCCGATGTATTCGGCGTATTTGGGGTATTTGGAGTATTTGGCGTATTTGGCGTATTTGGAGTATTTGGAGTATTTGGCGTATTCGGCGTATTGGTGGCGTTAGGGGTAACCGTATTTAAATTATTGGTATCATCATTGGCATTGGTGTTGGCGGTACCAGAATTGCCTTCATCTACGGTAACAGTGGCTCCGTCATTGGTGGCCTGATTATCCTGAGTGCGGCCGGAAGCGCCATAACCGGCAGCTTCCAAAATCTGGCGGCTATTGGGGGACAAATCATCCCAGCGGACATTGTTGGTCGGGAAAAGAATGCCGGTGCGCTCCTCAAGAATGGTAATCTCTGTCGGAGTAAGGCGGCGGCCGGTCTTTTTATTGTCCCGTTTATTAGGATTGTTTTCAGTAACCGGTTCATCCTCGGCTTCAACCTCTTTTTTGCGGAGCATTTCGGAATAAGAAAGCTCTATGTCATTCATATCTTGAGTTTGATTGTAGACACTCGTCAAAGAGGCAATCTGTTCTGCAGAAAGCTTGCGGTGGGCGCTAAGCCATTCAGTGAATTCATTATCATCAGCCATTGCGGTACTCCTAAAAATCTGCTGTGTATTACCATATATGTCTATATTAGCGTATTTTTAGATAAATTTCAATATTTTTTGTCAAAATAGCAAAAATGTAACATTATGGTAACAATAAATTATTATTTGGGAGTGATAATACCACCTAAAAGTTAATATTTTACGAAGTTTTCCCATACTACCACGATGCCCGTAGAGCTGGCACAGCTTCCGTCGCCATCTTCCGGCATGGGAGAGGAAGCTATTGGGGCTTGCAAAAGAGTGATGAACGGCGTTTGCTTAGGCGCGTTCTTTTGCACGGCGGAGATATTCAGATGTCATATCAATCTGTTGGGCTTCCTCGCCTTGATTCTCTTTAGCTTGGAATTTGCCGCGGTTGTCCATAGTTACTCGTTTGGCTGATTTATGAGCGGTTTCAACGCCTCGCAATTCTTGAATCTTACGCAATTTGGACTTTTGCACTTTGCGTTTTGAGGTGCTGGTTGGTTGTTCTGCGTTTGCGGAGGCAGGAGTTTCAGCCTCGTATTCAGGAGTGGCGGGACGCGGGCGCTCCATAGGCTTGGAGGGTTTAGTGGCTTCTGTCTCCTCAGCTTCAGCCTGTACTTCAGGCGCGGAGGGCTCGGCTACCGGTGCCGGTTCTTCCTTTTGCTCTGCCTCTACTACCGGTACAGGCTCTTCCTGTTGTTTGGCTTCGGCTTGTTTGGTTTCTTGTTCTTTTTGTTGTTCTGCTTGGACTTCTTGCTTGGCGTCTTTGTCTCCGCCTTTGGCCTTATAATTATCTGAAAAAGCATCAAAGGCGTCCTTAAATTTGCCGTCACGGCATTCTCTTACAAAAGAGGCATTGGCCTCCATGCCAAGCTGGTCGGCAAAGGCTTTATAAGGGGCATATTCTTCCGCAGTAAGGGTGATGCCTTTTCTATCGGGGCGGGTTTCGGCTTTGCGCTCTGACAAAAACTCTCCGATTTCGGCATTGCGGCGGTCATATTCAACAGCGTGGTTTTTGTTGACTTCCTCTTGGATGTTTTTATTGACCTCAAGCCAAGCGGCGACTTTAGCGGCATTTTCATCGGTGATGCCGTCTTTGCCCTTGCTCTTAATCTCATTCAAAAGCTCTGTCGAATAAGCTGAAACGCGGTAATAAGCATCGCCGTATTTGTTGCCGCGGGCGGTGTCGCGATATTTCTTTAGCTCATTATAAAGGTTTTTAATTTGCTCTGGTTTCAAATCAGCAAGATTACCGTTGGCCATGTCAAGCAGAGTGCTGTTTTCGTTAGGGTGGCCTTTGACCTCGGGAAGTTTAATCCCGTTGATTATTCTTTTGCCGTTTTGCCAACCGCGACGGAGTTGTTTGGCGCTCCAGACCGCGCCTTTGCCGATAACCGTGGCCATGCCGCCAATAACCATTACCGTACCTTTAGCGGTCATTTTGAGGCCGGTTTTAATGCGCTGCCACTGCTGTTTGCGGCGGCGTTTTAAGGCCTCTTGACGGGCTTTGGCGCGAGCTTGTCCGGCTTTGAACGAATCGCGCATTTGGTTGAAAACCTTGGTGCCGGCGCTCTTGATATTAGCGGGTATCTCACGGATGCCTTTTTCAATATTCTCAAGGGCGGTGCCGGCTTTGTTGATCCAAGCGTCAATCTTGGCATCGACGCTGTCAACCCAATTGTCATAGCCTTGCTTTTTAGCCTTAACCCAAGTGTTGATTTGGTTCTTTTTGCGGTTGATAGCCATGCGGGCAAAGCGTTTGCCGACGTTAAAATTGCGTTGGAGTTTGGCCGCGCCTTGTTTAACATTATTTTTGGCATTATTCCAAGCGCGGGAGGGCATTTGTTCAAGATTTTCAAGGGCGGTGCCGGCTTTGTTGATCCAAGCGTCAATCTTGGCATCGACGCTGTCAACCCAATTGTCATAGCTTT
>CALXRR010000028.1 GCA_944390905.1 uncultured Alphaproteobacteria bacterium
CGGTGAAGGCTACGCCTGAACGACGACGAAGCGGCGCAGTGAGCAGCGCGAACAAGCCAATCCAGTCATCCCGACCATAAAAACAGAAATCCGCCTTTTATGGCGGTTTTTTTGTTTTTAAAGACCGCGAAGCGGGGAATTAGAACCAGCGACAGAAGCTGGGCGACTAGGAGGAGAGGCAGACGTAAGTATGCCGGTGAAGGCTACGCCTGAACGACGACGAAGCGGCGCAGTGAGCAGCGCGAACAAGCCAATCCAGTCATCCCGACCAACAGTACGACTGCCGCGAGCCGCAAAGCGGTAGCGCTAAACTTTAAAGGGGCATTGAAACAAATGCCCCTTTAATTAAAAATAATTGTTATGAAAATAGAAATAGGCATTAAACAGCTATCTCTAATTTTTTTAATCAGCCAGATATTCTAATTTCATCGGTGTTCCAAAAGATAAGTCTTGAGAAGCCCTGCTCCCAAGGACTTTTTCATAATATTTGGGATGGAGGCCATTGCTCGGTCGAATTGAACGGATGTTATCAGGTGTAAATTTTTCGCCTTTCTTTATATCCTTGACTACATATAAAGAACGTGCAAATACGCGGTTCTGCACATTTATCGAATAATCAACCTTGCCTAAAGTATGTTCTGTTTCTCTGACGGCCTTGACCATAGCGGCAAATTCTTCAATATTTAATGAAAATCCGCTGTCTGCTCCGCCTAAAGCTCTATCAAGCGTAAAATGTTTTTCAATAACTTTAGCCCCGAGAGCAACTGCCGTTATCGGCGGAATAAGACTCATGGAATGGTCGGACAAGCCTATTTTAACCCCTTGAGGACCAAAGCGTTTTATCATATCACTGATGGTATTAATATTCATATCCTCAGGACGAGCCGGATAAGCCGAGGTACATTTGAGCAACGTGATGTCATTATTGCCCACGGATTGGCAGGTTCGTACGGCCTCTTCAATTTCTTCAAGAGAGGATACTCCGGTAGAAATTATCATCGGCTTGCCCTTCTCTGCGGCGTATTTAATTAGCGGATAGTCAAAAGCCTCAAAAGATGCTATCTTATACATGGGGACATTGATACTTTCTAAAAAATCAACTGCCGTAAAGTCAAAAGGTGTTGAAAATAGCGGTATGCCGATTTCATCAGCATAGGCCTTCAAATCCTTTTGCCACTCCCATGGAGTATAAGCTTTTTGATAAAGTGAATATAAATTATCACCGTACCACAGGCTATTTTTGTCTTTAATTTGAAACTCATCATTGTTACAATTGATGGTGATGGTGTCTGCCGTATAAGTTTGTATTTTAACGGCGTCGGCGCCAATCTCTTTAGCGGTTTTGATGATTTTTTTGGCTAATTCTTTGTCGCCACAATGATTGGCCGACATTTCTGCTATGATAAAAGTGCTATTTGTCATTTTTGTCCTCAAATATTTTAAGAATATATCGGTGCCCATTAAAATCAAAATATGCTGGGTATTTATTATTATCAACTATCCTAAACAAATTGAATTGTTCTTTTATTGATTTATTGATATCTAGTTGGCTATCCTTGGGCGTCCGTCTTCTATAAAAGCTTTCCGCTCCGTTTTGTTTAACCTTTTGATTGAGTATTGATGGATAGTTGTCAATAAATTGGCAACACATTGATACTATCTTATTTCCTAATATATCTTGCCATTCATCTATCAACTCATGGCCTTGTAAACTAATCTTATCTTTTATATAAATGTCCCCAGCATCAACTGCATCTGTAGCCTCAAACAATGATATAGGAATGTCATTTTGTCCTGCTAAAATTTGCCAACTACTAGGAGACCAGCCCTTACCTTTTGGTAAATCACTTGCATGAACTACTATATTATGCTTACTTAATTTCAAAAATTCTGTACCTATAATTTCAAAACAGCTTAACAAAAAAGAAATATCGGCTTCTTTTAAATCGTGTTTGGAATAGACTATATTGATATTGTGACCTTTAGATGATAATATATTAATTAATTTTTTATCATAAAGATTCATCCAACTAGTTTTATCAGTTAGTATATTAATCATTAATTTTTGAGTCATGATAGTACGCGCCTATTATTCATGTGAGTTAAAAACTATTACATTTATGTAATAGCCATTCTACATCCTTTTCAAAATCATTTAAATTTTCTTTATTATCTTTGTTAGTTTCGACCGAAATAACTGCATCGGACGGAAAAATTTCTTGCTTTATTCGGGCAATATCAAGATTCCCTGTACCTAAATGCGGGTGCGCATCATAGGGGGAAGTCATGTCTGATATATCTGACAAATGAAACATTTGGGGATGCAGTCCGGCCAACTCTTTCACAAATCCATAAGGTTCCTTATGCTGTGAATTGGCTGAACATACCGCGTGGCCAATATCCAAGCAAAATCCGCAACCTGCCGTGGTAATAATCTCTCTTATCTCAGAGAGCGTAGCTCCTCGGCAATACTCTCCCCCCATACGATTGGGAAGAGCTACATAAGGTTTGTTTTCCAATAAGGCGCGAGGCTCCTTAAATGATGACAGCTGTGCGGCGGTCTCTTCAGCGCGGCCATCAATACCTCCATGAAAAATTATATACTGCGCCTTAAGCTCATCTGCAAAAAGGCGGCTTTGTTGGTATATGGCTCTATTACGAGCTTTGGCTTCGGATTTAGCTAAATTAAAACCGTGGGCAAAATGAGCATTATGAATTATATATGGAATTGTAAGTTTTTTCCATGCTGACAAAGTATCCTCTGTATCAGGAACAACATATAATTCTATATAATCGTATACACCTTTGTGATAAAGCCGCTCGGCCTCTTTGAGGTAATAATCCGTATTAATTGACCAAAGCTTTAATCCTATTTTATACATAATATTGCCTTTATTCTGTTGACAATTTCTGCCAAATCTTCATCTGTTAAACTCGGATAGAGAGGCAAGGAGATACAGTGTCGGTAATATTCCTCAGCTTTGGGATAGTCCCCCCACTTATAGCCTAATTGCTGATAATACGGCTGAGTATGAACCGGAATATAGTGCACTTGTAAATTTAAGCCTGCGGCACGAGCTTGGTGATAAAAGTTTTCTCGATTTTCTACTAAAATCGGATATAGATGGAAGCAGGCATTTGAATAATCTTTTTCTATCAAATGCGGCAAATTAAGATTTTTATTATAAAAATCTACAATATGACGGCGGCGTGTTTTAAACTCTTGAAGCCTTTTCATCTGAGACAAACCTAATGCGGCCTGAACATCGGTCATGCGATAATTATAGCCAAGCTCGCGCATCTCATATTCCCAAGTATTGGCCATCGCTCCGTCTTTGTGCATGCCATGTGCTCGATAAGCACATAATTTGTCGTACAAATCTTTATTATTGGTGACAACTGCTCCACCTTCTGCCGTGGTAATGGTTTTAACCGGATGGAATGAGAAAACTGTCATATCGGAATATTTACAACTGCCGACTTTGGCTCCTTTATATTCTGACCCGATGGCGTGCGCAGCATCTTCGACTACAAAAAGATTATGTTCTTGCGCTAATTTACGGATTGGCTCCATATCACAGGATTGACCTGCAAAATGAACAGGAACTATCGCCTTGGTTCTTGAGGTAATATGTTTTTTGATTTCATTTACATCAATATTGGCCGTATCACTCTCAATATCTGCAAATTTAACATCTGCGCCACAGAAACGGGCACAATTGGCACTGGATAAAAAGGTTATAGGAGTGGTGATAACTTCATCTCCGGCTCCTATACCTAGCGCTAACATGGCTATATGTAAACCTGAAGTCGCTGAATTTACGGCTACGCAATATTTGGCTCCGGTATAGTCACATATGGCTTGTTCAAATTCTTTTACTTTGGGACCACAAGTCAGATATGGCGATTTGAGTACATCAACAACCGCTTGGATATCTGCTTCTGAAATATTTTGTTTTCCATATGAGTATGTTTTCATAACCTGATCCTTCGATAAAAAGCAAACTATAATTCACTAATCAGCTGTTTCATTTCTTCTACAGTCAGCCACCAGTTGTTGTTGCCTGAAGTATACTCGAAATCTTCGGCTACTTTTTTGGCGTCTGTATAATATTTTCTGATGTCTTTGCGCTCAATATCCGGAAGGATAATATAATAACCTTCTTTTTCAACCGTATTGCGGGCATCTTCTTTGGTTATCATACATTCGTGTATTTTTTCTCCGGGGCGGATGCCTACTTCTACAGTTTTTAATTTTGGAGCTACAGCCTTAGCTAAATCGGTTATTTTCATGGACGGAATCTTCTTAACAAAGAGCTCTCCTCCGTGCATGCTTTCTAAGGCTTCCAACACCATTTCAACAGCTTGCTCAAGTTTAAGCCAAAAACGGGTCATCTTCATATCGGTTATCGGAAGCTCTTTAGCGCCGCTGGCTACCAAATCTTGGAAAAACGGAATAACAGAACCTCTGGAGCCGGCTACGTTACCGTAACGGACTACTGAAAATTTGGTTCCGTTAGGACCTGAATAAGCGTTGCCTTGGATAAATAATTTATCAGAGCAAAGTTTGGTTGCACCATATAAATTTACAGGAGCGCAAGCTTTATCTGTTGAAAGCGCGACTACCTTTTTGACGCCTTTGTCTATACAAGCATCTATAACATTAGCAGCTCCCATAATATTAGTTTTTACCGCTTCAAAAGGGTTGTATTCGCAAGCCGGAACTTGTTTTAACGCTGCCGCATGGACAACAAAATCTATACCTGTCAAAGCTCGATATAAACGCTCTTTATCACGGACATCGCCGATAAAAAATCTCAATTTATCTTTATGAGCCTTAAATTCAGGCATGTTTTGCATATTGAACTGTTTAAATTCATCTCGAGAATAAATGACTATTCTGGTTATCTCAGGATGGGTGTCCAAAACTGTTTTGATAAACTTTTTACCAAATGAACCTGTACCGCCGGTGACTAAAATTGAGTTTCCATCTAACATTCTTTAATATCCTTTCTTTTTTTATTCTGATATCATTAATTTTTTATATTCTTCTCTATCTATGAACGGAGACATATCCTGCAAAAATGCCGGTTCTGAGGTACCATCATCTCTTAATTTGGAGATAACGGCCGGAGAGGCAACACTTTCATAACTTTGTTCAAGCTCTAAAAGAGCAAAACCTGATTGGGAATTGAGCCAAGCTAAAGCTTGTGCTATTTCATTATTATTACGGCATTTATAATATGGAAAACCAAAAGCTTTTGCTAATTGTTCAAAATCAGGAAACGATATACCGCTCTCGGCATCGCAGCCTGCATTAACTCCATTAAAATAATTTTTGAAGGTTCTTCTCAGGGCATTATAGCCATGATTGGAGAATAGTGCAATCCTTACCGGCAAATTGTTATGTTTAATTGTGGCCAGCTCCTGCATATTCATCATAAAACTACCGTCTCCGGTGGCTATCAATACCGGCTTACCCGAAGCGGCGGCAACGCCTGATGCTAAGGTGACATCATCCCCCATGGAGCCACAATTGACATTGACAAATGAACGCTGCTCTTTGGTCTCTGAACAATAGCGAAGCCAACCCAAAATACAACTGCTATTGCCTAAGCAGGTAATGGCATCGCGAGATGCTTGTGCCGCATATTTCTTCCAAAAATTATACGGATTGACACGTTCGTCATTATCGGCTACGGCGCCTTCAAACGGATCAAACTTATTTTTTACAAAAGAGGCATAATCTAACCAATCCTGCGGAGCGGTAAGTTTGTGGCCGGACATTTGCTCAAAAAATGATTTTATATCACTATGGATAAATGTATTAATGTGCATTCCGGGCTTTTGAGGTTCATATTTATCAATATTAACCATAACAATATGGGCTTTGGGGGCAAAATTTTCCTGAACCCAGCCGGTTTCCGTAAACGTAAGCGAAGAGGCAAGAACCAAGACTACATCGGCATTTTGCAATACAAAATTACCGGCACGCTGACCGTTAAGCCCTTCCATTCCGACAAAGAGAGGATGATCACGGTATAATACATCAGGTTGTGCGGACGCAACAACTACCGGAACCTTAACTTCATCCAAAAACTTGAGGAATTCTGCTTTGGCATCTCCTGAATTAATGCCGCTGCCGGCCATAATTACCGGTCTCTTGGCTTGTTTCAGTAACTGTAAAACTTTTGCTATTTCTTCTGAAGTTGCCGAAACTACCTCAGGCTTGAGCTCAACAGGCAATAAGTCTGCTTCCTCAACCATTGCATTTTGCACGTTTTGCGGGATATCAAGCCACACCGGCCCTCTTCTGCCGCTCATTGCAATATCATAGGCTTTTTGTACCTCACGCTTGATTTCTAAAGGATTGGTAACCAATTTTGAATATTTGGTCATGGTTTTAACAGTGTCAACGATATTAAACTCCTGAACTCCGCGGGTACGCAAAGGCAAACCGCTATCAGGAACACTGGTATTATAGCGACATTGACCGGAAATGACTATCATCGGGATACTATCTACATAAGCTCCATAAACACCTGTAAGGGTATTGGTTCCGCCGGGGCCTGACGTTACGCAAACTAATGCCGGTTTGTTCATGGTATAACGAGCATATCCGTCTGCAGCCATGGCACAAGCTTGCTCATGGTGATTATAAATTGTTTTAATTCGTTTGGATATGCCCAAGGCATTGTTCAGATACATAGAACCACCACCCACGACGCAAAATGCTTGCTCTATGCCATTATCGGCCAAAATATCCATTATTATATCTGCGACTCTTCTTTTCATTTAAAGCTCCCTTTGCCATTTAATTTGCTTAGTTATACCTGCTTCAAGCGAGGTATACTTAAATTGTGGAAATTCACTAATCAGACGTTCGTTACTGCCGGTATATTCACGATTCCACCCTGCTTTGGCGATAACCGGATTAAGAGGGTTATTCATCAATGATGATACTTCTTTAGCTATTTCAAGCAACGATACTCTCTTCCCGCTACAAATGTTATAATCATGATACTGTGGCTCATGCTCTATAAAATGAGCCAAAATATGACCTAAATCATCAACATATAAATAATCAAACATACAATTTTGGCGGATAGTAACGGCCCTGTTCTCCAAGCAACAATCTATAGCATCGCGAATAAACTTGCCCTTGCAATCCGTAGGACCGTAAATGCCGAACAAACGAAAATTATAGACATTGGAACTGGTGCGGGCATATTGATTCATAATGTATTTGGCAAAACCATAGGCATCATGCGGGATATGCTTGCCGATATCTTCTTCCTTGGCGGATATAATATCAAATTGCTTGTTATATTCGGCTCCGGAGCCGGTATAAAATACCTTATCAAAATGGGAAGAATACTGCATTAGATTGTAAAATCCACGCAAGGTGTATTCAAGCATATTTTCGGCTTTATCCAGTTCAGGATTATTAAGCGGGCTGATTTGCGCGCAGTGAATCAATATGTCAAATTTATTATTTTTCAAATAACTATTGACGCTATCTTCATCTATTACATTAAATTCAGCGCGGCGAGGTGCCGTAACCCTAAAACCATGCGACTCTAATATCGGCTTAATGCTCCGGCCAACAAAACCGGTACCGCCGGTAAGCAAAATTTCTACCATTATTTATGAGCTCCTATAAAGTCATGAATAACTCGTATTGTGGTTTGCATGTCTGCAGGGGTATTATTTTGAGCAACACCAACCCAAAACGTATGATTCATTATAAATTCGGTTCGAGGTAAGCGGGCATAATCTGCCTCGGTTAAGTCTTGGGAATTCAAAAGGCCGGAATCCCCTATTCTCAATTGAACATTATTTTCAACTATCAACGGTTGGCGAAGGATATTGCCGGCAAAAAGCTGTCTGGTGCCGACACCTTTGCTCTCAAGATAGGTTACCATATCTTGTTTGCTGAACGGTGCTGTATCCTTGACTGAAATCAAAAAGCCAAACCATGAAGGCTTACAATGAGCTGCAATTTGCGGCAATATCAAATAATCTTGCAAATCTGCAAGGCCGGCCAATAAGGTTTCGGCATTGGCTTTACGCATAGCTAAAAACTTGTCTAATTTTTTGAGCTGTGCAACAGCTATAGCGGCCTGCCAATCGGTAATCTTGAGGTTGTAACCGATATGGGAATAGGTATATTTGTGGTCGTAGCCATGCGGCAAATGACCTAGCTGAAGATTAAAACGATTATGGCAAGTGTTATCGCAGCCAGGTTTACACCAGCAATCACGTCCCCAATCACGGAATGACATGATGATACGGTGCAACAGAGGATCATTAGTTACAACTGCACCTCCCTCACCCATGGTGATATGGTGAGCCGGATAAAAACTATATGTACCAATATGACCGATAGTGCCGGCGTATTGTCCTTTCCACTGGGCCCCCAAGGCATCACAACTATCTTCAATAACCCACAGATTATATTTGTGGGCGAGTTCCATTATCTTATCCATATCATACATATTGCCTAAGGTATGGGCTAAGAAAATAACTTTGGTTTTGGGAGTAATGGCTTCTTCAATTTTGCTAGCATCTATATTGTAAGTACCGATTTCACAGTCAACGAATACCGGAATCAGACCGGTTTGGATTATTGGGTTAATCGTGGTCGGAAATCCGGCGGCCACGGCTATGACCTCATCACCTGGTTTAACAGCTCTATCTTTGAGTTTGTAAGATGTTAAAGCTGAAAGAGCCAATAAATTGGCTGAAGAGCCTGAATTAGTGGTTAAAGCATATTTAACTCCAAGTTTATTGGCAAAACTTTGCTCAAACTCATCATTGAAGCGGCCGGTGGTCAGCCACATATCCAATGATGCTTCTATCATATTGCAAAGTTCTTCCGCGCCGATATTTTTACCTGAAGCCGGAATATATTTCTTTTCTTTATGGGAATTTTCTTCGGCAAGACACGCGGCGTAATCTTTTGCCAGTGATAAAATTTGACTTTTGATATCTTCTTTATTCATTACAAACTCCATGGTAGATTTTTAGCTTGAGCTGATTTTACAAATTCATCAATCTGTTTAAGACTATAATCTAACATATTGACTTGATTGTCATAAAATGCTTTGTACCAATCGGTGGTTATCTTTATGGCTTGTTCGGCGCTATATACAGGTTTTACTCCGAGCTCTTTTGCTGCTTTCTCTATATTGAGCTGCAAAAGAGTAGCTTCATGCAGGCCATCGCTGCTACCAACTTCAACCTTACCATTGCCCCAAACTGAGGCAACTTGTTGAGCCACTTCACAAACTTTTACATCTTTGTTCATTTCCGGGCCAAAATTATAACCTTGGGCATAAGTAGCTCCATCTTCATAAAGCTTTTGCCCCAAACGGAGATATCCGGCGAGCGGCTCTAATACATGCTGCCAAGGACGAGTTGCTAACGGGTTACGGATATAAACAGTTTCGCCTTTTTGAAAAGCCTTAATACAATCTGGTATTAAGCGGTCTTTAGCCCAGTCGCCTCCGCCTATGACATTACCGGCTCTCCCTGTCCCCAGAGCAAACGGTTGGCCGTCGGCCAAAAAAGAGCGTCGATATGATGAACTCAAAATCTCGGAGCACCCCTTTGATGAAGAATACATATCATAACCGCCCATGGGCTCGTCTTCTTTATAACCTTCTTTCTTTTCTTTATTTTCGTAGCATTTGTCTGTAGTCACATTGACAAATGCTTTTACCGTGCCGCTATGGCGAGCGGCTTCAAGCACTTTTAACGTCCCGATAACGTTGGTTTCATAGGTTTCGACCGGCTGGCTATATGAAAGCCTTACGATTGGCTGTGCTGCTAAATGAAAAACCATATCCGGATGATGCTTATTAAAAAAAGCATTAAGTTTATCTTCATCTCGGATATCAGCGATAATATCATCATCAAGCAAGTTTCTTAAATTAAGGACATCATAAAGGCGATGCTCTGTATCCGGAAGCAATGAATAGCCTACTACTTTAGCTCCCAGAGACTTAAGCCACAAGGATAACCAGCTTCCCTTGAAACCAGCATGACCAGTGACCAAAACCGTTTTGTTGTGATAAATATTGTTAAACATTTATTGAAAATCCTAACATCTATATTTAAGTATTTGTTCTGCTTCCCACCACTTGTTCATGCTCTTTTCTATTTTACCTTTTTTTAACAAGCGTTTTGCTTTAAATTTGGTTTTGTAATACGATATAAAACTCTTTAGTGAAAAGTCTTTTATACTAAGATGATATAGCTTCCCTTGGTAATTCATAGACTGAGTTTTTTGAATAAAATTCTCTAACTGCATATCTTGCTGATGTGTATCTTTAAAAACTTCATCATACTTACTAATGTATTCTTTAAAACCGTCCTCTGTAACTATTTTAACTGAACAACCACATGCATATGCTTCATCTAATAGTAACGAGCAATCGTCGTAGGAATATAGTGTTTTAGTTCGTCGTAATAACTTGCTTAAATCTTCTCTAGTTTTTGGATAAGATGGATTTATTTCTATCATATTTTCAAATTCTTTTATTTCTTTCCATTTTCCTTTTTTATAAACAAAATAACAATCAACATCTTTAACAGTATCATCTTTATAAAAAAGATTTCTATCTAAACAAGGAAAACACATTATATCTACATCTTTATAGAATTCAGCAGTATATGAAATAAGAAGCTCGTTTTTAAAATACTCCTTTTGTCCGCCTAATCTTCCAGGATAATATAATATATATCTAACAACATTTTGGAATCCTAAAGGATTTCCATAAACAATTTCAGGATAAACGACTATTGCATTTTTACGCATTTCCTTTGTGACTTTAGATATGAAATTACAATTAATTTCATCAGATGGGGCCGCAAACACATATACTTTATATCCTTTTGCTTCAAGCCCTTTGGCCAATCTATATAATGTTCTAACCCCATTTGATTTACAATATTTAGGAGCCACAATTATATAATCTTTTTTTGGCATTTTAATCCTTTCTTTTATAGTTCCAGATAGCCCAAGGGGCCTGATTGGTTTCCCACATCTTGGTGAGTTCTATTTTATCTCTTAACATATCCATGGCATGCCAGAAGCCGTAGTGCTTAAAGGCATTTAATTGACCGGTCTTGGCCAAGGTTTCTAACGGGGCTTTTTCAAAAATAGTTTGGTCGCCGTTCTGGATATAATCAAATATTTCCGGTTGGCAGACAAAAAAGCCTCCATTAATCCAGCTTTCTTCACCTTTAGGTTTTTCCATAAAAGAGGTAATCATGTTATCATCTTTGATAACAAGGGCTCCAAATCGACCTGCAAGCTGAACGGCTGTCATGGTACATACTTTGCCGGATTTTTTGTGTGATTCAATTAAAGCATTAATATCAACATCTGCGACTCCATCGCCATAAGTCAACAAAAATGGCTCATTACCTATATATTCCTGAGCGCGTTTAATACGTCCTCCGGTCATGGTGTCTGCTCCGGTATAAAGGAGGGTTACTTTCCATGGCTCGGTTCTGGTTCGGTGGATTTCTACGCTATTTTTTTTCATATCAACCGTAATATCGGAATAGCGCTCATAATAGTTAACAAAGTATTCTTTTACCATATGGGAAAGATAACCGGTTAAAATCACAAATTCATTAAAGCCATAAAATGAATAAATCTTCATTATATGCCATAATATCGGATGCCCGCCTATTTCAACCATTGGTTTTGGTCTAAGGGTTGTTTCTTCACCAAGCCTTGTACCCAGGCCACCTGCTAAAATTACTACTTTCATTACGCTATTCCTTTTGGTTAGATATATAGCAAATCTATCTAAGGTTGATTAGTCTAGATATATATGGTGTTATCATAAACAAAAACAGACTATCGTCAATATTTATTTTCTAAAAAGGTATGTATAGTTTCTAACTTATTATTTTTGAGGCGATTTTTAGTTAATCTTAAGCTTTTATAATTATAGTGATGTGGTAATTGTTTTTTACGGAGATATAATGTGTCTGATTTTACCATAACTGAATTATTAATATTCCAATTGGCATTAATTTTGTTGAATGCTGTGTTTGCTTGCGCGGAAATTGCCGTAATCTCAACCAATGAAACAAAACTCAAAAAATTAGCCTATGACGGCAACCGAAATGCTTCGCGTTTATTGGAGCTGATGCAACAACCGGCACGCTTTTTGGCTACCATTCAAGTCGGAATTACTTTGGCCGGTTTTTTAGGAAGTGCTTTTGCCTCGGATAACTTTTCGGATAAAATCGTAGACTGGTTAATCTCGCTCGGGGCTACTATGAATCCGGCAAAACTTGATGTGTTGGCTGTTATCGGAATTACTCTTATTCTGTCTTATGTTACATTAATTTTGGGTGAGCTGGTACCTAAGAGAATTGCTATGCGCCATGCTGAAAAAATCGGCCTCTTTTGCTCCGGAATGCTCCTATTTATTGCTAAGTTATTTGCTCCGTTAGTATGGCTTTTGACCTTATCTACCAATATTGTATTGCGCTTGTGCGGCATCGACCCCAATGAAAAAGATGAAAAAATTACTCAGGAAGAAATCCGCATTATGATTGATGCTGGAAATGAAAACGGCGCTATCGACGATATTGAAAAAGATATTATTCATAATGTATTCGAATTTGACAATAAACAGACTTCAGAGGTCATGACTCATCGAACCAAAGTGGTATTCTTAAATATGGATGATGACTTGTCTGTGTGGGAAAAAACGATGATTAAAACCAGACACTCCATATATCCGATTTATGAAAACAACAGTGATAATATTGTAGGAACCCTGAGTTTTAAAGACTACTTTCAATACAAGACTGAAAGCAAAGAGACTATTTTGAAAAAAGCCATGAAACAGCCTCACTTTATTACCGGTTCCATATATATTGATGACTTGTTCAAAAACATGCAAAAAACACGTCAACATTTTGCCATTGTGGTGGATGAATATGGCGGGATGGACGGGATTGTTACCATGAATGACTTGTTGGAAGAAATTGTCGGGGATCTGGAAGATGATGCTTTGGCTCCTAAAGCTGAACCGCTCATTGAAAAAATTAACAAAAATACTTGGAAAATCAAAGGTAATGCTCCTATTGATAAAGTGGCTGAAAAACTCGGAATTGAATTTCCGGATGATGAATATGATACTTTTGCAGGTTTTCTGCTATCATTAATGGGGAGTATTCCGATGAAGAAAAAAGTGATTAAGCTGACTTATAAAAACATGAAAATAAAAATAACATCGGTGAAGAAAAATCGAATTGAAGATACCTTAGTTAAGGTGTTATAAAACAATAAAGGCTCCGGAAAGGAGCCTTTATTATAACTGATAAAATGTTTTTATCCGCGGACGCTCTTAATAGCTTTAATATTGCGAATAAACATTTCATTAGAAGGATAGTCTTCTAAATCTATCGGAAGCTTGCGACGCCAGTTGGGATGTTTGTCCCTATCTACGCCGGGAAGATTTTGGCGCTTATCTACTTCCAAAATATTTTCCAACTCAGCCAAGAAGACGCGGCTCGGACAGCTGGCTACAAAAGTATTAACAGCTTCAGCCATGCCTTCGGGATAAGCCTCGCCGTACAAATAATCACTCTTACGGTAGCGATCTTTGGGCCATAAGCCAGATTCATCAAGTGCTTTAAGCAGTTTCCAGCGGTCGGCTTCGCGCTCATGATAATTGTTATTCATAACCTCATCATTGGGAATAATATCTGCTTTGCGCGAATCTGCAATATCGTAACCAAACCACCACATCTTTAACGGCGCCATATCGTGTGTGCCTACTGAGGTAAATGATTTTTCCTGATATGTAGAGGGTTGGTTGAAATCACCGCCCCAACCGGCAGAGCGCTCTGCCCATAATACGCTCAAAGAATAAATATTTTTGCGTTCCAGAGCTTCCAAAAATCCATCTGGAACATTGCCTAGGCTCTCGCCGGCGACCACGCAATGATTTAAGTGGCTCTCAATAGCAACGATATTAAGCATGTCGGCAAAGTTATACATGATATAAGTGCCGAGGTCTTTATCATTAGGAATAACATATAAGCGCATCAAGCTCATAACATGGTCAATACGCAGAGCTCCGGTATTGCGCATGTTAGCGCGCATAATTTTAATCAGAGGCTCATAAGCCTTAGCCTTGAGGGCAAACGGGTTAAATGCACCCAAGCCCCATTTTTGACCAGCGGGGAAAAAGGCATCAGGAGGAGCTCCGGCTCCGGAACCGGCGATAAACACATCCGGATCACTCCAGAGCTCGGCACTGTCTTGCCCTACTCCTACGGCCAAATCTCTATAGAAACCAATTTTCAAACCACAAGTTTTGACTTCGGCCGCTGCGTTATCAAACTGGCGAAAAGCCTCAAACTGCAAAAACTTATAAAAACCGACACGATGTTCATGAGCATCGGCATAAGCTTTTACTGCCGGATTGGAAGGATTGCGATATTCTTCTTCCCAGGCGCGCCAACCGCCCCATACTGTCCGGCAGCGTTCTTCATAAAGCGTCATAAATACGGCCAGTTTGTTGAGCTCTGCGCCTTCCCTTGCGCAAAAGTCGGCAAACTCTTTTTTGCGGGCAGAATTATTACCGGATAAAAAGCGCTCATAAAACTTTTCCATAAACCGGATTTTGAGCGGATAAATCTTTTCGTACTGGATGATGTCGGCATTGCGATATTCGGCAATTTTTTCCCTTTCTTCATCCATATCCGATGGTTCAAATTCGGGAACGCTCTCAATATCAATATATATCGGGTTCAAAAACAGGCGGCTGATAGAAAGATATGGGCTGGCGTTTTCGGGATAATTATGCTCAAGAATATTCAGTGGGTTGAGGCCGATGACATCTCCGCCACAGTCGGAACAGACTTTTACAAAGTTCTTTAAATCCGTAAAATCACCTACACCCCAGTTGCGTTTGCTCTTCATTGCATAGAGCTGCAAAGCATAGCCCCAAAGGCGACCATTATCAACTGCTGCATTTTCATAGCATTTGGCAGGGGCTACGGCCAAAACGCTCTTATAGTCTTTGTCCTCAATGGTAACGGTCAAATCATAATAACCGACTTCCAGATCTTTATCAATGGAACAAGTCTGGCGGATATAGCTACGATGATTGATGTCTCTTTCTTCGCTACCAATAATATGCGACGGGATATTAAATTCCTCACCATTTTGGCGACTGGTGGCTTTGATGGAGATTATGCCGTCCTTTTGAGAGCTCAAAGTCACAATATCGAAGTTCAAGTTACCCTGCTCGATTACATAAACCGGCTCCAAAGTCTCCTGCCAGCGGCGATTTTCAAACTTTACCAACGAATGTTCGATATCTTTATCGGTATCGGCATTATACCCTAATTTTTGGGCAAAAAATTTGATTGTATCTTCAGATGTTTCATAACGTTTATGGTCTTGACCGGCATCGTAATATTCGGTCAAGATGCCTAGTTTATCTGCCAGAAGTTTTAGTCTTTCATTCATTAAACTCTCCTATTTTTTGATTTCAAATACCAACACGCTCCAGCCGGGGACAATTATCATTTGGCCTGCCGTCAGAGTATTTTTATGTTCAAAGCTGTTGCTGCTGTCTATCAGCAGTGTCCATGATGATCCTTCTATCGGCGGAAGCTTCCAGCTTTTGTCTTTTGCTTCTGCATTAAAAATTGCAAAGATCATATTCTTTTTGCCGCCATAAACTGCATAAGATATACTGCGGCGGGTGTTGTCCTGCCAATCTGACTGGCTAAACTCAACTCCTTTTTCATTATACCAGGCTAAATCTTTGACACCTTTGCGATTGAGTGCGTGACCTGTAAAAAATTTGCGGCGAGAAAAAATGTTTTTCAATCGGCGGCGCAACTGGATGGCTTTTCGAGCATAGCGTGCCATTTGGCGGTCTTCCTGCGTAATGGCTTCCCAGACTATCCATGTTATAACATTATCCTGACAATAGGGATTATTGTTGCCAAACTGCGTATTAGACAACTCGTCTCCGGCCAAGACCATCGGCACGCCAAAAGACATCAGCATACTGGTAAACATTCCCATGGCTCGACGGCGACGATTGTTGCGAATGACTGGATTATCGGTTTCACCTTCAACACCGGAATTCCAGCTCCAGTTACTGTCGCTGCCGTCTTTATTGTTTTCACCGTTACTGCTGTTATGCTTGCTGTTGTAGCCGACCAAATCTCTTAAGCAAAAACCGTCATGTGCGGTGATAAAGTTGACACTGGCCGTAATGTTGCGGTTGTCATGATTAAAGACATCGCTTGAACCGCTTAAACGGCTGGCCATATCAGGTATCTGATAACCATCGCCCTTCCAAAAACGGCGCAGTGTATCTCTATACTTGTCATTCCACTCGCTCCAGCCGGGAGGAAAGGCTCCGACCTGATAGCCGGCATATCCTATATCCCACGGCTCAGCAATCAGTTTAACTTTACGAAGCAGCGGGTCTTGTTTGATGGAATACAAAAAACCATTATCTTGGCGGAAGTCTGTTTTATAGCGGCATAAGGTAGAGGCTAGGTCAAAACGAAAACCATCAACATGCATCTCTTTAACCCAATAGCGCAAAGAATCCATAACCAACTCAAGCACGTAAGGGTTCTGGACATTAAACGAAGCTCCGGTACCGGTGCTGTCATAATAGTAACGTTTATTATCCGGGCTTAAAGTATAATAAGAGGCGTTATCTATACCGCGGTAGCAGATAGTGGGACCCAGCTGATTGCCTTCGCCGGTATGGTTATAAACCACATCCAAAAAAACTTCTATCTTTTGTTTATGCAGGGCTTTAACCATATCCCGAAACTCATTGATATTATCTTCAGACAGATAACTTTGCTCCGGTGCAAAAAAAGAAAAGCTTTCATAGCCCCAGTAATTGTCATTTATCCAACCTTTGCGGCCGCGGTTGCCGAAAAAAGCATGTATCGGCAAAAACTCCACCGCACTGATACCAAGCCACTTCAAATAGCGAATCACACTTTTGTGTGAAAAACCGGCAAAGGTTCCTCGCTGGTAATCTGGCAAAAACGGATGCAGTTTGGTGTAGCCTCTGACATGGGTCTCATAGACTATGGTGTCTTCAATTTTGTTATAGGGGTGATCGTCTCCTTCCCAATCATAATCATCTCGGGCTACCACTACTGATTTGGGCACATACGGAGCACTATCTAATTTGCTGAAAGAAAGGTCTTTGTCGGGGCTATCAAGATCATAGCCGAAAATTGCTTTATTCCATATCAAGCGGCCACGAAGCTGGCGTCCATATGGGTCTATCAAAAGCTTGTTGGGATTAAAGCGGTGCCCCTGCTCCGGCTGATACGGTCCATAGACACGATACCCATAAACTTGTCCGGGGAGCAACCCCGGAATATATATATGCCAGATATTATTATCGTTTTCTTTAATTTCGTATCGTTTAAGTTCTTCGGCACCGTCTTTATCAAACAGGCACAATTCAACCTTGGTGGCATGGGCTGAAAAGAGCGCAAAGTTGACGCCTTTTCCATCGAAATAAGAACCTAAAGGATAGGGATTTCCCTCTTTGGCTTTACCGACTTCAAACATCTGCTTTGCGCTCCTTCTTTCTATGCTATATTACCGACTTATTCGCGTATCGGTTTGATGACGATGGTGGCCAAAGGCGGAAGCGTCAGTTTAATAGAACGAGGTTTGTCGTTCCAGCTGATTTCCTCTGCCTGCATAAAGCCTTCATTCTTCACGCCGCTACCCCAGTAGTTTACATCATCACTGTTAAAAATTTCTTGATACTTACAGTTTTCATAAACGCCGAGGCGATAGTCATGACGAACAACCGGAGTGAAGTTGCAAACAACTATCACGTAGTCTCCCGGTGTTTCACCTTTACGCATATACGATATAACGCTATCATCAGCATTTGAATGATCTATCCACTCAAAGCCACGATAATCAAAATCAATTTGATACAACGGAGCGTTACCCTTATACATAAGGTTCAAATCGCGGACACAGTTTTGCATACCTTTATACATCGGATAATCAAGCAAAAACCAACGGAGACCTTCTTCGGAATTCCACTCCCAGTCTTGGCCGAATTCACACCCCATAAACAAAAGTTTCTTTCCGGGATGGGTGTACATAAAGCCATAATAAGCTCTCAAGTTTGCAAATTTTTGCCACTCATCTCCAGGCATTTTGGAAAGCATTGAACCTTTACCATGGACTACTTCATCATGCGAAATCGGCAAGATAAAGTTTTCATTAAATGCATAGAGCAAACCAAAGGTCAGCATTCCATGATGATATTTGCGGTGAATCGGCTCATGCGAAATATAGCGCAGAGTATCATTCATCCAGCCCATATTCCATTTATAACCGAATCCAAGACCGCCCATTGACGTCGGACGAGAAACCATCGGCCAAGCGGTCGACTCTTCGGCACAAGTAAAAGCACCCTTATTTTGACCATAAACAAGCTCATTCATCTTACGCATAAATGAAATGGCTTCAAGGTTTTCATTGCCACCATAATTGTTGGGAATCCATTCACCAGGCTTGCGAGAATAATCCAAATAAAGCATAGAGGCAACGGCATCGACTCTAAGGCCGTCGATATGGAATTCTTTCAACCAATATAGGGCGCTTGCACACAAGAAGTTACAAACCTCAGTACGTCCGTAGTTATAAATCTTGGTTCCCCAATCCAAGTGTTCACCTTTTCTGGGGTCGGCATGCTCATACAAGTGCGTACCGTCAAACTCAACCAAGCCATGTCCGTCTTTAGGAAAGTGAGCCGGAACCCAGTCCATAATTACAGCAATACCTGCCTGATGGAACGTATCAATCAAATAGCGCAAATCATCTGGTGTACCAAAGCGAGATGTAGGAGCAAACATTCCGACTACCTGATATCCCCAAGATGCATCAAGCGGGTGTTCTGCCAAAGGCAAAAATTCGACATGAGTGAAGCCCATATTTACTACATACGGAACGAGAGTATCGGCAAGTTCACGATAGGTTAAAAACTCGTTGTTATCTTTGCGACGCCATGAGCCTAAATGCACTTCATAAATTGACATTGGTTTGTCAAATGAATTATGCTCATCGCGATATTTCATCCAGTCTTCATCTGACCAGTGATATTTATCAATGTTATAAACAATGGAGGCTGTATTTGGTCTTTTTTCGGCGTAGAATCCGACAGGATCTGATTTGCTTAAAATGTAATTTTCTTGGGTTTTAACTTCATATTTATAAATTTCACCCTCACCGATTTCCGGAATAAAAATATCCCATACGCCACAGCTAATGTGTTTACGCATTACATTAACACGACCATCCCAGTTATTGAAATTGCCAACAACTGAAACTCGTTTGGCATTAGGTGCCCACACGGCAAAACTTACACCTTTGACGCCATCCATTTCACGGATATGCGCACCTAAAATTTTATACATATTAAGGTGATTACCTTCGGCCAAAAGGTAGACATCTATATCTCCCAATGTTGATGGGAAGCGGTATGGATCTTCCTTTTCATAAATATTGCCGAAATCATTTTCTATTCTGAATTTATAAGCAAAATTTTCACCTGCTCCGAGGTTGATTTGGTAAAAACCTCTGTCATCTAATTTGGTCATAAAACCAAGTGATGCTCCGTCACTTTTTCTGATGACTTCTACCGCTCTGGTATTGGGTTGATAGGTTCTGATGAATACTTCTTTTGAACCCTTATCGCGGTGTATTCCCAGCACTGCAAAAACATTGCCGTGATCCCCATCTATAATTGCTTCCATTTCTTCTTTAGATAACAAATTTTCCATTAAACGGCCCCCTAATAGACTCATTACATAATTAGATTAAACTCTTGAGTTTTTATCTATAAAACATCTGCATTTAAATGCAAGAAAATTACGCACAAAAAACAATTATTTTCACAACTAATAAAAAATCATGCATTAAGTGTTGACGTATTAATTTTTGATTGTATAGTAATTTGTGTTGACCAAACATTTTTTATTTGGAGTTAGTTATGGTTAAATTAAACGAAAATGCAATTAGAGAAGCTGCTTATTACAACTGGCAGAATGCCGGATGCCCGCAAGGACAAGATGAGTACTTCTGGAGTATGGCTGTTGAACAGATTTCTAAGGGTTGCAACTGCTCTTGCAAATCTTCTTCATCCAAAAAATCTTCTTCGTCTTCTGCTAAAAAGTCTACCAAAAGTTCTTCATCTTCTGCTAAGAAATCGAAGTAATTTTCCGACTTTTTACACAGCAAAACGAATATAAAAAATCCTGCTTATTTGGCAGGATTTTTTTTGTAGAATCTAGTCAATTTTACGGGCCGAAATTATATATCCCATAACAACTTTGTCACCCTCATTACGAAGCTTATGCCGCTCGCAAAAATCAATTGTAAAACAGGTATTTTTTAAGACATTTTTGATGTATGAAAGCGAGTGCAAAAAGCGCCCTGACATATGTAAAAAATAACTATTTTTATTCTCGGTATTTTCTGAAATACTAAAAATTATTCTCCCCTCAGGAGAGAGTGATTTGTTGATATTTTCAAACACTTCTTCAAGTGCTCCCATATAGGTCAAAACATCAGACGCAACCATCAAATCATAGGTATGAAAATCTTTTGCATTATTAAGTTCGAGATAGCTATTGATGTCTGATTTTACAAGCTTGGAATAGAGTTGTTTAGAATTGGCTACTTCTAACATTTTAGATGATAAATCAATACCTTCCAACCCTCGAGGCAAAGCAAAATTGCACAAAAATTCACCGCACAATCCGGTTCCGCAGCCCAAATCTAAAATGCGTAATTTTCGCTCGCGTGAAGTGGGATAGATACCTTCCAAATAATGGTTTATCAGACTCGGAACCTGATAATCAAGCGAGCGCAAAACAGTGTCAAAATCTGAGGCAAAAGCATCAAAAATATTTTGCACATATCGCTTATCTGCCGACTTAATTTGGGTATTACCGAAAAGGGAATTCGCCATATATGCTACAACAGGATTACGACCATATTTTTTATACCACAAATCAACACAATCAACTATAACATCGACTCCTTTCTCAAGAGCTATTTCATAAAATAAATAGCCAATGTTGATATGATGCGAATCATCCCATGCGGGAGACTTTTCAACCGCCTTCCATGCATTAGAAAGTGATGCTATGTAATCTCCGGTTTTTTGGTATGCTTGACTTAAAGAATTATATATCCATGGGTCTGACGAATCTTGCTCTAACGACTTGGTCAAATTATTAATAGCTTTTGCGTAGTCCTCCTTGCCGAGGTAGGCGTTTCCCAAAATTTGATAAGGAAGTTTATTCTGCGCATTGTGATTAAGGGCCTGTTCGGCATAAAAAATTGCTTTATCAAAATTCTTAAGCTCATAAAAACTGTTAGCAATATTTATAAGCGCCGAATAATGGCTAGGATTTTTTTGCAACACTCGAGCATAAAGTTTGATAGCCGAATCATAGTTATTTTGCACATAAAAAATATTGCCTGCAGTGATAAGAACCGAGCTATTTTCAGAATCTACAGAAAGAATCTGTTTGCAAAGAGACAAGGATTTAGCAAAGTCACCTTGTTCATATGCGGTTATGGCTTTATCTATTTTACGGTTAATTCCAAACATTTGACCTCTATTTTTGCTCTTTTATAAATTAAATCACATTTTTTGTAAAAAAACTATTGACGAGAGCAAAATTTTATTATATTTATCTTTCTGTCATCACGACGGGGGTATGGCGGAACTGGTAGACGCGCTAGACTCAAAATCTTGTGGGTTCACTCCCGTGTCAGTTCGAGTCTGACTACCCCTACCACTTTGAAAAGACTGGATTTTCCAGTCTTTTTTTGTTTTAAATTCTGAAATCTGTGGCAAAAAATTAGAGCCCTCTGTTTCTAGAGGACTCCAATAAAAAAAGTATAACTTATGAAATAGATTAGAAGCTATATCTAATACCGGCAGTTACATCAACCATGTTGTCCATACCGTCAACATCCAAGTCAACATAACGAGCCATTACACGAGCAGCAACATTTTCAGTAATGTTGTACTGAGCACCGGCACCAATTCTGTAACCAAAACCATCGTCACCATCGCTGATACGATCACCAGATAAACGATCTTTAAGCTTGTAGTCTACATCATAGTAACCAATACCCAGAGAACCTAAGAGTTCAAATTTACCTTCATGGTCAATCGGCAAATATCCAATAGCATCAAGACCAAAAGCATTGTATTCGTTTTTACCTTCAGTAAAATCGTGATTGTCTTTGCTCTCTTCTTTAGACTGCTGATAGAAAGCTTCTAAGCCGAAGTTTTTGTGCATTTTAGCACCGGCAGTAATAGCAAAAGCGTTCATATCTTCTTCAAACAACTTTTCGCCGTCTACTTTATCAATATCAGACATAGAATAAACATAGTCCAAACCAACGTATGGTTTCATTTCCATAGCGTTTGCGTTAAAAGAAACCAGAGCTGCGGCTCCAGCGAGTAACAATGTTTTTTTCATAGCATTTCCTCATAATTGTTTTTACTAGTATCGTTAATTGATACGAGTGTAGTGTATATGATATTTATTAACAGTCAATGAATCTTTTATAGATTTCCATTTTTATTATTTTTTTTAGTTGTTTAATATTTTTAATTGTTTTTAATTTTGCCTATTTTGAAAAATTAGTATTTACATAGATGAAAAATTGTGATAGTATGAGACTCGTAGGAAAGAGGTTTGCGAGGAGAT
>CALXRR010000029.1 GCA_944390905.1 uncultured Alphaproteobacteria bacterium
TCATAAATAACAATACCAAGCAATTTCTTACTGGAAATATAGTCATTTGAACATGTCCCATCGGCATAATACAACGCGCCTATGACGCAGTTTGTCTTATAATCATATTCACATTTTTGAGACGAATCGTTCCAGATATAACCAGATGTGCAGGTGCATTCGTAGTATTTACCGTTGCAGGCTTTACCGACTCCGATTTGTCCTCCGATGCAGGTTTTGGTGAAGCCGTATTGCTGGCAGACTTCCGAATCGGATTTGAAGCAAGCCCAGGAGTTGCCGAAGGGGCATTTGACGCCACTGCCGCCGGAGCAGCTGGTTTCGGTATAGCCTAAAGTCGCGCAATCCTGTGTGGCGACGCATTGGGCGTTAATAGTTTGGGGGATTAAGGACAGACTTGTCCCTATCAATAAAAAGCGTATTTTCATAACTGAAGCTCCATTGTTTTTATAGTTAAACAAACTCGCCAGAGTCATGAAAACTAAGGCGAGCGGAGCTACAAAACTGTAAGAGTAACAGTCGCTGTTATTCAATATATTACCAGCACTCCGCCACTAGGCGGATATTTAACTCTTAGGTGTTTTGTAGACACCGCGGTCGGTTCATCCGACTGCAGATTCAGAATACCACTTTGGCGCAAAGGTTGCAAGCGCTTTTTGATGTAATGATGAAATGTGCTTTTTCAAGTGAGAATGGTGATATTTAGTATTGTTTGGCTAGTTTTGTCTAGACAGTTAAAGGAGGGGGAAAGCTAGAGGGGAAGAAGGGCAAGGATTGGAGGGAAGGAATAGTTTAGGGGAGGATGAAGGAGAGCAAGGGCGGTGGGAGGAAGGTAGAAGGGGAATGTGGGCAAATGGAAATGGAGGAAAGGCTCCGGCTTGAGCCGGAGGCACAAGCTATTCAGCTTGTGGCGGATGGTTTTTTTATAATGGTATAGGTTTGAAGTTAATAAAGAGATATTGACATGCAATGAGCACTATTTAAGCAACGCGACTTCTTTGCCTCTATCCCTCAACAGCTAAGTTAGGGGGTGAAGCTGGCACAGCTTGTGGTGGATGGTTTTTATGAAGTAGGTGGGAGAGATAAGGTTGTGAATGGTTGGTTTGGATAAAGGCGTGTTATCCGGCTAATTTTGTCTATCAGCTTTAAGGAAAGGCAGGGGTAAAAGGAGATGCTGAAAAAAGTGGGATTTGATGGAAATGTAGAAAGAGGAAGACGGTGAGTGTTGTGGTGTGAGTGATGAAGGGTGATGTAAAAGAGGGCAAAAAAAATTAAAAAATAAATGCCGGCGCTTGCGCGTCGGGGCTTCCCTCTCCCGACGACTCAGTCGTCGACCTCTCCCTGCACGGGAGAGGAGCTGTTTCATGGGAGAGGAGTTGTGTCATGGGAGATATGTTTCAATAAGTTATTGATTTTTCGTGCCAGATTAAAAAATAAAACTTTTTTTTTATAAAAAAATGAACTTTATGTTAAGGATTGTCGTTTTAGTCTGTGTAAGGAGGGAAAATAGTGATGACTGACGATATTTCTTTATTGATAAAAGAAGCTAAGCCGCTCTATTTTGCCAGAAAAAGGCGGAATAATGTGATTAAAACCGTGGCGGCAGTCTTCGTTTGTGCTTTTATGCTGAGTTGGTTATCGCCCAAAAACTATGCCTATCAATACTCGGATGTCTGGGCTTCTGAAATTTATGTGACTGAAAATGGTTCGGTAATTGAAGATATGGGATTGCCGGTGGATGAATATGGTTTGTTGGCGGTCGTCTAATGAAAGAAATTATCCAAGAGCATAGAAGCCGGATTAGGGCGATTATTAAAAAGCTTACCGGTTCTTATAATGAAGATATTGAGCAGGATGTTTATATCAAAACCTGGCAAAATCTGGATAAATATCAAGAAAGCGGAAAGTTTAAGCAATGGATAAGTGCTATTACCGCTAATGTGTGCAGAGATTATTTTAAGTCGGGAGCTTATCGGCACAGCGCTTGTGCGACATCTGATGAGGAGGTGCTGGAAAATGTGGCGGTAGCCCCTAAGCAAGAGCTGGTGCTTGATGCCAGACAAAGACAGAAGATTATTTTGAAGGCGGTCGATGCCTTGCCTTCAAAATTGCGGCAGGTCGTCGTTTTGTTTGAGTTCGAAGAATGGTCTTATGAACAAATTGCAAAAAAAACGGGAGTGCCGGTCGGGACTGTTAAATCGCGTTTGTTTAACGCCCGAAAAATACTTGGTGAAAAACTTGAATGCTTAAAAGGAGGATAGTGTATGAATAAATTAATGTTGAGTTTGTTGTGTGCTACTTCTATGGTGATGGCTGCGGCTAATGTTTCGGCCGCTGAACCTGCGACTCCGATGCCTCCGGCTCCGATGGCTGATGGCGAAATGTTGCCTCCACCGCCGCCGCCGGCTGATGAAGATATGCGCCCGTTGCCGCCGCGTCATGAAAAAGCTCGCAAAGAAATGCAGGACAGAATTAAGGAGCATGATGAGCGATTGGCTAAAGAATTGGGTTTGACCGAAGAACAGCAAAAACAGGCGGAAGCTGTTCGCACGCAAGGGCGTGAAAGAATGGAGCCTTTGATGAAACAGATGAAGGAAATTCGTCAGCAGATGGATGAAGTCAGAAAACAAAATATGGAGGATTTTGAGGAAATTCTGACTCCGGAACAGAAAACTCAGTTCGAAAAAATCAAAGCTGATAATAAAAAGAAAATGGAAAAAAAGTTCGCTAAAAAACACAAAAAAGACAAGAAACACAGAAAAGATAGAAAAGACAAAGAAGACTAGTCGAACTTGAGGTTTGAAAAGGAGAAGGTGACTTCTCCTTTTTTGTTGTGGGATTGACAAATATTTAAGCCTGTAATATTTTGAAAAAAAAATATTGGAGATGGTAGAATATGATTAAAGAATTGTTGGCTCCGGCCGGTGATGTTGAGGCGGGATATGCGGCTTTGTATTATGGGGCAGATGCTGTGTATTTGGGGCTGCAAAAGTTTTCGGCGCGGGCAACGGCTACTAATTTTGATGAGCCGCATTTGAACGAGTTTGTGGCTTTTGCTCATAGCCTTACCCCAAGGCGGAGAGTGTATGCGGCGATTAATACCGTGGTGCAGGAGAGCGAGCTTGATGATTTAATCAGCGTGTTGGAAATTTGCAAAAGGTGTCAGGTCGACGGCGTAATCGTGCAGGATTTGGGCGTGGCTAAAATAGTGCGTGATTATTATCCGGAGTTGGAGCTGCATGCCAGCACACAGATGGCCGTCCATAATAAAGACGGAGCTCTGGCTTTGCAAAAGTTTGGTTTCAAACGAGTTGTGGTGGCGAGGGAATTGACCCAGCCGGAAATCGCCGAGATTGCCGCTATTCCTGACTTGGATGTAGAAGCGTTTGTGCATGGTGCCTTGTGTTATTCATACAGCGGGTTGTGTTTGTTCTCGTCTTTAGAAACAGGGAAAAGCGCTAACCGCGGCAAATGTTTGTATCCGTGTCGGGCGTTGTTTAAAGGTGAAAGCGGGGAAAAACACTATTTTTCAATGAAAGATATGGCTTTGGCGGAAGATGTGCTTAAAATGCCGGCTTATTCTTTGAAAATTGAGGGGCGCAAAAAAAGCGCTTTATATGTGGCGGCGGTAACCGATTTTTATCGGCGCTTGTTGGACAGCGGTAAGGCAGATAAAATGCGGGCTCAAAATATTAAGCAGATTTTTTCGCGGCCGTGGTGTGAGTTCCATTTCAGAGGGAAAGATAAAAATGTTATTGACCGAGATTTTGTGGGACATCGCGGACTGGAAATTGGAACGGTTTTGCAGGCTGATGCACGGAAAATCGTGTTCGAGCCCAGCCATAGAATCGCACGGCATGATGGTTTGCAGCTGGATGTAAAAGGTGATGAAAAGCCTTTTGGTTTTGCGTTGTTAAAAATGCGCGTTAACGGTAAAAATGTGTTTGAGGCTAAGGCCGGTGAAAAGGTGGAAGTTGCTTTGCCTCCCAAAGCGCCGAATATCCAAAAGGGGGATAAAGTATATTTGGCCTCGGCATCAGAAGTGAAAGGGGCTTATCCGTACACTAAGCCAAAACCGGGGGAGTTTCGCTTGCGGAATGGTGTGGCGGTTAAGGTGATGATAAATGCTGATGATATTGAGGCCAAGGCCGCAGGACGAAAGGTGCAAATCAGCGGAAAGTGGGATAAAGCTCAAAATCCGGATAAGGTGGAGACGGCTGTACGGCAGGCTTTTGCTAAGACAGGCGATACCCCGTTTGAAGTGGTGAAATTAGAGTTGCGAAATGACGGCAATTGGTTTGTGCCGGTGTCGGTATTGAATAATTTGCGCCGCGAGATGTTTAATGCTTGGGAGCCGGAGGATAACCCCGCACCGGAAATTAAACAGCCGCAAGTGCGTGAGAGACATTCGCCACAGTGGATTATTAAAACCGACAAGCCGGAGGTTTTGCGGGATATTGATTTGAGCGAGGCGGCGGAAGTTGTCGTCTATATGGGGGAAGATTTTGATTTTGAGGCGCTTAAAGCGTTGCCCAAAAATAAGGTACGGTTGGCGCTGCCGGCGGTATGCCGCCACAAGGGCAAAATGACTGAGTTGATTACTGCAGCGTTGCAGGCAGGTTATAAAAAATGGGAGGTTGATAATTATTGGGGAATTGCTGCCTTGCCAGATAAAGGAGTTGATTTGAGTTTGGGACGGTCAATTTATATGCTCAATACTCAGGCTATGGCGGCGGCTAAAGAATGGGGAGCTTCAAGAGTGGCTCTGAGCGTTGAGGATACTTTGGAAAATTGGCAAAAGTTGGCTGAATTGGCGCCGCTGCCGGTAGTGTTGACGGTGTATGAAAAAGTGCCGCTGTTTATTAGCGCCGGATGTATCAGAGATAATCCATGCAAGGGCTGTGACCGTAAGCGCAAGTGGATGAATTTGCAACGCGAAGGACGACAATATCAGGTGTTATCTGAAAACTGCCAGACGATGGTGTTTGATGAGCGTCCGCTATGTGTGGCAAAAGAGGCGGCCGGTATTGCTGCGGATTTTTACCAAGCGGTATTTATGTTTGCGGATTATACGCCGGATGAAGTGGCACAAATTTGGCAGCAGCTGCGCAAGTTTGATGATGTATCAGGTGAGGTTATGAAAGCTAATACCTTGTCCAACCGAGTATTTTAGAGACTCAAAAAAAGGCTTTGCTTATGGTGCAAAGCCTTGATTTTTATTTGGCCAGGTCATCAAGAAAAGGCGGTTTGTAATTGGGGCCTTTTAAGAATTTGCCGTCTTCACGCTTTAAGGGTTTGCCATTAACCAGCTTAGACATATTGCTGGTATGGACACGGTGAAAGGCCTCTTGCATGGGGATATCAAAAGAGACAACCATGCCGCTTAAGACGTATTGCAAATCGGCAAGTTCTTTCATCATTTTTGCCTGGCTGGCGGTGCTGGCGGTGCCGTTGATTTCAAGCTCTTTAATCATTGAGTCGATTTCAGTATCAAGTTCGCTGAGTTCTTCATGCAGGAGCTTTTTGCGTAGTTGTAAAGTTTTGACGCTATAAGGTTCGGCGATAGCTTGTTCCATAGCGCGGTGGCATTCGAGTACTTGTTTTTCGTATTCTTCCATGGGTAGATTCTCCTTTATTTGGAGAGTATCATAAATGATTTTGTGGGATGAAGCTACTTTAAAAGTAAGTTGTAGGCAAAAAAATATGGCAGGAATTAACCTGCCATATTTGAAATCTGTTTCAGATTATTAGAACATATATCTGATACCGGCAGAGTATTCATTGATGCGATCAAGATCACTGCCATTTACGATAACGTGACGATACATACCACGAACTGCCATATTGTCAGTTACGTTGTACTGTACACCAGCTGACATACGATAGCCGATGCCTTCATCTTTGTCACGGTATGTGTCATTTCTTCTGGTTTTGAGTTCATAAGAACCAATACCCAAACCACCAACTAATTCAAACTTCTGGTCGCAACCCAAAGGAATATAACCTAAAGCATCGATGCCATAGCTCTGGATGCGAGAGGTGTTTTTGCCATAGAATTCGCGAGTTTCGTTCTGTGAACGCTGGAAGTAGCCTTCAACTCCGAAGTTGGTGTGCATTTTAGCACCAACAATCAATGAAAGACTATCGTAGTTGTTTTCCTGAGCATTGAATTTTGCCGGATCACCCCAAGCTTTGTCGTGGTGAGCAATTGCTGCGTCAGAATAGTTGTAGTCCAAACCTACATAAGGTTTCATTTCCATTGCATTGGCATTGAAAGCAAACAAGCTGGCAACACCTGCGAGTAATAAAGTTTTTTTCATAAGTTATATCCTTTTTATCTGTTAAAGACTTAGGCATTTATATGATACCAAACATACTTTGGTATATTGAGCAGTGTTCCTGCTATCAATGGTATATAATGTAAGACATATTTTTTTATTCTTCAAGAAGAAAATAGCACCGGTTGATTATTTTGTAAGTTTTGTATTTTTTTATAATATTTGTTAGTATTTAATTTACTTTTACGGTGCTATTATCTTTTGATATTTTGTAAAATATATTCTTTGAGGCGATTGTGGTTGTGCCAGTGAATGCTAATCTCCAATACATTGAAATGTGAACGAAGATGCGGCGGAATTTTGACGTAGTCTTTGCCGGTGGTGTATAAAGGTACTTTATGAGATTGTGCCTCTTGGATAAGTTTTTGCAGTTCTTTTTCGGTATAAAAATGATGATCCGGAAAGTCATAGGTCTGTAACAGTTCAAATCCGCAAGATTTTAATGATGTATAAAATTTGTCAGGGCGGCCTATGCCGGCAAAGGCTATAATCGCGCAAGGTTGTTGAGCTGAGGTTAGTTGGGGTTTTATCTCTCCATAAAATTTAGTGAGACCAGAAAGGCGTTGAGATAGATGATGTTTGTCTTCGCCGATGATTAATGCGGCTTGAGCTCGTTTGATGCCGCTGTCAATGCTCTCTCTTAACGGGCCTGACGGAATAGGGCGCTCATTACCTAAGCCAAAAACTCCGTCAATAACCAAAAACGACAAGTCTTTATGCAGCATAGGGTTTTGAAAGCCGTCATCCATAATTAAAATGTCAGCTCCGTGGCTGATGGCCAATCGGGCAGCCGCTACACGGTCGGCATTGATTGAAACCGGAGCATAGCGGCTTAAAAGCAGAGGTTCATCTCCGACTTCAGCGGCGCTGTGGCGTGTGGGGTCTACAATGATGCCGGAAAGTGAGCCGCCGTAGCCGCGGCTGATAAAAAACGGGGTATAACCTTCGTGACGCAGAATTTCAGCTATCGTGGCTGCCGTCGGAGTCTTGCCGGTGCCGCCGGCGGTTAAATTGCCGATACATATAACCGGTACTGAGACTTTTTGCGGTCGCTTAAATTTGAAGCGCAAGGCGGTTAAGTTGCCATAAATCCAGCCCAAAGGCAGTAAAGCCGTAGAAAGCCAGTTGGCGGTGTTCCAAAAAGAGGGTGTTTTCATGACAGGTATCCTTGAACTTGCTCGACAATGCCGTCAAGGACTTTGTTTTCTTTTTCGGCCCAGGATAAGGCTTGGTCTTGGCGGCGTTTTAATTCTGCTGAATCGCTAAGCAAGAGGTTGACGGTTTGGTAAAGCTCTTCGGCATTGGCTACTTGGGTGACGGCGTCTGCGCTTAAAGCTCGGTGCATGGCGTCAGTAAAGTTATGCATATGGGGGCCAACAATGACGGCGTTGTGCATGCGTGACGGTTCCATAAAGTTTTGGCCGCCGTGGGGGATAAGCGAACCTCCGATAAAGGTTAAGGGGGATAATGTATACCACAAGCCCATTTCGCCGATGGTGTCTGCGATATAAACATCAGTGGCGGGGGTGATGAGGTCTTGCGCTGAGCGTAAAGAAACATTGAGGTGATATTTTTGGCTCAATGTATCAGCTATGCTGCGGCCGCGTTCAGGATGGCGCGGGGCGATGATGGTCAGTAAGTGCGGCTTGGTTTGTTGCAGAGATTTTAGATAAGCGCCGATTTGTTCTTCTTCATTATCATGAGTGGCGCTTAACAGCCAGCAGGGGCGGGCGCCGATTTGTTCTTGGAGACGGGATAACGCGTGGTGGTCAATCGGAAGGGGGAGACCGGCGTATTTGAGGTTGCCTAAGCACAAAGTTTTAGGCGCGCCAAGTTGTTGCAGTCTGGCGGCGTCTTGCTCGGACTGACCGAGGCAGAGTGAAAAACACTCCAAAATCTCTTTAATAACAAAGCGAAACTTCATCCAGCGTTTGAAGGAGCGGTCAGAAATGCGTCCGTTGAGCAAAAGCAGCGGAATGTTTCGCTCTTTGATGCCGGACAGCATGGAAGGCCAAAAGTCAGATTCAAACCACAAGACCAAATCCGGATGCCAATGGTTCAGAAAAGCAGAGGTAAACGGGGGATTGTCAATCGGAATATATTGGTGAAAAGCCCGTGCAGGCAAACGTTTGCTCATAACCTCAGCTGAGGTGCGGGTGCCGGTGGTGACCATAACACTTATATCCGGTGAGAGCTCAAGCAGCTTGTGAATGAGCGGCAACATGGAAACCGACTCTCCGACCGATGCGCCGTGAAACCAGACCAATTTGCCTTGGGGGCGGGGTAGCTGCGCCTGTCCCAAACGCTCATGAAAACGCGGGAGGTCTTCTTTGCCTTTGCGGCAACGTTTGTTGATGTAGCTTTTGATGGCTACGGGATAGGCTAGGCGAATGAGGTTTTGGTAAAGCTTGATAAACATTATCCCTCCTGAACGGGGTGGTTCTTTTTGGTCTTTATCCGAGTGCCTTGGCGAACGGGAGTGCGGTTTAATGAAATATCGGCATCCATGCTGATTGAAACCATTTCTTGTTCAATCTCAAGGCGGAGGGCTTCAAGAGCAGCGTCATCTGCATCTTTGGGAATAAAAAACGGGCGGGTGGTCTTGACTATGCCGCGGTTGAATGGGAAAGGAAGCATCATCTCATCCCAGCTTTTGCTGAAAATTTTGGCGCGTTTGCAGCTATAGGTAATGCCAATAATCGGTTTGCCGCTTTTTTGGGCAAAATAGAGCGGGCTCATGTTCATGTGCATGCCGGGGCCTATTGGGCCGTCCGGAATGATGCAGATGCTCTGATGATTCTTGAGAGCCTTCATCAGTGATACGGCAGCGGCTTTGGCATTGCTGTTGGTTGAACCGCCGATAATCCCTAAGCCGAAATGCTCTAAAAGGCGAGCCATAAGTTTGCCGTCGTTGTGAAGTGATACCAGAGCGTTCATCGGGCGCTGGTGGTCCCAAAAACACGGAGCCATGGTGGCGCGGCCGTGCCAGCTAATCAAAATGATACTGTCGTTTTCGGTCCAGACTTGATAAAGGCGGGACAGCTCGTCTTTGTTCCAGAGGGTGGTGTAATATACAAACTTGGTGTAAAGATACAACAAAAAGCTCATCAGCTCCGAGCAGGTGTTGGATTTGAGGAGTTTGCGGGTTATTCTTTTGATGCCTTTTGCCATTTAGATTTGTTTCTTTACTATATCTGTTACGGCGATGCCGATACTTTCGTCTTCGGTAATAACTACTTCTCCGTGGCCGATAAGAATGTCATTGGCATAAATATCAACATGGTCGTTAATGCCGCGGTCAAGCTCTACAACGGCTCCGCGTCCAAGCTTTAAGAGTTGGGTGACGCGAAGGGTCGCACTCCCTAAAGTGACCGAAAGTTCAATATTAATGCCGTCGCCGATGTTTTCGGATGGTAGAAGTTTGCTCATCTTTATTTATATTCCTTGATTGGTTTATGCATAAATCCCCTCTTATCGGTATAGAAGATATTACGATAAATTGCAAAGCAAAAATATATTTTCCACTGTTTTTAGGAGGAGGCTGAGCGCAGAGGAGTAAATGAGCCTTCGCTGTGGATTAAAATGTTTATGAGTTTGCCCGAATCTCTCTTTTGTGACATCAATAAAAAACAGAAAATATTGTCGCATTACATTTATGGAGGGGCTTATATGCCGGTAAAAAAAGAAATTTATCCTGTCTTGCCGCTGAGAGATATTGTGGTCTATCCGAAGATGATTGTCCCTTTGTTCGTCGGGCGCGAGAAGTCTATTAATGCTTTGCAGAAGGCTTTGGAAAACAGCGATACCATTGTGTTGATTACTCAGAAAGATGCCTCCGTTGATAACCCTACCGCAGAAAATTTGTATCAAGTCGGGACTTTGAGCTCGGTCTTGCAACTGGTGAAACTGCCGGACGGAACATTTAAGGTGTTGATTGAAGGTACTCAGCGCGTTAAGGTTAATAAAATTGATGATGCCGAAGGTTTCTTTCAGGCGGAGGTCGTCCCCATGCCTGAATGTGAAAAGCAGAGCTTTGAAACCGAAGCTACCGCTCGTGCCGTGATTTCACAATTTGAGGAATATGTGAAGCTATCCAAAAAGACTCCGCCGGAGGTGTTGGTTTCGGTAAACCAGATTGAGGATTTTAGCAAGCTGGCTGACACCATTGCTTCGCATTTGTCGCTGAAAGTGGCCGATAAACAGGCTTTGCTCGAGGCTAAAAGCTTGCAGGAACGATTTGAAAAAGTTTTGCAGTTTATGAATGCGGAGATTACTCTGCTTGAGGTAGAAAACAAAATTAAGACTCGCGTTAAAAAGCAGATGGAAAAAAGCCAGAAAGAGTACTATTTGAATGAGCAGATGAAGGCTATTCAAAAAGAGCTTGGTGATGGTGAAGATTCAGAAATATCCGAATATATGGATAAAATCGAAAAAGTTAAGCTGTCTAAAGAAGCCAAAGATAAGGCTTTGGCTGAGGTGAAAAAGCTTAAATCCATGAGTGTGATGTCAAGCGAGGCTACCGTGGTCAGAAATTATCTGGACTGGTTGCTTGATATTCCGTGGCACAAACCTTCAAAAGTCAATAAAGATTTGACTAAGGCTATGGAAGTGCTGGATAAAGACCATTATGGTTTGGATAAAGTCAAAGAAAGAATCGTGGAATATTTGGCGGTGCAGGCGCGTGCTGATAAAGTCAAAGGTCCGATTTTGTGCTTGGTCGGGCCTCCGGGTGTGGGCAAAACTTCGCTCGGGCGTTCAATCGCCGAGGCTACAGGGCGCAAGTTTGTGCGGGCGTCACTCGGTGGTATGCGTGATGAGGCGGAAATCAGAGGACACCGCCGTACTTATATCGGCTCAATGCCCGGAAAAATTATTAAAGGAATGAAAAAAGCCGGTACATCTAACCCATTGTTCTTGCTCGATGAAATCGATAAGCTGGGTAATGACTGGAGAGGAGATCCGAGTTCTGCCTTGTTAGAGGTGTTGGATCCGGAGCAGAACTCAACCTTTAATGACCATTATCTGGAAGTCGATTATGATTTGTCGGATGTGATGTTTATTACTACCGCTAACTCTTTGGATATGCCGCGGCCGTTGCTTGACCGTATGGAAATTATACGCTTGTCAGGGTATACCGAAGAGGAAAAAATCGAAATCGCCAAGCGGCATTTGATTCCTAAGATTTTTGCCGAAAATGCCGTACGTCCGGAAGAAGTGGTGATTACTGATGATGCCGTGCGCGATGTTATCCGCTTCTATACCAGAGAAGCAGGCGTGCGTAATTTGGAGCGCGAGTTGTCTACCATTGCCAGAAAGGCGGTCAAAGACATTATTCTTGCCGAAGAAGCGGGCTCTGAAAAAGATAAAGCCAAAAAAGCTAAAACCAAAGGCAAAAATGATGCTAAAAAGGTGGCGCCGATTGTGGTTGATGCCAAAAATCTGGAAAAATATTTGGGAGTTATCAAATATCGTTACGGTGAGGCCGAAGAAAAAGACCATATCGGTGTGACTACCGGATTGGCGTGGACTGAAGTGGGCGGAGATATCCTCTTTATTGAGGCGGTGGATATGCCCGGAAAAGGAAAAGTAACCCAAACCGGAAAGCTGGGTGATGTGATGAAGGAATCTATCGAGACGGCTTATTCGGTGGTTCGTTCTCATTCCGAAAAACTGGGAATCAATCCGGAAATCTTTGAAAAAACAGATGTTCATGTTCATGTGCCGGAAGGGGCAACCCCTAAAGACGGGCCGTCTGCCGGTATTGCCATGTATACGACTTTGGTGTCGGTGTTTACCAAAACTCCGGTGCGCAAAGATGTGGCCATGACCGGTGAAATTACTCTGCAAGGACGGGTATTGCCTATCGGCGGCTTGAAAGAAAAGCTCCTATCTGCCTTGAGAGCAGGGATTAAAACCGTGATTATTCCGAAAGACAATGAGAAGGATTTGGTTGAAATTCCGGATATTGTCAAAAAGGGAATGAAGATTATTCCGGTAGAAGATGTATCCGAAGTGCTGAAAATTGCACTGCGCTCTAAGAAAAAGGCTTAGATAAAGCGGATAGAAAAATTAAAAGCGGTTAGGCAGGAAAGACTAGCCGCTTTTAATTTGCCAAAGATAGAGTTAATGGCTGTTATCAGCAGATTGGCGATACTGCTGCAATGTAGGATTGAGCTTAACTTTAGGGTTAGGTTGTTTGCGCGGTTGCGTCTGCGATTGCGAGGGCAACTGTGAACTGATTTGTTGTCGCTTGTAATGCATAAGCTGGAGGCGGGTTTGGGGTTCAAACTGCTGCATTTCTTCAAATGAAGGGAATTGTTTGATTTGAATTCCGTTTATTAGGCAGGCCAGCATGAGGCGGGCTTTGTATTCAGGAGTTTTGATGTTGCCGAAAACAATATTTTTACCTTGCGACTGAGCTAATTTGACTAAGTCGTTGAAATCCTGCTGATTAGGGATTTTTGAACGGTGCTGCGAATCTTTGGCGCCTAAGGAGGCATGATTGTCTTGAGTGGCGATGATGTTCAGCTCCTCGCCGTTTGGGCGCGCAAGAGTAGCGTTGAAATGATGGTCTTGAGTATCTTCGCGGTAAGTAGAGCCTTCTTGTTTGGCCTTTTGCTGATAGAACTTGCGATAAGGTGATTTGAAGTCATCATGGGAGGGAGCGTCGGCGGGTTGGCTCGGGGCTTGAGGTTGAGGTTTGGTTGAGGGTGTAATTTGCTGATCAAGGGTGAGCTTGTTGTCAGTTGAGGGAGCCGGTGTCGGTTTGTTAGGTGCCGGAGCTGTCGGAGTTGGTTGTTGTTGCTGCGGTTTTGCCGGTTGTTGTTGCTGCGGTTGAGGGGCAGGCTCTTGAGTAGTATAATTATCAGGCAGAGTGCCTTGCTGCATTTGAGCGCAGATGTCGGCTGTTATGCCCATTCGGGCAAGCTGTTTGCGGCGGTTGTTAATTTGTTTTTCAACGCGTGTAATAAGTTTTTGCTGTTTGGAAGTATCAACGTCTTGTTGAATAAAAGCAGACAAGTCTTTGATTTCGCTCTTTTTGGTTTTGGGGTTGTAAACCTCAAAAGTAAACAGCAGGGAGCGTTGGGCTAAGTATTCAGCTTCATTATCGCCGATTTGGTAAGGAGGATAGTCCCATCCCATGTTCAAGAGCATTTGCTCAAATTGGCCGCCTCTGCCGCGGTAGCCCTTGGAGTAGTTTTTATTCCAATTGCGGAGAGTGCCGTTGACGATATAGCTCATATCTTGGAGTTTGGCGTCGACTTCATCAGGAGGAAGCTTTTTGAGCTTTTTAACAAGCCATTGGCATTTGCTCGGGAAAACGCGAAAATCGCGGTTTTTGGTATAAAAGCGTTTGACGCCGAGCAGAGTTTCAGCCAGATGGGCGGATTTTTCATCATTTTCGAGTAAGCGTAAGTGGTTTTCGATACTCAAGGCGCCGGAAGCCGAATCTTGACGACGGCGGGTAAGGTTAAGCCAATTAAGGACGTGGCGGCATTCGTGAGCCGTAGAATAATGCTTTTGCCCAATATCAAGGTAGTGGTTTTTGAAGTAAAAATACTCGCTATACAGAGATTTTTCTTTGGGCGGAAGTTGGTCTAAGTAATCACCGCGTTCGGCAGGGGTTTTGAGAGCAAGGATAGCGGCATGGATTTGCCCTACCAAATGGAGGTCACTTGCGCTAAGCCCGATGAATTTATCAACAAGGGTAATCTCTCCTTTATGGGCGGAGGTAAAAGCACGAGTGGTGTTGAGTTTGGTTGGTTGATTCTTAAGGTCAGTCAGAATATATTTTTGGGCTTTATCATCATAATTGAGGCGATAATATTCCATAGTGCGGTTGAGGTGCAGACCGCGGTTTTTGAGCCCGTCAGGGATTTCTTTATCGTGGATTTCATAGTCGGCATGGACATAAACATAGCCGTCTTTATTGCCTTGATTTGAAATACTACGCAAGACTTCGGTATTGTCGGAGAGCTCGTTTTGCAACGGCGCTTTTTCCGGAATTTTATCATGAAACAGGCTGTCACGGATGGTGCGGGAGGCTGAAAAGTCAATGTCAGGATAATTCTCTGAAGACACTGAGCTGAGGTCAGGCTTGCCTTTTGCCTGATAGTTGGAGATGTCTTCATCAGACAAGGTTATGCCGGATTTGACGGCAAAGTATTCATCTTCAATCTTAATAATTTGCATGAGCTTTCCTCCCAAAGTTGTTTTGATTATAGTATTTTTGGGCGCAAAAGGCAAGTTTTTTTTGTCAAGTCATGAGGTTTGCGCTTGCTTATTTTATTAAATCAGATAATATGCCGGTAAAGAAAATTGAGTAAAGGAGGCTGTTTATGAAAGTCGTGTTTATGGGAACGCCGGATTTTGCTTTGCAGGCTTTGGATAGTTTATATAAAGAGCATGAGTTGTTGTGTGTCTATACTCAGCCCCCGCGTGAGGCCGGAAGAGGGCACCAGCTCACCAAAACGCCGGTGCATCTGTGGGCTGAAAAACACGGAATTGAAGTGCGTACGCCAAAGACTTTACGTAATCCTGAAGAGCAGGCAAAGTTCGCGGCGCTTAATGCCGATGTGTCCGTGGTGGCGGCTTATGGTTTGATTTTGCCAAAGCCGGTGCTGGAGGCCTTTCCTCATGGGTGTATAAATATTCATGCTTCTTTGTTGCCAAGGTGGCGGGGCGCAGCGCCAATCCAGCGCGCGATTGAGGCCGGTGATGCCGAAAGCGGCGTGACGGTTATGCAAATGGCTGAAGGGCTTGATACCGGTGATATGTTGATGAAAGGCAAAGTGAAGATTGATGAGCATACAACCGGCGGAAGTTTGCATGATGCTTTGGCGTCTTTGGGGGCGGAGCTGATTGTGAAGGTTTTGGATAATCCGGATGCGATTGTGCCCCAAAGGCAAGACGACTCTTTGGCTTGTTATGCCGCTAAATTGGATAAAGCGGAGTGTCTGATTGATTTTAATTTGCCGGCAGAGGTGTTGGTGCGCAAAATCAGGGCTTTTAATCCTTATCCGGCGATGTTTTTTGAGCGGGGAGGGGAGCGTTTTAAGGTGTTTGAGGCAAAAGTGGCGGATATGCATGGAGCTCCGGGAGAAGTCTTGGAGCAGAATAAGCGTTTGGTTATTGCTTGTGCCGATAAGGCTTTGGAAATTCTGATAATCCAACGGCAGGGCAAAAAAACCATGCCGATTGCAGATTTTCTTCTCGGAAGCGGAAGCGGGTGCCGCTTCACCCACTAACCTAGCTGTTGAGGAATAGGGGCAGAGGAGGCGCGATGCTTAGGTAGTGTCTGTGTTGAGTTCTTAGCACTGGATCCCCGGGTCAAGCCCGAGGATGACAGTGTCGGTAGTGGTATAAAAACCTAGAAAGCGAGCACCGGGCGAACGGAGAAGCGGCTGTCGTAGCCGTCCTTATCGTTGCCGCCCATATTTAACGAACCACTCGTACCGGCGTAGAAGTACCACGCGCGGTAGTAGGAGTACTCAGACGACGACCAAACGCCCTCACCGCCGCTGTAAACATTTCCTAGGATTGTTGCTGCACTCGTACCCGCAGAAGCTTGGATTTTGTATACGGCAGCGTTGAATTTAGTTAAGTTAGCTGAATTATCTAAGGCATTTTTTAATAATCCGCCTGAAGGCAGGCACCATGTTTTACCTCCTTCTTTATAATTCTTAGCGGCCCATGCCGCAGGATATTTTGAGCTGTTACCTTGAGCGGTAATTTTATCCGTATTAGTGCAACTGGCTTGGATATCGGTTAATTTTGATTCTGATGAAGTTGTTAAAACTCCGGAAATGTCTACATATTCTGTAGACCACACAATATTAGTAGCTATCGGCTTATGCGTCATTACCCAACCATTCTGGCTGGCTGATTTTTCATAAATAACAATACCCAGCAATTTTTTGCTTGAGATATAATCATTTGAACATGTCCCATCGGCATAATACAACGCGCCGATAACGCAGTTGGCGGTGGCGTCTTCACATTGTTGAGACGAATCGTTCCAAGCGTAACCGGATGAGCAAGTACATTCGGAGTATTTGCCATTACAAGCTTTGCCGGCCCCGGTTTGGTTGGTGCCGGAGCAGGTTTGGGTGAAACCGAGTTCGGTGCAGAGTTGGTCTTTGATTTCCGACTCGGATTTGAAGCAAGCCCATTTGTTGCCGAAGGGGCATTTGACACCACTGCCGCCCGAACAGCTGGTTTCGGTATAGCCCAAAGTGGCGCAATCTTGGGTCGCGACGCACTGGGCATTTATGGTTTGGGGGATTAAGGACAGAGAAGTCCCTATCAACAAAAAGCGTATTTTCATAACAAAGCTCCATTGTTTTTATAGTTAAAACAAATGCCGCTTAGTTATGGAACCAAGACGGCATGGAGCTGAAAAACTGTCCAAATACAGTCGCTGTTATTCAATATATTACCAGCACTCCACACCAAGGTGGATATTTTATTTGGAGGTGTTTTTCAGACACCACAGCCGGTTCATCCAACTGCAGATTTAGAATACCACTTTAGGACAAAGCTTGCAAGCGGTTTTTGATGTAATGGTGAAATGTGGATTTTCAAGTTGGAATGGTGAAATCTGGCTTTATCTGGCTAATTTTGTCTAACGGCTTGAGAGAGGGCATGGATTGAGGAGAAGGTGTAAGAGGCGGAACGGGAAGGGAAGGCAAGTGTTGAGGCGTAAAGAGAGAAGGTAACCTCTCTTGATAGAGAGGTCGCCCGTAAGGGCGGGTGTGTAGATAATATAAATCAAATAGTGTTGATGGTTTAGGCTCCGGCTGAGCCGGAGGCACAGGCGTTTCGCCTGTGGTGGATAGTTAGTTAGATGTCAGTTGAATGGAAGAGAAAAAAACATAAAAATAGAGGTTAAATGCCGGCGCTTGCGCGTCGGGGCTGCCCTCTCCCGACGACTCAGTCGTCGACCTCTCCCTGCACGGGAGAGGAAATTGGCAGGGCACGGGAGAGGAAATTGGTTGGGTGAAGCTGGCATAGCTTCTCCGGCGGAGCCGGAGGCACAGGCTTGCAGCCTGTGGTGGATGTTTTTTATAATGGCATAGGTTTAAAGTTAATAAAGAAATATTGACATGCAATGAGCACTACCTAAGCAACGCGATTTTTTGGCTCGAAACAAAACACAGCTAACCTCGGGCTCCACGAGCATCGTGGCGCGACTTCTTTGTTGCTATCTCTCAACAGCTAAGTTAGGGGATGAAGCTGGCACAGCTTCCTGCATGGGAGAGGAAATTGGTGGGCGTAAGAGAGGAAAAGGCCTGGGAGGTTAATCCGTATCTTTATTTATATGTTGTAATTCTTTTTCGCACTGCTCAATAATGCGTTCAAAATATACGGAGTTTAGGTTGTGGCCTCGTTGTCCTTTGAGAGCATTAAGGCGTTGCTCAATTTGGGTCGGATTTTCAATCGCTGAAGGGCCTAGGCCTAATATCTTTAGTGATTTGCGTACACTGTAACCTTGATTTGCTTCATCTATTCTTTGTTGTGCGTTGATTCTACCTTCTAAAAATCTGGATATATATTTCGGCATTTTTCTTTCCGGATGGAGCAGGTATTTTTGAATTTGTATCAGAAAAAAAGTATAGCCTAAAATAACTCCGTTCAAAACTGACAGACTTATCTGAATATACGAATCTTGATAAACCAATATGCCGTAGCCAATGTAAAATATGCTGCCCCATAATACATTGAACAACATTCTTGAGGGGATAAAAAATACCGTTCTGTTCGCATGATTGGGGTTGGTTAAATGACGTGCCAAGACCATTACACCGAATGACAGTGCAATGATAAACATTAAAAAGCTTAATTCTTTCATTGATGTTCCTTGTTAATTTTCGGGGCAGATGAATTCGGCTATGCTGCGAATCTCGCGTTTGGCGGCAATATGCGACATGGTCATCTTCATTTGCAACTTGGGATGCTGCATGTCTAAAACCGTTAGTCCCAGCAAAAACAGCTCTTTGTAAATAAGTCTGTCTTTTAATCCGGGGGTAAATCTGAAGCCAAAAAGCTTGCCCAACCTTTCAAGATATTCAAAAACAATGTTTTTGTTTTTGGAATTATAGGGGGAGGTTTTGTTGCCGACGACTATCCAGTTAAGGTAGCCGCGGTTCTCTGCTGCCATTTGTTTCTTTATATCCCAAATAAAGGCTGCGTAGTGGCCGGGTTTGCCTATGGTCGAGCTGTCAAAATCTATGTCAGCCATAACATTTAAATCAATCAGGCTGTCGGTCATCGGTGTAATCAAGGTATCAGCGTGCTGATGGGCCTCATCAAACAAGTAGTTCTTGGTACCGGGGGTGTCTATAATCAACGCATCGTATTCTTTTTGGAGCTCTTTGATGCGGTTGCGAATGTTGCTTAAACTTGCCGGAATTAGTGAATAGTCTTCTTGCGGGGCATAAGAGTAAAGTGCCGGCGTTTGGAGCTTGATGCCTTTGATGCGGCAGAACTTGTTGCGGTTGTCGATGTATTTGCTCAGGGTGCCTTGCCGGCCATCCAAATCAACTACGGCTACCTTGAAACCCTCTTGCTCAAGAGCCACAGCCAAGTGCATGGAGATTGTGGATTTGCCGGTTCCGCCTTTTTCGTTGCTGACAACTATTGTATGTGCTTTTTTGTATTCTGTTTCACTCATTCTCTGCTTGCCACTGTCATTGATTGATTAGAATCGCTGATTGTGACTATACAGGATATGGATGAACTTTTCAAATGTTTGCATGCCGATTGTGCATCATTTTTTTCAAATCCGCTTATCTTAGAGCGGTAAACTATAGCCGAAGCGGTTTGTACGGCTTCAATCTCTATGTTGCAATCGGTGTATTTTTTGAGTTTGGTATCTTTAATCTTTTTTGCATAATTGCGGGCTTTGGCGTAGTTGGAAAAGGCTCCGATTTGGACTGACCATACCGGTGTGTTGGTTTCTTCGGCTTTAATGATTTGGTCAGAATCGGTGCTGCCTTGTTCAATCTCGGGGTGGGCGTTTTCTTCATTTTCATTGTCAGATGAGGAAAGCTGAGCGTTGTCGGCTAATTGAGTGTCAATAGCTATAGGTTGGTTGTGCTCTTCAATCAAATCAGCATGCAGGGTGGAGCTTTGGGATTGGCTGCTCTCTAGTGCCAAACGAGTTAAACCCTTATCCATCATACTTATGACTTTTTTATCACGGTCTTTTTGGGTGCGGTGTCCCATGGTGACGGCGATTACCCTTTGTCCGTTGCGATCAGCAGAGGTGATGATGTTGAAACCGGCGGCATTAGTAAATCCGGTTTTCATGCCGTCAGCTCCTTCAAATTGTTTTAATACATGGTTGTGAGTATAATAAGTTTTGCCTTCGTAAGTAAATTTTCTTAAAGAAAACCACTTATAATATTGCGGAAAATGATGATACATTGCCGCTCCGAGAATCGCCATGTCGCGGGCGGTGGTTTTTTGTTGGCGGTTGGGAAGACCAGAGGCGTTTTTGAAGGTGGTGTTTTCCATGCCCAGAGCATGTGCAACTTCGGTCATGGTCTTGGCGAAGTTTTCTTCACTATAGCCCAGTCCTTCGGCTAATACGGTAGCGCAGTCATTGGCGGAGCGGATGATTAAAGCCTCAATCGCGGTTTTGACTTTTATTTTGCTGCCGGGGCGGAGTCCTAAGCGTGACGGAGCACGGTTGGCGGCTTTGCGGGAGACGGGGAATTCGTCATCAAGTTTGATTAAGCCTTTTTCCAGCGCGTCAAACGTAATATATAAGGTCATGAGCTTGGTTAAAGAGGCTGGATAGCGCAATTCATCAGCGTTGTTAGCGGAGAGAACTTTGCCGGTGTTGGCGTCAATCGTTATGGAGGAGATTGAAGCTGAAACCGGTTGTGACAGCATTAAACAAAGGCAAAAAATTCCCGTGCCTCTCAGACATAATCTTGAAGCTAAGTGTTTGACTAAATTGCTCATTCCCCGCGGTTTCCTTAAATTTGGTTCCAAAATTGTATCTATTATGACGCTAAAAAGAAAATAAAGTGTTAATGAGGTGATGTTCTTTTATAAAAATTTTATGCATTTTTAGCTTGACTTTATTGTGGTTTGTTTGTATTAGTGATGAGTGCTTTTGATGGCGAACGTAGCTCAGTTGGTAGAGCCCCGGTTTGTGGTACCGGTTGTCGTGAGTTCGAGCCTCATCGTTCGCCCCAGATGTATAAAACATCCTTCAGCTTGGCTGAAAGGGTGTTTTTTTGTTAAGTAGATTTTTTGCGAACGATAAGGCTCGAACTTAGTGAGTTTGGCTCTTGCGTCGAGGCTTGAGCCGGAGCTTGCCGGAGAAGATGGTGTACATACTTAAAATTGGAAAATATTGATAAATATGGCTAATTTTGTCTAACGATTTTGGAGAGGTGAGGATTGAAGAAGGGAGTGGGTGGAGGAAAAGGTAAAGAAAAGGGGCAGAGGAGGCGCGACCACGATGCTCGTGGAGCCCTAGGTTAGCTGTTTAGGGATAGGGGCAGGGAAACGAACTGCGTTCGGAAGCTGTGCCAGCTTCACCCCCTAAGTTGGTTGTTACTTGTTCCGCTTTTTAATTATTCGCGATGCTCGCATCGTGCCAGTGTTGGGTTCTTGGCACTGGATCCCCGGGTCAAGCCCGAGGATGACAGTGCCGGTAGTGGGATAAAAACCTAGAAAGCGAGCACCGGGCGAACGGAGTAGTGGTTGTAGTGGTTGCCCTTACTGCCGCGGTTCATATCGAACAAACCACTCGTATTGGCGTAGAAGTACCACGCGGCGTCACTGGAGTACTCAGACGACGACCAAACGCTCTCATATCCACTGGATACATTTCCTAGGATTGTACCTCCGGCAATGGTAATACCGGCGTTGACTTTGGCGAAATTGACGGAATTATTAAGGTTGTTAAGCAAATCGTGTGACGGCAAACACCATTTTTTACCGCTTGGAGTACCGGTTGGTTTATAATTATTTGCTGTAATAGCAGCTTGATAACTGCTTCCCAAAGCAACCAGCTTTTGGGTATTGGTACAGCTGGCACTAACTGCTTCATCCGTAATACCGGTTGTTGTTCCATATACACCCCATGCAATATTTGTCTTAACCGGCTTAACCGTCATAATCCAACCGCCGCCGGAGGCGCCGTTAGAGTAGATTACCACACCAAGCAGGGTTTTGCCGCTGACTTTACTGCTGGAGCAAGTATTATCACTATAATACAAAGTACCAATTTCACATACAGGCCTATTGGCAACGCAAGCTCCATCAATGCTGTTCCAATTATATCCGCTAGCGCATTTACAAGCGGTGTATTTGCTGTTGCAGGCGGAGCCTGTGCCACCGGAGTATCCGGTGCCGGAGCATGCATATTTATAGGTGCTTTGGCAATCGCATTGTTTATACAGATTAGCGCAGCTTTCGCCTTTGCCCAGTTGTCCGGCGCCGGTGCAGGCGTTGGTGAAGCCCTCTTGTTTGCAGATGGTGGTACTATCACCGCCGCAGAACCATTTGTTGCCGAATGGGCATTTGACCCCGCCGTTGGGGCAGGAGCTCTCGGTGTAACCCAAAGTTGCACAGTCTTGTGTGCTTACACACTGTGCCCAAGCATTGCCACTTGTGGCAAGGCTTACGCTGATTATCGCAGTACTTAAATATAAATATGTTTTCATGTTCAATCTCCTCAAGCTGGGCACCACGATGCTTGTATGGTGCTGATGTTGGGTTTTGGGCACTGGATCCCCGGGTCAAGCCCGAGGATGACAGTGCCGGTAGTGGGATAAAAACCTAAAAAGCGAGCACCGGGCGAACAACGTAGTTGTCGTAGTCGCCGTAGCTGCTCTTATTGTCGTAGCCCAAGCCGCCCGAACCAGCGCCACCACCCGTACAGAAGATCCACGCGCCGTTATAAGAGTACTCAGACGACGACCAAATGTGTTCATTATCATTTACTAATTTAGTACCTCCTGCTTTACCAATAGCAGTATTAATAGTGGACAAATTATTGTACAAACTATTAATTACGCCAGCCGCAGGCAGACACCAACGTTTGCCCGTTGGTGTGCCTGACGGCTGGTAATTATAAGCTGCCCATGCCGCCGGATATTTTGAACTATTACCTTGAGCTCTTATTTTATCAGTATTACCACAGCTATCAAAGTCTTTGGCTGCGGTACTCCAACTTGTAGTACTTGTAATCCCAGG
>CALXRR010000030.1 GCA_944390905.1 uncultured Alphaproteobacteria bacterium
TTCTCCGCAGTTTTTTACAAAACACGTATAACGGTCATCTAATACGGAAACTGCGAATAAATCGCTCAGTCATGTACCTCTTTGTACCTTCGCCGTCTAGGCTCGCTGTGGTTGCTGAGGCTCCCTTGCTTGCCAAGATTTTCTGAGATGTTACAGATGAAAAAGCACCATTACTTTGGTGCTTTTTTGCTTAGCTGTTGTTGGGGCAAACTCTATAGTTTTTATCTATCAGGGGATAGTAAGTAAAATTCTAAAAAAATCTTGGCTTTTTAAGGATTAATTGAAGCGAATAAGGCGCATTTTATAGTTGATTAGAATAATATTTTGGATAAAATGGCGGCAGGGGTTGCTTTAAGGCAAGCCAGTGTTGCTTTTTGTCAATGTAAAACAAGTGTTTAGTAAAGCAGGTCGAGTATGAAACGCAGAAGAGTTTTGTTTATGCAGTTAAGCAATATCAGATTGCTGATAAAAAAGTTTGCTCTGGTGATTTTGTTCTTGTTGGCGTTTGTGCTTATGTTGCTCAATAAGACCGATACTATCTTGATTGATAAAACTTCTTCTGTTGCTACTAATGTGTTTAGTCCGGTGGTTGATGTCTTGATTCTTCCTGCTAAGGGCGTGGCTCAAATTTATGATTATTTCAAAGATATGCGTTTGGCTTATCAAGAAAATAAAATGCTAAAAGCTGAAAATCGCTACTTGCGAATCGTCAGTGAAAAAGCTCGTGCTTTGGAAATTGAAAACCGATTGTTGGCTAAATTGTTAAATTATACTCGTCCTAATGAAGAAGAGCTGGTGACGGCACGCGTGGTGGCTGAAGAAGGAGACGCTTTTTCGCATTCGCTTATTGCTTATACAGGGCCGGAATCTTCCGTGCGCAAAAATCAAATTGTTATTACCGATAGAGGTGTAGTAGGGCGTGTCGATAAGGTCGGACCTTTATATTCGCAGATTTTGCTGATTACGGATATTAACTCCAGAATTCCGGTTATGCTTGAGAAAAGTAGGGTGCGTGCTATTTTGGCGGGCGATAATAATCGCAAGCCAAAGCTGGAGTTTACTCCTATTGACTCCGTGATTAATGTCGGCGACAGAATCATTACCTCTGGTGTAGCCGGAATGTTTCCGGCGGGATTGCCTATCGGGGTGGTAAGTGAAGTCAATAAACGGGATATTAGAGTGACACCTTTGGCTGATTTGGACCGAATCGAATATGTGAAAATCGTGTCTTATGCTGAAGATGAGAATATGGCCGAAGCTGATAAGAGTGAGGTTGTTATCAATGAATGATTCTTGGAGTGAAAGCTTAAAATCTTATTTGTTGATGACGCTACCTTTGTTTGTGTCGGTAATAATGGTTTTGCTTTCTTATATGCCTTTTAATGTTTTGTTGCCGACAAGTATTCATCCGGCTATAGCTGTAATTTGTGTGTATTTTTGGTTGTTGAACAGGCCGGATGTTTTTAATTTATTTTCGGTATTTGTTTTGGGGGTTACTGAAGATTTGTTGAGTGCGGCTCCGCTTGGCTCAAACTTGTTTCAGCTACTGGTGCTTTATGTCTTGGTTAGCAATCTGTTGAAATATTTTAACGGCAAACCTTTTGAGGTGATGTGGGCTGGTTTTGTGCCGGCTGCTTTTGTGGCTATGTTTGCAAGGTGGTTCGTGGTGTCGGTGTATTATGGACAGTTCTTGCCTTTGGGGATGTTGATGTTTGCTTTTCTGATTACGGTGGCGTGCTATCCTCTGATATCTTTAGTGAATGTTTTTGTGCAAAATAAATTGATGGCGGACGAGGCTTAAGATGAATAGGGATAATGATAAAGGAAAGGTTTTACTTAAACGTTCGCTGATTATGGCTTCCTTTAAGGTATTTTTGTTGTTGTGCCTTGTGGGGAGACTGTATTATCTGCAAGTTTATCAGGCCGACAAATTTAAAACTATGGCTGATGAAAACCGTATCTCTACTCGTTTGTTGGTGCCTCAGCGAGGGATTATTTATGATCGAAATGATGTTGTACTGGCTACAAATGAACAAAATTTTCAGGCTTTGATTGTGGCAGAACAGACTGCTGATGTGCAAAATACTTTAGATGCTTTCAAAAAAATTATGCCTTTGAGTGAGGCTGAAGAAGAACGGATTAAGAAAGATCTTAAACGTAATAAAAGTTTTGTGCCAATTAAAGTGAAAGATAATTTGACTTGGGAGCAGGTTTCGGAAATTCAGCTTAATGCTCCGGAGTTGCCGGGGATTATTATTGATGAGGGTTTGAACCGATATTATCCTTATGGCGAAAAAATGGCGCAGGTTATTGGTTATGTTGCGGCGGTGTCGGATAAAGATGAAAAAGATGATCCGTTGTTGGAAATCCCAGGGTTTAAAATCGGAAAGTCCGGAATCGAAAAATATTTGGAGCATCGCTTGCGCGGAAAAGGCGGAATATTAAAACTTGAAGTCAATGCTTATGGGCGCGTTATGAAGGAAATTGAGGAAACCGAGGGCGTGCCAGGAGAGCCTATCCATTTGGCATTGGATGCTAGATTGCAGGAAAAGGCTTATGAGGCTTTTGGTGAAGAAAGCGGAGCAGCGGTGTTGTTGGACGTGCATTCGGGTGAAATATTGGCTTTTGTTTCAACTCCGGCTTTTGACCCAAATGCTTTTTCACGCGGCCTTACTAATGATGAGTGGCAGGCGTTGGTGGACAATGAGCGTTCTCCGCTGACTAATAAGGCTATACAAGGGCAGTATTCTCCGGGGTCGGTATTTAAACCAGTGGTGGCGCTGGCCGGACTGGAGGCGAAGGCTATTAAAGAAGATACTCGTTTCTTTTGTGCCGGAAAAATGTTTTTGGGTGACCATCCATTCCACTGTTGGAAAAGAGGCGGGCATGGTTATTTGAACTTGGAAGAGGCTTTGATGCACTCTTGCGATATTTTCTTTTATGAAACGGCAATGCGTACCGGAATCGATAAAATTGCAGATGTGGCCAGACGCTTCGGCTTGGGTGAAAAAATCGGAATCGGATTGGAACATGAGAAGGCCGGTTTGATTCCGGATAAAGAGTGGAAAATGAAACGTTTTGGCGAGCCTTGGCAAGTGGGTGAAAGTTTAATCTCGGGAATTGGGCAAGGATATGTGTTGGTGACTCCTTTGCAACTGGCTACAATGACGGCTCGTTTGGTAAATGGCGGATATGAGGTTACACCAACCTTCTTCTTAGTTGATGATAAGGAATATAAAGATATTAAGAAGATTAAGGTAGAAAAAAAGCATTTGGATTTGGTGAAAAACGGAATGTTTGATGTGGTAAATGTTACCGGCGGAACAGCTTGGGGCTCCAGATTTGATTATAAAGGAATGAAAATGGCCGGGAAAACCGGATCGGTTCAGGTACGTCGTATATCTTTGCAGGAGCGAAGAACCGGAGTCATTAAACAGCAAGATTTGCCATGGAAGTATCGTGATCATGCTATATTTATTGGTTATGCTCCGGCTGATAACCCTAAATATGCTGTAGCGGTGTTGGTAGAACACGGCGGTGGTGGTTCATCTGTGGCGGCTCCGATTGCCAGCAAAATTTTGAAAGAAAGTTTAATTTTGGATCCGGTGAAAAGCCGTCCCCATTTTTAGAGGTGATGAATGTATAAACCTTATGAAACGACATTTCGCGGTCAGCGGATGACTATTAAAGAAAAGCTTATGAATATTAGCTTTTGGTATGTCTTTTTTATTTGTTTGTTGGCGGCTATCGGCGTGACAATGCTCTATTCGGCGGCTAATGGTCACTGGAGCCCGTGGGCAATTAATCAGCTGCTGCGGTTCGGCGTGGGCTTTGGCGTGATGATATTTTTTGCTTTGATTAATATTCGCATTATTTTGCGATATTCTTACTTATTCTATTTCTTTACCTTGATTTTGCTGGTGGTAGTTGAAGTGACCGGACATATCGGTATGGGGGCGCAACGATGGATTAATTTTGGATTCTTTAAATTGCAACCATCAGAATTGATGAAAATTGCTTTAGTTTTGGTTTTGGCGAGGTATTTTCATTCAGTGCAGTTGCAAACAATCGAATCTACTCAAGGGATGATTAAGCCTTTGTTGCTGGCTTTGGTACCTGCCGGACTTATTATTGTTCAGCCTGATTTGGGTACGGGGTTGATGCTGATTATGACTACAACCGCGATATTTTTTGCTGTCGGAGTGCAGATTTGGAAGTTTGTGGCGCTGGGTGTGACCGGAATTATTTTAGCTCCGATTGCGTGGCATTTTTTGCATGATTATCAAAAAGACCGCGTGCTGACTTTTTTGAATCCGGAGCGTGACCCGCTGGGTGCCGGATATCATATTATTCAGTCTAAAATTGCTTTGGGCTCGGGCGGAGTATTCGGCAAAGGATTTTTGAAAGGAACGCAGACGCACCTGAACTTTTTGCCCGAAAAGCATACGGACTTTATTTTTACGATGTTGTCGGAAGAGTTGGGTATGGTTGGTGCGGTCTTAGTGATTTTGATTAACTTTTGCATTATTGCTTATGGTTATTCTTTTGCTTTCAAAAGCAGTAGTTATTTTGGAAAGCTGGTGGCAATTGGTTTGACGACAAACTATTTCTTGTATGTATTTATTAATACGGCGATGGTGCTGGGGTTGATTCCGGTGGTGGGCATTCCGTTGCCACTGATTTCGTACGGTGGAACGGTGATGCTTTCGGTAATGGCTAGTTTCGGTATATTGTTGTCGGTGCATATTAACCGTGATGTGACGGTTGGTAAAGACTAAAAAATAAAGGCTCGCAGGAAAGATAGCGAGCTTTGTTGTGGTTAATTGAGCACGGGCGTTGCAGACGACCGGCGGTGCTTTCAATCAATCTTAGAGATTAGATATTCGATGTCTTTTTTATCAAGTTCTTCTTCAGCGTTGGAGTAGGAGAGAATCCTCTCTATGACTTTATGTGAAAAGGTTTTGCTGTTAGAGTTTTTGAGGTCAAAGCGAATATCTTTGATGACTTTTAGAGCACTGAATACAGCCGGAAAAAGATTTTTGGGGATAAAGGCTTTGCGCAGAAGATTGCGGATAACAAAGTCTACTTGAGTGTTGTAGAGTATTTTGCGGACTTCGGTTATCGGGGTGTTGGAAAGATAAACTATGGCGTATTCAAAAAATTTGAGGTCTCCCATGCAGATAGAGCGGACAACAAGTGATGGGGTGAGCTTGTTGGAACTGTAAAGCTCATGCACCAGTTCTTCAATTTGTTTATCAGAGCTGTATTCGGCTGAGACTTTTAAGGTGGCCTTTTCTTTGACCTCTTCAATAATATCTGAGGCGATATCTGCCGGCAGGTTGTGTGTCAAAATCAGGCGCTTTTGCAGTTCTTCCGACAGATGCTGGATGAGGCGGGAGATGACTGTGACCGGAAGCTCCGAACGATAAACCAGACAGCGTTTGACTTTTTCATTATCTGAATATTTATTGAGAATGTTTTGGTAGGTAGCTTCATAAATATTGGCTGAATTATTGGAAATGAGCGTAATAACTACCTCTTCATTGCATTTGTCAACAATATAAGATGATACCTCATTGGAAAGGTTGCGGCGTTGAGCGACGGCTTTTTGTTTGTCAATATTTTGAGCATTTAAAATGCTGATAAGCTCGGAATCTTTCAAATCTTCATAATATTTGATGAATGGTATGGATACGCTGTTTTCATCATGAATGAGTTTGTTGACTATATCACTTGGGATATTGCGGCTCTTTTTGAGGCATTCGGAGAGAATTTGCCGGACGCTTATTTCGACATCTTCAACCATAATGCGGAATATGTCTTCGGCAAGCTTGCGTTCTCCCATAGAGATATTGGGCGAATTGTATAAGCCGGAAAGCTTTTGCGCCGTGGAGATTTTGTTTTCGGCGGAGCGGCTGACCGAAAGCTTGATAACGTCTTCTCTGGATAGTTGCTTGTTATTTGACATAATCGTTTCTTTCGAGAGGTTAATTTTTCTTTTTTCTTATATCATATAATAATTATGAGCAATTTTGTATTAATTTTTTGTTACAGTTTTGGATGCCGTGGTACTAATATCTGCAGAATTGGAGATTTTGGCGTATTTATCAAGCTCATTTAAGCGGTAAAAGGTGATGGTGTAGTCAAGCAAGCCGGCGTAGTTGGGCAAGGCCGAATCAAAAATCAAATAAGGAGCAAGAAAGCGTCCGTCAAGGTATTGGTTGCGGTAACGAAGATTGGCGCGGGCTTCGCGGAACTCGGTGTAATTGACTGATGAATTGAGCTTGAGGGCGTAGTCTTGCATGGATGCATGAAGAGACGGATAAATTTTGATACGATAGGAATTGTCTTGGGTTTCATCTTGCGGTTTGAGGCCTTCGTCGGTGTACCAGAGAAGCTCGCGGTAGAGGTTGTTGCTGGGGGCTAAAAATTTGGCTTCGCCCCAGTTGGTGTTAATGGCGGCGGCGGCCAAAAAGATTGACGGAGGTATCGAATCTACACGCAGCAATAGCTCTTTGAGCTGGCTTTCGTAGCGCAGCGGAGGAGGCAAGCGGGTAAAAAAGTCATATTTGGCAGAGAGGTCTTCAATAATTTGTTTATCGGAAGAATCGAGACTGTCGGTGCGGCGCTTGTGGTCAAGATATATTATTACCTGTCGTTCTTGAGATAGAGAGCGGTTGATGTCGAGAGCCAGAGGCAAAAGTATCATCAGAAAAAATTTGTGTCGCTGTTGGGGCGATTTGATGTCATTAAAATCTTGGGGCCAGCTGCTGACAAATAACGGCGGATAGCGGTATTCCGGCGGGAGAAGGTCGTTGTCGTAATCTGATTGTTTGAAGATTTGTTCAATTTTGGTTGAGGTGCTATGCGCCGGAATCTCGGTGCCGCGGCAAAATGACGGGTGCAGAAAAAATACCGAAATGAGGAAATGAAGGATAAGAGTTTTAAGCTTCATAATTTTCAACGGATTTGACCTCCGGTATATAGGTTTTAAGGACTTTTTCAACTCCTTCTTTAAGAGTTATCATGGCATAGGGGCAGCCGGCGCAGTTGCCCTGCAACTCAACGTAGACGATGCCGTTTTCGTATTTGCGGAAGGCTATGTCGCCGCCATCTTGTTTGACGGCAGGGCGAATCCGTGCGTTTAAAAGTCCGATAATTTTGCCGATGGTTTCTGCGTCATCTTTGGGGGTGTCGGTGTTGATGAGGGCATCAGAGCCGGTTGCCAGAAAATCCATTATCTCTGCCAAAATTTGGGGCTTGAGGTCTTCCCATGAGGCGGAAGGAGCTTTGGTGACGGAAACCATGTCTGAGGTGATGAACACTGATAATATGTCGCCAAGGTCAAAAATCTGCTCTGCTAAAGGGGATTTGCGGATGGTCTTGGCATCGCTGAATTCGGCTTTGCCTTGTGTGGTGAGCGGAGAATCCGGAAAGAAGTTGAGGACATTGGCGTCGGGAGTGGTTTGGGTTTCAATAAGCATGGTTAGTTTTTATCCTTGTTATGAGGGGTGGTTAGAGCCGTGGTTATTTGGGATATGAGGTTTTGGGCCTTGATGATATAAAATCCCAAATAATTTAAGTGATTGGCTGAGAAAATACTGTTTAATTCGGCATTGCGAACAACTGACGGAGAAAGTTCGGAGGCGGATTGTAAGGCATTAAGAAGCTTAGTCCAGTTTTCATATTGGCCGCTGTCAACAATGATTTGTTGGTAGTCGTGTCCCATGGCTTTTAGTAATAGGTAAAAGCCATAAGCTTTGCCTTGATTGTAGTAGAAAACATTATCGGCTTTGGTATCGAACCAATCGGTATTGTGTTCGCGGATGTGAGCCGAAAGTCTTGCTTCAGAGGCGCCTAAGCTGCGGCTGATTTGGGTTAAAAAGTATGATAAATCAGTCGCTGAACGATAGAAAACCACTTTTTTATTTAGCAAAAGCTCGTTGTAGGCAATCAAATCATGGCGGGCTTTGCGGTATTGAGCCGTAGATGATGGCGCCGGTAAAAGCTTGTTGTCGGGTGAAAACATCCAGACCGTACCGGGGTAACGCAGAAGTTTGGCGGCTTGGTGCAAAAGCTCGGGGTCTTCGGGGTTGGTAATGGATGGAGATAATTTTTGTGACAAAGCTGAAGTAACATTACCGACAGCCTTGATGACGCCAAGTTGAAATGAGGGCATGTTATCTAAAAAGTAAGACGGGTAAAAAAATGGGAGATTTGCTGTCCAGAGTTTGTCGTTGACTTCACGATTAATCAGAAAAGAGGCCATCTCAATCGTGGCGGATTGTTCAGGGTGGGATTGCTTAATCTCATAATTAGTATTGGTATCAATATTGTGAACCAGATAGCCGCCGAGAGGGTAGTACAAGCAGATGAAAGCGATGATGCAGATGGTAAGAATATGCCACCAGGATTGCAAAAACAATACTAAGGCTTTAAGCGGCCGCCAATGGCTGATACGGCTCTGTTGAAAGCGTGAGCTGAGAGTTTGTTGGAGCTTATGCGCCAGATTTTTTATCATGTTTTTTTCCTTTCGCCGGAAGGAGCCTTTGAAGCTCGCTGATATCCAGTACTCCTGTAAGTTTAGCCATAATCCCAAAACTTGCAACACCCAAAATGCATATCAGGCCTAAAATTCCGACTTTTGACCAGAAAGATGATTGCAGCCAGCCGCTAAATATGTGGTCGGCTCCTTGGAGGCTAAAGTATAGCACAATACCCATAACAAGGCTGGAAAAAGTGATTTTGAGGAGCTTTATTACCAAAGAACGCTCAAAGCTCCAATAACCGCGCTTTTTTAAGCCATAAATATATTGTCCGGCAGAGATAACCGCAGCAATCGCGGTGGAGGCTGCGACTCCGACATGGCCGAGAGGTTTGATTAAAAGCAGGGCAAAGACTACGTTGCTGATGAGGGCGATAATGCTGTATTTGACCGGAGTTTTGGTGTCACCGCGGGCAAAAAAGTTGGGGGTGAGGGCTTTGGCCAAAACATATACCGGAAGACCGAAAGAATAAGCGATAACGGCAAGGGCTGTCATCTCGGTTTCATAGCTGCCGAAGCGTCCGCGTTCAAATAAAATATTTACCAGAGGGGCGGACAAAACAATCAAAGCTACGGCTGAGGGAATCGAGAACAAGGCGCCGTATTCAACCGCGCGGTTTTGGGTGCGGTTGGCCTCAGACAAGGCTCCGCTCTTGATGCTTTTGGATAAAACCGGAAGCAGTGCCACGCTGATGGCGGCACCGATAACCCCTAAGGGAAGTTGTTGCAGGCGGTTGGCGTAATAAAGCCACGAGATGGCGCCGGTACCGACAAAAGAAACCAAAATGGTGTCTATCATCATATTAATTTGGTAAACACCGGCGCCCAAAACTCCGGGGCCGATGCGGCGGAAAAGAGTGCGGATGTCGGCGTTTTTGAGCAGTTGAAACAGCTTGAAATCCAGATGAAGGCGAATCCCCAAACGGCGCAAAAACCACCAGAGCCAAGCAATCTCAACCAAGCCGGCGAGGCAGACGCTCCATGATAAGTTGAGAACCGGAGAATCCCAGAAAGGAACTGATACAAAAACCGCACCGGTCATCATAAGATTAAGAATAATCGGGGCGGCGGCCGGAGCGGCGAATTTGTTGTGAGCATTTAAAATACCGGACTGAAAAGACACTATCGAAACAAATAATAAAAACGGAAAAGTAATGCGCGAAAGCTCAGTGGCCAGTGCGATTTTTTCAGGGTCGTTGATGAAGCCGGGGGCCATTAAGCGGACAAGGTCGTCCATAAAAACCTCAACCACAAACACAAAAATCACCAGCACAATGCTCAAAACCGAGATGGCACGAGAGGCAAAGACGGAGGCGGAATCCTCCCCTTCGGAGACCATCTTTTGGGAGAGAATCGGTACAAAAGCACTTGTGAAAGCACCCTCGGCAAAAAGGCTGCGGAACAGGTTGGGGAGTTTGAAAGCTACAAAAAATGCGTCGGCTATCATGCCGGCTCCCAAAAACTTGGCTAAGACCATGTCGCGGATGAAGCCGGTAATGCGACTGAGTAGTGTGAATCCGCCAAAGGTGGCTACCGATTTGAATAGTGACATCAGAAATGTTCCGTTAGTTAGTAACTTTTTGTGCTTTATTAAGTATTCTTTATAAAATTGAGCATATAATATCTTAAAAATAAATACAATAGGCTTAAAAAAGTGCAAATTTTTTGCTTGTTTGATGTTTTTTATGGTTGACAAAGATAAATTTAGTTGCGATAATAGACAAAAGAAGAGATAACAATAACAAAAAAAATTCAGGAGATAAGTTATGTCAGTGCTTAATAAGAAAAATACTGCCGAGGTATTTAAAGAAGGCGAGAGAAAAGCTTTCTTTATGAAAGGCGGCGCAAGTATTATTGCTTCAGCCTCAGTCAAGGAAGCTGATGCGCAGAAGTCTTTAATTGCTAACAAAATTTTGGCTGCCGGCGGCAAAAGCTGGGGCGGTGATTTGAAGTCGGCTCAGGCAGACAAATCGCTCTATGCGAATAAAGCTATGGCTCAGGCCAAGTATTTGGGCGGTAGTCATACATCATCGGTTTCGGCAGAGTTGGCCGCCAGAGTGGTTGAGGCTGCTGAAAAAGAAGCTGCTTTGCAGAATGCTATTTTGCAACAAAAGTCCGGTGCTGAAAGATAGTGACATTTTTATTATTAAAAGTTATTGATTAGGGCATAACTTAAAATAAAATTAAGCGGGCAGGGGGTGAAATCCTGCTCGTTTTTTATGCAAAAAAAACAAGCGTCCGGCTGTTTGAAGAGCGGGGCGCTTGTTGGGTGATGCGGTTTATCAGTGATGATATTTTTGCTCATGCGGAGGAGCTGAAACCGCAGTATTGAGTTCATAGCAAATCAATATCCATACAATGGTATAAGGTATGCCAAACCATGCTTTCCACCAAATTAAAAAGGCGCAGAATGACGCAAGCAGCGTAATGGCAAGGATGCTGTTGAGTGTTTTCATGCTTTTTTGTTTTGATGGTTATGAACTCGATTTTTTCTGAAATAGTGGCATTTGACCCAGATAAGTGCAATGCCGACAGTTAAAAGAATAAAAATAAAATATCCCATAATATTATAAAATTATATGTTTATGGGGTGGAGTTTATATGTTTTTGGACAAAAAAGCAAGTAAAATTTTGAGAGAAGATTAATTGCCTTGGGAGCAGAAAGAGGCAATCTCTGCACGGAGGTCTTCCAAACCGAGGTTTTTCTCGGAGCTGGTGGCGATAATCTCCGGATAAGCGGCGGCGTGATTCTTGAGCTCTTGGTGGAGTTTTTGCTCAATGGCGGCAAGCTGCTTGGCGCTGATTTTATCAATCTTGGTTAAAACAAGTTGGTAGGTTACGGCCGCCTTGTCTAACATTTCCATAACCTCGGTATCAACCTTTTTAAGCCCGTGGCGGGAGTCTATCAACAGAAAAACACGCTGCAAATTGACTCTGCCGCGGAGGTAGTCAAAAATCAGCTGCTGCCATTGCTTGACCATCGACTCCGGTGCTTCGGCGTAGCCGTAACCGGGGAGGTCTACCAAGTGGAGCATATCATTAAGGTTAAAATAGTTGAGCTGTTGAGTGCGTCCCGGAGTATTGGAGGTCTTGGCGAGTTTTTTTTGATTAAAAAGGGCATTGATAATGCTCGATTTGCCGACATTGGAGCGGCCGGCAAAGGCGACCTCAGGTAAGTCGGTCAACGGAAGCTGCGACAGTTTGGCCACGCTCAGCACAAAGCTAACCGGTTGGCAAAAAAGCTCATTGCCGGCTTGGCGGCGGGCGAGGGCTAAACTGTCGGCTTCAGTTGGCATATTAGACTCCGTGTTTTCTCATAATTGCTTTTTGTTGAATGATGGAGAGAATGTTGCTTAAGGTCCAGTAGATGACTAAACCGGAAGCAAAATGACCCAGCATAAACATAAAAATCAGCGGCAAAAGGGCAAACATACGCGCTTGGTCTTTGTTGGTGGGCGCAGGATTGAGTTTTTGCTGAATATACATGGTGATGCCCATAATTATCGGCCAAACACCAATATCAAGCAAGCCCGGAATCGGCAGATGGGTGATGACGGACAAGGTCAAGGGGTCTGGAGCTGAAAGGTCTTTTATCCAGCCAATGAACGGTGCATGGCGAATCTCAATGGCGATATTCAAAACTTTATACAGCGAGAAGAATACCGGAATCTGTATCAGCAACGGCAAGCAACCGGCCGCAGGGTTGATTTTTTCCTTACGGTAGAGCTCCATTGTCTCTTGCTGGAGTTTCATTTTGTCATCGCCGTAGCGTTCCTGCAGGGTTTGTAGTTTGGGCTGCAGTTTTTTCATCTTAGACATACTCTCATAAGACTTGCCGGCAATTGGGTACATAGCCAACCTTAGCAGAGCGGCAAACAGCAGAATTGCCCAGCCCATATTGCCTATCAACTCATAAAGAAAGTCAAGAATATAGAAAAACGGTTTGGTCAGGAAGTAGTACCAGCCAAAATCTACCGCTAAGTCAAACTTGGGAATCCCGAGTTTTTTGGCGTAGCGATCCAAAAGTTTGATTTCTTTGGCGCCGGAGAAAAAGCGCGTGGAGGAGGTGGCTACTCCGCCGGATGCAAGCTTAGTGCCTTGGCCGAGATAGTCTATCTGATAAGTTGCGCCGTTGATGTTGCTGACTTTGATAGTGGATGATTGGTCATTGCCAAGGACAAACGCACTGAACCAGTAGCGGTCGGAAAATCCGGCCCAGCCGCCGGTGGTGGTGTAGCTTTTGTGTTCGCCTTCATCAAGGTCTTTGTATTTGATTTCATGCAGGGTGTCATCCATTACGCCGCTAATGCCCTCATGCACAACGCTGGTTGAGCTGTCGCTCAAATCAGGTGTGCGGGTAATCAACCCGTAAGGATAGAGGGTGATTTCATTAGGGGTGTTGTTTTCGACACTGTCGGAAACCGTGAACATATAGTTGTCATCAATTGATACGGTGCGGATAAAGCGCAAGCCTTGGCGATTGTTCCATTCCAGAGTAATTGGGCTGGATGGGGTGAGTTCTTGGCCTTTGACTTGCCAAATAGTGTCAGAATTAGGAAGCTTGAGCTGAGGGTCGTTGCTCAACCAGCCAAACTCGGCATAGTAAGGGTGAGCCGTTTGTGATGGTGCCAAAATTTCAACATCAGGGCTGTCGGCGGCCAGAGTTTGTTTGTATTTTTCAAGCAAGAGGTCATCAAAACGAGCGCCTTTTATCCGGATAGAACCGGTAACCGCAGAATTGCTTACGGCAACACGCGGGTTTTGGTTGAGGACTTGTTCTATCGGCAGAGGTTGGAGGTTGTCTGTCGAGGATAGAGCAGCGGAAGAAGTTATGGTTTGGGTTGATGCCGCAACGCTCGGGGCATCAGCCTCTGCGGCAGCCGGTGCAGGCTCAGCCGGAAACAGATAATTGCTGAGCATGATAATCACGATTGAAAAGATGATGGCTAGGATTAGCCCTTTTGAATTGGTATTTTCTTCTTCCATGAGTACTCCGCTTGGTTTAGTCGTATCAATAAAACAAATTTAGTGTTCAATATTTAATCTACTTTTGAGCTAAAGGCAAGTGAAACTTTGCCCCTGTTTAAGGCTTGGGATGTTTTGGGTGCTGGTTTTTGGGCGGAACAGGGTCGTAGCCGGAGCCTCCCCACGGGTGGCAGCGCAGCAGGCGGCGGGTGCCTAAGTAAAGACCTTTGACGGGGCCGTGGATGCGGATGGCTTCAATCATATATTGGGAGCAGGTCGGGCGAAACCGGCAAACTCCGGGGAACAACGGGGAAATAAATTTTTGATAAAACCTAATGCTGGCAATCAGCAGGTGGGACAGCAACTTCATTTTCGGAGCCTTTGTCTGGAGCATTAAGAAGTTTGTGCAATTTTTTGAGGGCGTAAATCGTATCTTTGCGAAGCATGGCGTAAGGGCATTCGGCGGTAATAAAACGACCGATTAAAACATAAGTATAGCCCTCAAGTGCAAACTGCGGAAAAACGTCCCTCACAATGGCGCGCAAACGGCGGCGGGCGCGGTTGCGGACATTAGCTTTGCCCAGTTTTTTGGTGGTGGTGAAGCCGGTATAAGTAGATAAATCTTCGGCAGATTTATTTGGAGCCGCTTGAACAAGGACGGAATGAGTACAAACCTTTTGCCCTTTTTCAGCGGCTCTGATAAAATCTTTGCGTTTTTTGAGAGTGCAAATTTCCATTGCTAAAATGCTTTAAGCGGAAAGTTTAGCACGTCCTCTGGCGCGACGAGCGGCCAAAACCTTGCGGCCGTTTTTGGTGGCCATACGAGCACGGAAGCCGTGACGGCGAGATCTTACCAATTTGCTTGGCTGATAAGTACGTTTCATAACATTTCTCCGGTTAAATGGGAGGCTAAAGCCTCGGTTATTATTATATTATTATTTAAGTCTGCCTCAAGGGCAGGCCTCGGAACAGGTCTTTTGTATTTTGTTTTTTGCTTCTTGTCAACAAAAAACTGTGGATAATGGCCAATTTGGGCGTCAACTGCAGGATGAAAGTGTCCTCACCTACCTTTTTAGTAGGCTCCGGTACTTTCACCTTTGTTTCCTACAAATTGACTCATTCTCCACAGTTTTACAAACTGTTATGGGGAGTTTGCTCTTCAGGAGTCATGCTTGCAATTTTTTCGCTCGTGTACTGTTTTTTTGTACACGTCGCTCAAAAATCCCTGAGCGAGGGAGCTTGCAAAACCCTTATCATACTTGCAGATTTGCTCCTTATGTACCGTTTGTTGTACACTGCGTCGCAAATCTACGGCGTAGCATAAGGGTTTATCAAACTCTTGGATTCCATATTTTAAAAGGCTCGTTGTGATACGACGAGCCTTTGGGTTAGCGGTTGAGGGATAGAGGTAGAGGGATAAACTGCGTTCGTATTGTGCCTCTTGCTCTGATAAAAAACTAGAAAGCGAGCACTGGGCGAACGGAGGCGCGGCTAATTGCGTACTTATCGCCGTGGTACATACCGAACGAACCACTCGTATTGGCTTCGAACTCCCACACGCCGTAGCCGTAGTTATACTCAGACGACGACCAAACGTTCTCAGCGCCGTTGTAAACATTTCCTAGGATTGTTCCTCCGGCAGTAGTGATACCGGCGTTGACTTTGGCGAAATTGACGGAATTATTGATATTGTTTAATAAGCCTCCTGAAGGTAGGCACCAGCTTTTACCGCTTGGGGTACCGGCCGGTTTATAGTTTTTAGCCGCCCATGCCGCCGGATATGTTGAGCTATTACCTTGAGCAGTAATTTTATCCGTATTGGTACAGCTGGCTTGTATATCTGTTGGAGTTGAGGTGTAGTTAGTAAGTCCCGGAATATCTACAGATTCCGTAGACCATTTAATACCAGTCTGAATCGGACTAACCGTCATAATCCAGCCATTCTGGCTGGCGGATTTTTCATAAATAACTACACCAAGCAGAGTTTTAGAATCTATGTATTCATCATAACAAGTACCGTCGCTATAATAAAGTGTTCCGATAGTGCAAGAAACTGAAGCTTTATCACATATTTTATTAGTTGCGTTCCAAGCATAACCAAAAGCACAAGAACAAACATTATATTTCCCATTGCAAGGTGTGCCGACTCCGCCGGTTTGGTTGGTGCCGGTGCAGGAGAGGGTAAAACCGTATTCATTGCAAAATTCCGACTCGGATTTGAAGCAAGCCCAGAAGTTGCCAAAGGGGCATTTGACACCAGAGCCGCCGGAGCAAGAGGTTTCGGTATAGCCCAAAGTGGCGCAATCTTGGGTGGCAACGCATTGAGCGTTAATAGTTTGGGGAATTAAGGACAGACTTGTCCCTATTAATAAAAAGCGTATTTTCATAACAAAAGCTCCATTGTTTTTATAGTTAAAACAACGCACCTTTGTCTGAAACAAAAGGTGCGGGGAGCTCAAAAACTGCTTATACATCAGTCGCTGTTATTCAATATATTACCAGCACTCCACGCTGTGGTGGATATTTTGTATAAGGGTGTTTTTGAGACACCGCAGCTGGTTCATCCAACTGCAGATTTAGAATACCACTTTGGCGCCGAGGTTGCAAGCGGTTTTTGATGTAATGGTGAAATGTGCTTTTTCAAGTGAAAATGGCGTTTTTTTTGCGTTATCCGGCTAATTTTGTCTAGCGATTTTGGGGAGTGGGGGGTAAAGGAATGAGTAAGGTAAAAAAAGAAAAGGAGGAAGGGAAAGAAAGGGCTAAAAAAAGGGCAAAAAAATATAAAAATAAATGTCGGCGCTTGCGCGTCGGGGCTCCCCTCTCCCGACGACTCAGTCGTCGACCTCTCCCTGCACGGGAGAGGATGGTATTTGGGGCGTAGTTGGTAAGGGGGAAAGGCTTCGGCTTTCGCCAGTGGCTGGGGGCTGTTTGTGGTGATTGGGGATTTTTTTGATATAAAAAAACTCTCCCGTGGGGGAGAGTTTTTTGTGAGAGCTAAAAGCAATTAGCGGCGGTCGCCAAACAGGCGCAGCAAGGCCAAAAACATATTGATAAAGTCAAGGTATAATTCCAAGGCTCCGGCAATGGCTTTGCGGGTCAATGTGTCACCGTCATCATAGCTCATATAAATTTGGCGAATTTTTTGGGTGTCATAAGCCGTCAAGGCGGTAAAGGCAATTACCGCCAAAATGGAAATGGCATAAGACAGCCCAGGGCTCTTCAAAAAGATGTTAACGATGGAGGCAATAACTATACCCCATACACCCATTATCATAAATGAACCCATTGAAGTTAAGTCCTTCTTGGTGGTGTAGCCGTAAAGGCTCATTGAGCCAAACATGGCCGCCGTAATCAAGAAAATGCGGGCTACACTGGCGCCGGTATAAGCCAATAAAGTTGGGGTTAAAGACAAACCCATTACTGCTGAAAAAGCCCAGAAAACAAGCTGTATCTGCTGAGTGGTGCCACGGTGCAATACCCAGCTGAAGGCAAATACCATAACTAACGGAGCAAACAAAATTATCCAACCCAAGGCAGACATGCTGGCTTGTCCGTAAGAATTAACACTGAAAAACAAGTTAATCAATGAGGTGTTTAAGCAGACATAAGCTGCTAATGCCGTTACGGCCAGACCTCCGGCCATGAAGTTGTAGACTTTAAGCATGTAGTCCTTTAAGCCCTCGTCAACCATGGCTTGAGTTTGGGTCTTGGTGGTTTCAAACATTATGTAATTCTCCTTATATTAAAGTAGCAACTAAGAATAATATAGAGGGCATTAGTGTAAAAATCAATACCATATTTGAAAAGTGTTTATTCATAAAGATAGAGGTCTTTGCCATGGAGCTTGAGCCAGGTTTCGCCTTCGGCATAAGTCGGGCATAGCTCGGATACGCAATGCCAAAAACGCGATGAATGGTCGGCATGGCTAAGGTGAGCAACCTCGTGTGCCATCAAATAATCAATTACAAATTCAGGGGCTAGAGCTATGCGCCAATTGTAGTTGAGGTGGTTCAACGATGAGCAACTGCCCCAACGGGATTTGGTGTCTTTGATTGTGACGCCGTTGATGCTGACGCCTAACTTCTTGGCGTATTTTTTGGAGCGGCGCAAAAACTCGCTTTGGGCCTTTTTTTTGATAAAATCTTTGACGCGGCGGTGCAAAAACTCAGCCTCACCTGAAACCAGCAAGGTGCTGCCATCAAGCTTGGCGCCGAGCCGGCGCTCGGGGGCGTGGACGATGGTAACTTCTTTGCCGAAAAGGGGAATGGTTTCACCATCTTCAAAAAGTTTGTGCTCGGGAATCCGGCTCAAGGCCTCTTTTATCCAGAGGCGGTGTTCTTCCACAAACTGAATAGCTCTCTTTTGCGAGCAATAGCGCGGAATGGTCAAAACCGGAAGTCTTTCTTTGGAATCTATGCGCAGGGTAAGCTTTTTGGCCCGCGGGTTTTTGATGACCCGCAGCTCAAAGTCAAAGGCTTGTTCTATATTATAAGTCTTCCCAGTCAACAAGGTAATTTTCATAATCTTGGATTCCACTTTCTGATATAATATTGCGTCCGCGCAAGGACATTTGGGCTTCATGCACACTCTCGGCGCGACCCGATACCAGGGGGTGCCATGAGGGCAGGTCGTACCCGTTGTCAAGCAGCCAATAGGCGCAGGTTTTGGGCAGCCAACGCGGTTTTTCTCTGATGGCGGCGAGGTCAATGTCGCGGCAATCAGGAACCTTTTGAAAACGATGCGAATAGATTTTGCAGAGGCAGCTATGGCAGTCTAAAAATCGGCAATGGGTGTTGGTAAACTTGATTTTGCCTTTAATCTCAAGCTTATTAAGGCAGCATTTGCCGCAGCCGTCGCAGAGGAGCTCCCATTCGGTTTGGCTCATTTCAGCGAGGGATTTTTTCTTCCAGAACTCGGGCTCAACCGTGGCGTATTGCTTAAAGCGGTCTTCAGGGTTGTAGTCCGGCTCAAGGGTATAATCGGTGTTTTGGCTCATTAGAGGTCGTCCCAGTCAACAATATGGTCTTCGTAGTCTTCAGCTTTGACGAGGTCTTCAGAAATGCAGCGCCCTTTGATGTTGGTCGGTTTGGCCAAGGGGCGACCTTCAAGCAGGCGACGATAAGCGCACGAATCCGGCATCCAACTGATTTTATCTACGTTGTCAGGGGTGAGCTTGAGGCAGGCCGGAACAACCTCGCAGCGGCGGTCATATATGCGGCAGGAGCAGGTGTCGGTGTCAAAGTAGCGGCAGACGATATCGGTGTAGTAGATTTCGTCGGTATCTTCGTCTTGGAGTTTAAGCAGGCAGCATTTGCCGCAGTGGGTGCAGACGGCTTCCCATTCTTCAGCGGTGTAATCTTGCAATTTTTTGGTCAAGGCGGTACCTCTTTTTAAGCTTTTTGTAATTAAACGCGAATATAATAACACAAAATATTTAAGGAGAAACAAAAATGTTTAAATGGCTGGCAAATATGATTGTAAAAACGCCGGTGCAAGGCACTTGCTCGTGTTGCGAGGGGCAGAAAGAGCGCTTGCGGCAAATGCAAAAGGCAATTTTGGAAGATGAAAAAGGCGAATCGGCCGAAGGGTGTCATTGCCAAAACGGCGGTGAGTGCCACTGTGGTGGAGATTGTCATTGCCATGACGGCGGGGAGTGCCATTGCCAAAACGGTGGGGAGTGCCATTGCGGTGGAGATTGTCATTGCCATAATAAAGAATCGGAAGCCGAAGTCCCTGATTATAGCGGAATGACGTCGTTTGCGTCAGCCGGATATTCGCTGGAGTGCCGTTTTGATGAGACCGCCAAGCAGTACAAGCGCTCGGCAAAGTATGTTCCAGCCGGTAGTGATGAGAATCGATAGCAACAGCGCTGCGGTATAGATAAACATTACCGCAAAAACCAGCAGATAATTGCCAATTTCACGCAGCTTGGCCATAGCTTAACCGATTTGGTCGGGGAGGTTTTCTTCCCGTACGAGGTTGCCAAACTGAGTGAATTCGCCGTTCCAGAAGAGCTGAACCGTACCGGTCGGGCCGTGACGCTGCTTGCCGATGATAACCTCACCAATGTTTTCGGTCTGGCGGATGCGGGTCTCCCATTCTTCAAGGCGGTTTTGGAAGTGCTCCGGAGTTTCTCCTCCGCGCTGCTTGGGCTCCTCGTTTTTAATATAATAGTTTTCACGGAAGACGAACATTACAATATCTGCATCTTGCTCAATAGAGCCGGATTCTCTCAAGTCTGACATAATCGGGCGTTTGTCATCACGCTGCTCAACACCACGGCTCAGCTGAGATAAGGCTATAACCGGAATGTTGAGCTCTTTGGCGAGCATCTTTAAGCCACGAGAGATTTCAGACAATTCTTGTACGCGGTTGCCCTCAGAGCGCTTGCTGCCGCTACCGTTAATCAGTTGGATATAGTCAATAACAATTAGTCCCAATCCCTTGTTGCGCTTGAGGCGGCGGGCGCGGGTGCGGATGGTGTTGATGTTGACGCCGGGGGAGTCATCAATATAGAGCGGAATGTTTTCAAGCTCGCGGACGCCGGCAGCAATGCGGATAAACTCAGATTCATCCAACTCTCCGGTACGCATTTTGTGGCTAGGAGTTTGGGTAACGGTGGATAAAATACGGCTGGCCAGCTGGTCGGCTGACATTTCCAGTGAAAAGAAAGCAACTCCACGGTTGCGCTCATCAACATCTTTAGCGTGCCTCATATATTCAGCAACATTATAAGCAATGTTGGTGGCTAAAGCGGTTTTACCCATGGCCGGACGTCCGGCGAGAATGATTAAGTCGGAGTTATTAAGTCCGCCGGTTTTGTTATCTAAGGCATCAAGCCCTGTGGGCAGGCCGGAAAGTTTGCCTTCTTTTTGGTAGGCTTTTTCGATTAAGCCTAAGGAGGTGGTCAAGGCATCGCCAAAAGAAACAAATCCGCCTTGGATGTCGCCTTGGTTGGAAAGCTCAAACAAACGACGTTCGGCTTGCTCTATTTGGGTATTGGCATCAGAGTCAATATCTTCTTTCATGGCCTCATTGACAATCTCATAGCCAGTGGCAATTAGCTCGCGGCGGAGGTATTTGTCATAAATAAACTGTCCGTAGTATTCAACATTAGTCAGAGGGGAGGCACTGTCAGCCAGCTTTAATAGGTATTTGTGTCCGCCGACTTCACTTAAGGTTCCTTCTTGTTCAAAGTAGTTCTTTAAGGTAATGACATCAGCAACATGTCCACGCTGGATGAGCTTGGAAATGATTTCAAAAATTTTGACGTGTATCGAATCGGCAAAGTGAAAAGGCCGCAAATATTCAGAAACCTTTTCAAAGGCTTTGTTGTTAACCAAAATGGCGCCGAGCAAGGCTTGTTCGGCTTCAAGGTTTTGCGGCAAAACAGCCGGATCAATATTATTATCCATCAATAGAAATCCTTTATATGTGTTGTTTAGTGTTATAGCCTAATTTAGCTTAAATACAAGAGGATTCTGTTTTGCTCTTTTTTCCCTTGGGGATTATGGGGATAAAAAAATCCCGCCTTCTCAAAAAGGCGGGAAAAACTAGAAGATTCTACTAAAAACTAAGCTTTAGCAATCTGTTTTTTAATCTTTTGAGCTTCAGGAGTCAATTTAGAATTAGAAGTAGATTCCAAATAAGCGTCCAAGCCGCCATTGTGCTCAATAGAGCGCAAAGTCTTAGAGCAAACCTTAAGCTTAAATACTTTACCCAGTTTTTCACTCAACAGTGAAACAACCTGCAAATTCGGCAAAAAACGACGGCGTGTTCTATTATTAGCGTGGCTAACATTATTTCCGCTCATAACGCCGGTGCCGCTGATATCACATTTTTTAGACATAACGAATTATCCTTATAAATCCTCAACAAAACATAAACTTGTTGCCTTTTAATAGCGTTTGTATTTATAAAAGTCAAGAAAAAAATGCGTATAACGGGTTATTAATACAGAAATTGCGGGTCGAAAGTGTCCTCACGTACCTCTTTTGTACGCTCCGGTACTTTCGCCCTTATTTCTTATTACTAACCTCGTTCTCCGCATTTTTTATGAGCGTAGAGGTCGATTTGGGCGTTATCCGCGGGTCTCGAAAAATTCACCTACCTCTATGTAGGCTAAAATTTTTCTCGCCCTTGATGCCTACAAATCGACTCACCAGCTAAATTTTTTACAAAAATGCGTATAACGGTCATCTAATACGGAAACTGCGAATAAATCGCTCAGTCATGTACCTCTTTGTACCTTCGCCGTCTAGGCTCGCGGTGGTCGCGGTTGCTCCCTTGCTTGCCAAGAAGTTCCGAAGATTTTGCAGATACAAAAGCAACGT
>CALXRR010000031.1 GCA_944390905.1 uncultured Alphaproteobacteria bacterium
CAATATAAATCTCCGTTAGGCTATACCAACGGAGATAATAAAATAGACGCTTATGGTGTTGACCACAGCGGCTTTTCAACAAGGGATGAATTGGAATATCAATTTGCAAGACAAAATAAAGAAAACCAACTCATTCAGAACTACAACAATCAAGGGATAACAAAAAATTATCCTCAATATGGCACTAACTTTTGGGGTAATTCTGACAATAACTATGGCTTTGGCACCTCAAAAATTCATAATAATATTGAGAATATGCAGAACCAATCTAATTTGGGGAATAGTAACAATACTCAATGGGGAATGAATAACGAGCAACCCAATAATATTAATTCTGGGTACGGACAAACCAATACCCAACCTCAAACGTACAATATATTTGGGAATAATAATGCCTTGCAGAATACACCGAACCTTGCACAAGGTTTGAATTTGGGTGCAAGTGCGGCTCTTTACCCGCAGCAAAATTCATTCAACACCTATTCCCAACCATACCAATTGGCTCAAAATTCTTTACCTAATACGGCTAGTGATGTGGAAAAATTACGGCAACAAACAATTCAAAATGTTTCAAAAGGAATCACGTTAGATGAAGGAATTGTGCCATATGTTTATCTTGATACTATGTGTAACAAAACAGTAGGAAAAGGAAAAAATGTAAATAAATGGGATATTTTTAGACAGGGAAACTACATCACGTCCGATGGGACACCGGCAAATGAGACGGAAAAACTTAATTGCTTTAATAAATTTGAACAAAAAACACATGAATTATGTGATGGAAAGCCAGTTATAGATGGTAAAAAAATTAATTACAAATATTCATTTTTTAAAGATGTTTGTGATTTGAAAATAAGTCCACAGGAAATGGAGCGTCTAAAAGATGAGCATATAGAAGATGATTTGAAACGTTTAGAACGGCATGTGGATAATCTTTATAGTTATCCGCCTGAAATAGTCAACGAAATTGAAAATCGTCTTTATAATATTGGCTGGGGAAATTTTAAAAAACTAGATGTTCTTCCAATATTAAATGACCACCATCTGACACTGGAGAAAAAGAAAAAGTTGCTTGAAACGAGGTTGTATCAAGGTAAAATATCCCCCAAACGCTTACAAGATTCACAAAAACGTCTGCAAGGGAATTAAAGAAATAATCCAGAGAGGAAGAGTTGAATTACTCTTCCTCATCTACCATAAAAAAGGCCATATATCCATCTTCGGTCAATGTTTTACAATTTAAGCCATTTTCGCTAACTTTCCATGTCAAACCATAACAATATTCTTTTTCGGGATTGCATCGCCAAATTTTATATTTATAACAATCCGTAACATAACTTTTTTGCAAAATATTAAAATAAGTACATTGCAACACAATATGATTCATTGTATTTTGCAAGAGTTTACAGGTGGCTACATCAGTTCTATCATCACTACGACTAATTTGCAAACTAGGTGTTAATTCTGTTTGCCACGCAATTTTAGAAAGAGGTAATAAAGTTTTATAAAACAATGGATTTACAAATTTTTCCGCAGTTGTTTTATCTGTTTTTCCAGAAGATATTTTATAAATAACGTCTTCATAGTAGTCATCATGAGGCTCCATATTTTGAGTAATCAACCACTCATCTTTTTCAGTACCTGGCTTTATTGTATAAGTAAATGTCGTTATTATATTTTTATTATAAGCCTCATAATAAATCGGACATTCCAGCACAATTTTATCTTTTTGATTGATGTCTAGTTGGCAATTATAATCGCGTGAAATCAGTTCATTTTCTTTAATATGGATATGTGTAGGAGTTATTTGCGCTTCAAATTCAGGATATTCTACAGACGTCATCGTTTCGTAAAACAGAGGATTTACAAACTTTTCTTCTTGGTTTTGATAAAACCAATAAAGACATCCGACAATTAAGGCAATTAAACCACATATCAAAACAACCTTTTTCATATCCAACCTCTCCGGATTAAATTATAATAATCATAATCCCAAAAGTTGAAAATAAGGTTAAACTCTCCCCCAATTCTCGTCCCTCCACCGGCACAATTTAAGCATCGCGCCTCCTTTGCCCCTATCTCTAAACAGCTAGGTTAGGGGGTCAAGCTGCCTCAGCTTGCACCACCGCCTCGGTGGCGGCACCCGCTTCCACGGGCATCGTGGTAAAAAAAACAAGGCTCGGAGTTTTCCGAGCCTTTACTTTTTTAAGCTCTGCCGTAAGAGTCCTCATAACGAATGATGTCATTTTCATCCAGCTTATCACCGGTCTGGATTTCAATAAACACCATGTTATTCTTGGTGTTGTTTTGGATTCTGTGCTTGGTTTGCACCGGAATATACACTCCTTCATCAGCTTGGCAGACAATTTTTTCATCACCTAAGGTAACCAAGGCCTCGCCTTCCACAATAGTCCAGTGCTCAGCGCGATGATTATGAGACTGTAAAGACAAGATATTCCCCGGAGTAACGGTAATTTTTTTTACGCAAAACGTATCCCCTGCGTCCAACACTTCCCAAGTTCCCCAAGGGCGGGTATCATGATCACCTTTTTTATAATTATTAGCCATTTTATTATCTCCTTAACGAAAAATTAGCCTTGATGATAGAGAATATAAATAATATAAGATAAAGCGCAAGATAATTTTAGACCCGAGTATATAAAAATGGAGAGCCGAGCCACAGCCAATCAGGCCTATGTAATATTGAAGCACCTCCGCCAAATTGCGGAAGAACAGACGGATATATCAGTCCGGCTGAATAATATCATGAGCATTATAGCCCAGGAAATGGGTGTTGATGCCGCCTCTTGCTTTATCAATATTGATGATAATTATCTGGAGCTTTTTGCGGCACATGGCTTTGCGCCGAATGCCATGCATAAGGTTTCGCTGCGTATCGGTGAAGGCTTAATCGGGGGCATAGCCAAAGACTGCCGTCCCTGTGCGGTTAGTGATTACAAACAACATCCGCGCTATATTCACAAAGCAGACTTAGGCGAGGATGCCTACAAGTCTTTTTTGGGTGTTCCGCTGATTCGCCGCAACAAGGCGATAGGTGTTCTGGTCATAGAAAGCAAGGATACCCGAGAATACACTCCGCACGAGCAAGAAACGCTTGAAACGATAGCAATGTTTTTGGCGGATATGGTTTCCTCAGACGAAATGTCCGAATACAAAAAGACATTGATTAAGGAGCGCGGCCTTGTCACTCGCGAACGCATCAAGGGCTTGAGCTTGAGCAAGGGCTATGGCTTGGGCAACGCGGTTATCCACCGCCGCCGCCATGCCGTCACCAAAATCTTTACCGAAGATAAGGACAAAGAGCTTGAGCGCTTAACTCTTGCCCACCAAAAGATGAATGAAGACTTGGACGCCAAGTTCAACTCCACCAAACTCGGCATCGGCGAGCATATGGATATTTTAGATGCTTACCTGATGTTTGCCCGCGACAAGGGCTGGTTTAAGAAAATCGCTGATAATGTAATGAGCGGCATGACGGCAGAAGCCGCGGTTGAGCGTTCATATGAAGATATGTGGAACCGCCTCTCTGCCACAACCGACCCATACCTCAAAGAGCGCCTTCATGACTTGCGTGATGTCGCCGACCGCCTACAGTCTTATCTGAGTGGCGATTTTGGCGAGAGCGGCAAAAGCAACAGTGATAATATCATCATCATAGCCCAAACCATGGGTCCGGCAGAGCTTATGGACTATGACTATACTAAGATTCGCGGCCTGATAATTGAGGATGGCACGCCGACCATGCACGTTGCCATAGTTGCCAAAGCGCTTAATATTCCGGTTATTGCTAAGATAAAGGGTCTTTTTGATGAAGTCAAAAGTGGAGAGGAAGTAGCTATTGACGGCACCGAGGGTTATGTCTATCTGCAGCCTTCCAAAGCCATCAAGCAAAAATTTCAGGCCAAAATAGAGGAAGACAAACGCCTGCAAGCTCGTTTTATTGAGCTCCGCCGCCATACTTCACAAAGCTTGGATGGTGTCCGAATAGGTCACTATATCAATGTCGGTTTAGGCTTTGACTTGGATTATATAGAGAGCACCAACTGCGACGGCGTAGGCCTTTACCGTACCGAAATACCGTTTATGGCCTCAAATGTTATGCCGGATGTAGAACACCAAATCAGCTATTACAAAGAGCTTATGGACAAGGCCGGCAAGCGCAAAGTGATTTTCCGTAGTCTTGATGTTGGTTCAGACAAGCTTTTGCCCTACTGGGCAGGTTTGACTGAAGAAAATCCGGCCATTGGCTGGCGTTCGATTCGTATTACCTTAGATAGGCGGGCCATTCTCCGCAAGCAGATGCGTGCTTTTTTGGAGGCAGCCGCAGGCAAAGAGCTCAATGTTATGTTTCCGATGATATCTGATTTGGAAGAATTTGCAGAAGCCAAAGAGACACTCATGCTTGAGCTTGAGAAGGAAAAACGCTCTAATCGCCCGATTCCCGTCAAGGTTAATGTAGGGCTGATGATAGAAGTCCCCTCGGTGGTTTTCCAGCTTGATGAGATTTTAGAAAAAGCAGATTTTATTTCAGTCGGAACCAATGATTTGGCGCAGTTTGTCTTTGCGTGCGATAGGGGCAATCCCCGTTTGACCGAGCGTTATGATGTTTTGTCGGCTCCATTCTTGCGTTTAATGAAAGAGATAGCCGACAAAGCAGCCAAACATAAGGTCTATTGCTCGGTATGTGGCGAGATGGCGTCTAATCCGATAGAAGCATTGGCTTTGCTAGGGCTTGGTTTTCGCAATTTATCCTCATCTGGTTCGTCTTATGGCAAAGTCAAATGCATGATTCGCTCCACCAATATTGAAGAGGTTAGCGATTATATGCAAATACTGCTTAATTCGACCAAAAAAACCCTGCGTCCGCAATTAATTGCGTATGCTTATGATCATGGTATTGAAATCTACTAAAAAATATGTTTCAATAACCCCGATGTTAAAAAATACATTTTTTATTTAAGGAACAGCACTGTGAAAAAAGAAGCTAAAGAAAGCAAAGAAGCAAAAGAAACCAAAAAATCCGGCAACAAGAAAAACGATATTGTTGACGCTGCATTGCCGGATTCGGATGCTTCGGTTGAAGATAAAACCTTGGATAATGATGGCAAAGTCGGAACAATGCTCCGTGAGACCCGCCTTAAAAGGGGTGAGGAATTAGTCGACATTGCCCGCAAATTATGTATCCGTCGAGTTCACCTTCAAGCTATTGAAGATAGCAATTATGCCGAAATTCCGGAAGCTCCTTACGGACAGGGATTTGTTAGAAGTTATGCCGATTATCTCGGTTTAAACTCCATTCGTATGGCTCAATTGTTTAAGGAAGAAACCGAGGCCAACAGCCATAAGGGAGATCTCCATATGCTAGAGCCTCAGGCTGAAGCCAGTGTTCCTAATTATAAATATATCATTATGAGCATGGTTGCGATTGCCGCAATTTATGTCGGTTGGGTATATTACAATGCCCCCTTGGCTGAAGAACAGCAGCTTCTGGAAGAAAGCTTGACTACAGAGGTCGATACTCCGGAAGAAGACTATCCTTTGCAGGTTGAAGAATTTGAAGAAGGTTCACCTTCTTATGAGAATCAATCAGCTCCGGCCGGCACTTCTAAGGAAGAGGTTAAGGCTAAATCTGAGGCTCCGGCTAAGGACAAAACAGCAGATAAAGCATCCGAAGCTCCTGCCGCAGATGCCGAACAGTCATCAAGTTCGCTTGCCAAAGAAGATAATAAAGCAGCAACCAACGCATCTCCATCTGTAGAAAAGGCATCAGCTTCTCCAAAGGTAGATGCCCCGCAACCGGCAGCTGAAGCTGAGCCCAAAACAGCCACCGTTGTTCCCTCTACCTCCAAAGTGGTAATGAAGGTTGTCAAAGAGGCATGGATAGAGGCCAAAAGCCCGACTACACTTTATATCAGCAAAGTCGTAGAGCCTGGGTTTGTTTATAACGTTCCTGATGAACCGGGGATGACCATTTCAGCCGGTAGGGTTGACGCAGTAGAGGTATATGTCAATGGTAATTTAATCAAAGAAGTCTTTACCGCCAACAAAAAAACCGGCATAAGTGTTGACAATTTGTTAGAAAACACGGATAATTAGCAACATATTTTCACAAACAGAAAATAGCAGGCACCACTTGCTATTTTCTTTTTCTTGTATAATGAAGGTGCATTTATGGAAAAGATTTTAAGGCGCAAAAGCCGCAAGATAATGGTCGGAAATGTAGCAGTCGGCGGAGATTCTCCCATCAGCGTGCAATCTATGACCAATACACTGACTTCAGATGTTAAGGCTACGGTTGAGCAAATCCGCCGTCAAGAGGCGGTTGGCTGCGATATCACGCGTTGCTCTTGCCCTGATGAAGCCTCGGCCAAAGCCTTAAAAGAAATCACTAAACAAGTAAATATACCGATTGTGGCGGATATCCATTTTGACTATCGCCTAGGCATTTTGGCCGCAGATAATGGCGCCGCCTGCCTGCGCATCAACCCCGGAAACATCGGCGGAGCTGATAGAGTTAAAGAGGTAGTCAAAGCCGCCAAGGCCAATGGCTGTTCGATTCGCATTGGCGTCAACGGTGGCTCTTTAGATAAAAAGTTGCTCACCAAATACGGCGAACCTTGCGCCGAAGCCATGGTCGAAAGTGCGCTTGAACAAGCCAAAATGCTTGAAGACAATGACTTTCGCGAGTTCAAAATCAGCGTTAAATCCTCCAATACCTTAATGATGATAGACGCTTACCGCCGCCTAGCCGCAGCTTGTGATTATCCGCTGCATTTGGGTGTTACGGAGGCCGGTGGCCTGCGTGCCGGTACGGTCAAGTCGGCTCTGGGTATCGGCGCTTTGTTAATGGAAGGCATTGGTGATACTTTGCGTGTATCGCTCACCGCTGATGTTGAGGAAGAAGTCAAGACCGGCTACGAGATTCTTAAGGCGCTGGATTTGCGCCACCGTGGGGTAAGGATAATTTCTTGCCCGACCTGTGCTCGCCGCGGCTATGATGTCCAAAAAACAGTTGAGGAGTTGGAACGCCGCTTGTCGCACGTCAGTCAAAATCTGACCTTGGCGGTAATGGGCTGCGTAGTCAACGGCCCCGGAGAAGCCGCGCACGCCGACTTCGGCGTTTGTGGAGGGCATGATGGCAATATGCTTTATATCGGCGGCAAACCTGCCTATAAAGTGCAAAATGAAAATATCGTATCTGAGTTAGTCAGATTAGTAGAAGAAAAAGTAAGTTAAGTTTAGATTAGGAAAGAAAATCACTATGAGTAAAGTTCAGTGTGTCAGAGGAACTTATGATTTATACGGCGAGGCCAAACGCAAAGCCAAAAAAGTAATCGCCACCGGCAGCAGCATTGTTGAAAAATATGGCTTTGAAGAGATTGAAACGCCGATTTTTGAGTTTACGGAAGTCTTTTCCCGCAATTTGGGAGATACCTCCGATATCGTTACCAAAGAAATGTATTGCTTTGAGGACCGCGGCGGGGAGAGTTTGACTCTTCGTCCGGAGGGTACAGCCGGCGTTGTCCGCGCTTTTATCTCCGAGGGTATGCAGCAAAACCTTCCGGTCAAAATGTATTATGCCGGCCCGATGTTCCGTTACGAGCGCCCGCAAAAAGGCCGCCAACGTCAGTTTACCCAGTTTGGTGTTGAGCTTTTGGGGGTTGAAACTCCGCAGGCAGATATTGAGGTTATCGCCATGGCCTATGAGTTTATTGAGAGCTTGGGGCTTGGCGGTACCATAACCGTAGAAATCAATTCTCTGGGCGATAAAGCAAGCCGCGACGCTTATCGTGAAAAATTGGTCGCTTACCTTAAAGCCAATTACGACCGCTTGTCTGAGGATTCTAAAGCTCGTCTGGATAAAAACCCGCTGCGCGTACTAGATTCTAAAGAGGAATGTGATAAAGCCGTTATCGCCGATGCTCCCCTGTATCAAGATAGCTTGAACGATGCCTCCAAGAGCTTTTTCAATCAGGTTTTGCAAGGCTTGGATAACCTAAATATCAAATACCGCGTCAACAACCGTCTGGTTCGTGGTTTGGACTATTATTCCCACACGGTTTTTGAGCTCACCACTGACAAGCTCGGCGCCCAAGGCACGGTTTTGGCCGGCGGCCGGTATGATGGCTTGGTTGAGCAAATGGGCGGTGGTCAAGTCCCCGGTATTGGCTGGGCTTGCGGTGTTGAACGCTTGTCTATGCTCCTGGAAGCTGATGTCTCTCTGCCGCGGCCGATAGCAGTAATTCCGGTCGGGGACGATGCGCAGGCACAGGCTTTGTCAATCGCTTATCAGCTGCGTAAAGCCGGTTTTAGGGTTGAGCAAGCTTACGGCGGCAATTTAAAAAAACGTATGATTAAGGCCAACAAGGCCAATGCCTGCAAGGCGGTTATTTTAGGCTCGGATGAGCTGGCCGCGGGCAATGTTACCATCAAAGATTTAGACAGCGGCGAGCAGCAAATAGTCCCGCTCACCGGCTTGATTGAAGGATTAAAATAATGGATTTAGCAGAAAAACTCTCCAACGTTGTCAACCACTATGACGAGCTCAACGCGCTGATATCATCACCGGATTGTTCTGCCGAAGCTATGGTTAAGATGAACAAAGAGCTGGCTGAACTTTCGCCGGTTGTTGACGCCATCAAGCACTATAACCACGTTGAGCAAAATTTTAAAGACGCTAAAGCGATGATGGAAGATACTTCGCTTGATAAAGAAATGCGCGATATGGCCGAAGCCGAGTATTACGAGCTCAAAGAAGAGCTCCCTAAGCTTGAGCGTGAGATAAAAATTCTTTTGCTGCCCAAAAACGAGGAAGATGAAAAGAACGCCATTCTTGAGGTCAGGGCCGGTACCGGCGGTGATGAGGCTGCGCTGTTTGCCGCGGTTTTATTTGAGATGTACCAGCGCTATTCGCAAAAACAAGGCTGGAAGTTTGAGGTCCTGGACGCCGATGAAAACGGGCTCGGCGGTTATAAAGAAGCCTCAGCCAAGATTACCGGCAAAGATGTTTTCTCCAAGCTCAAATTTGAGTCCGGCGCGCACCGTGTCCAACGCGTACCGGTAACGGAGTCTCAGGGTAGGGTGCATACCTCGGCGGCCACGGTCGCAGTTTTGCCTGAGATTGAAGAGGTTGATATGTACATCAATCCGGCTGATTTGAAGATTGATGTCTACCGCGCCTCGGGTGCCGGCGGCCAACACGTTAACCGTACGGAGTCCGCTGTCCGCATTACCCATATCCCGACCGGCATTGTTGTCCAGTGCCAAGACGACCGCTCTCAATATAAAAATAAAGAAAAGGCGATGAACCACCTCCGCGCCAAGCTTTATGACGCGCAAAAGTCTGCGATTGATGCCGAGTATTCGGAGCGCCGCAAACTTCAAGTTGGTTCTGGTGACCGTAGCGAGCGCATTCGTACTTATAACTACCCGCAAGGCCGCGTAACCGACCACCGCATTAACCTCACCTTATATAAGTTAGATGAGGTTGTTTCCGGCGATGCTCTGGGAGAGATTATAGATGCTCTGGTTATGGAGGATCAAGCCCAGCGCCTTGCTGAATTAGATTAATCAATAGTTGGATATCTGATTGTACTTCTATTTATCCCCGTTATACTGCGGGGATTTTTTTTAATATCTATAATCAATTTAATAATTTTAATACTCACTCCGGCAATAAATAAGATTTTTTTCCTAAAAAAAATCCTACCGTTGAGCAGGCTCTTCTCCGCATAAGGTTAAATTTTTTTAACAACTTGCATATCTGTATTTTTGTATTGAGTCTAAAATAGAATGCGTATATATTCTATCGCATATAGTTTATAATATTTGTAATCAGAAAGGTTTTTATGCCGGCGCCACAGTTTGTACATTTGCGTGTTCATACGGCCTACTCGTTGTCTGAAGGGGCAATGCAGGTGCCCAAGCTTATCCATAAGCTGCACGATGCCGGCATCGGCGCCATAGCTTTGACTGATACCGCCAATATGTTTGGCGGCAAGGCTATCTCCAAATATGGCAAAGATGAGGGGATTAAGCCGATTCTCGGTTGCCAGTTTTATTTTCGCAATCCGGATTCTGATGACATGCTCAAGAGCAAAGGCCGCATTGTTGAGCCGGATAAAATTGTCCTCTTGTGTATGAATGCTGAAGGTTACAGCAATATTATGAAGCTGATGAAGCGCTCCTACCTTGACAATATGCCGCAAGGTGAAAAGCCGCAGCTCAAATTGTCTGATTTAGAGGAGTTTCATGACGGGCTCATCGCTCTGACCGGCGGCGTCGAAGGTCAAATCGGCCGTCTCCTGCTGGAGAACCGCAAGGCCGAGGCTGAGGCTTTAACCGTCAAGCTTAAAGAAATCTTCGGCAACCGCCTTTATATGGAGATTATGCGTATCGGCCTTGAGAGCGAGCGCAAGACCGAGGATTCATTTATTGATTTGGCTTATAAATATGACATTCCGCTGGTTGCCACCAACGAGGCGTTTTTCTTTGATGCAGATATGTATGAGGCTCATGACGCGCTGATATGTATTGCTGAGGGTGAATATGTTGCCAATGAAAACCGCAAAAAGTTTTCACCCAACAATCGCCTCAAAACCCCTGAGGAGATGATAGAACTTTTTGCTGACTTGCCCGAGGCGATAGAAAACACGGTCAAAATCGCCATGCGCTGCAATTTTCTGTCGTCCAAAGTCCAGCCTTTGCTGCCGATTTTTGAATGTCCTGACGGCATGACACAAGACGAATTTATTGACCAAGAAGCCCGCAAAGGTCTGGCCGAACACATGCGCGACTTCGTTTACTTTGAGGGCATGACCGAAGAGCAAAAGCGCGAAATTGATGAAAAATATTACGGCCGTCTTGAGTACGAACTCAGCGTTATTAAAAAGATGGGCTTCCCCGGCTACTTCCTTATCGTGTCGGACTTTATCCGCTGGTCCAAAACTCACGGTGTTCCGGTTGGCCCAGGCCGTGGTTCCGGCGCCGGCTCTATCGTGGCATGGTCGCTCAAGGTTACCGAGCTCGATCCCTTAAAGCTTGACTTGCTGTTTGAGCGTTTTTTGAACCCTGAACGTGTCAACATGCCGGACTTCGACGTCGACTTCTGTCAGGAAAACCGCTACAAAACCATTGAATACGTGCAAAACAAATACGGTTTTGACCATGTTGCGCAGATTATTACTTACGGCAAGTTGCAGGCTAAAAACGTCATCCGCGACGTTGCCCGTGTTTTGCAAATGCCCTATGCGCAGGCTGACCGTATTTCCAAGATGATACCTCCCGGAGTTCAGGGCAAAAACCCGACCCTGCAAGAGTCTCTGGACCAAGTCCCCGAGCTGGAGGAAATGCGCCAAAACGACCCGCAGATAAACAAGCTCTTTGATATCGGTATGAAGCTTGAAGGTTTGTACCGCCAGTCAGGTGTGCACGCCGCCGGCGTGGTTATCGGCGACCGCCCGTTGGATTTGCTTGTTCCGCTGTATAAAGACCCCAAATCAGACATGCCGGTTACCCAGTATGATATGAAATATGTTGAAGAAACCGGCTTGATTAAGTTTGACTTTTTGGGCTTAAAAACCCTGACTGTCATCAAACGCGCCGTAGACTGGATAAAAAAGACCCGCGGTGAAGATTTGATTATTGAAAAAATCCCTCTAGATGACAAAGACACTTACGCCCTTTTGCAAAGGGGTGATACTGTTGCCGTCTTCCAGTTTGAATCTGATGGTATGAAAGACGTCCACCGTCAAATCAAGCCCGACCGCTTTGAGGATTTGGTGGCTATTGTTTCGCTCTACCGCCCCGGCCCGATGGACAACATTCCAACCTATATTAAGCGCAAACACGGCGAGGAGGAGATTACCTACCTCCACCCCAAGCTTGAGCCTATTTTGGGTGAGACCTACGGCATTATGGTCTACCAAGAGCAAGTTATGAAAATCGCGCAGGTTTTGGGCGGCTATACCATGGGCGGTGCTGATAAGCTCCGTAAGGTCATGGGTAAAAAAATGCGTGATGAAATCCCCATCCAGCGCAAAATGTTTACCGAAGGTGCTGTTAAAAACGGCATAGATGAGTCTGTTGCGACCGCCATTTTTGACCAAATGGAAAAGTTCGCCTCTTACGGTTTTAACAAATCACACGCGGCAGCATATTCGCTCATCTCTTATCGCACGGCTTATCTTAAAGCACACTACCCGATAGAGTTTATGTGCGCGGTAATGTCTTTGGATATTACCAATACCGACAAGCTCCATTTTTTCAAAGAAGAAGTCAAAAAAATGGGGCGTAAAGTCTTAAAACCGGACATCAACAAATCCGGCTCTGACTTTAGTGTTGAAGACAACAACGTCCGCTATGCCTTGGGCGCAATCAAAGGCGTCGGAGAAGCTAACATGCGTGCTATTGTAGCCGAGCGAGAGGCACATGGCCCTTATAAAGATATGTCGGATTTCATCCACCGTACGGACGCCAAACAAATCAACCGCCGCCAGCTTGAACAATTAATCAAGGCCGGAGCCTTTGATTGTTTGGAGCCCAGCCGCGGCAAACTTTTTGCTAATGTTGAAACCATCATGCGCCACATCTACAGCTCAACCGAGATGAAGACCAGCGAGCAGGCTTCCCTTTTTGGCAATGAGGAGCTCCACTCTAAGGTCAAACTCGATGATAAACCTGATTGGCCCGAGCTTGAAAAATTGCGCCTTGAGGCCGAGGCGATAGGTTTTTACTTGTCGGCTCATCCGCTCGACAGCTACGGCAAAGGCATGGAAAAATTAGGCATCAAGAGCTGTGTTGAGGTCTTTCACAATATCAAAGTCGGTGATACGATTCGCGCCAAGCTTGCCGGCTGTGTCACCAGCTTCCAAAAGCGTGTCAGTAAGACCGGCAACAAATATGCCTTTTTGGGTCTGACAGATGCCTCCGGTAGTTTTGAAGGGCTGCTTTTTTCAGAGGCGATGACCCGCTATGAGGATGTCATTAACTCCGGTTTGCCGCTGTTTGTCAGCGTTACGATAGACAAACAAACCGAAGAAGGCAATCCCCGAGTAATGTTTAATGTGATTGAAACTCTGGATAAGGCAGTATCCGAGGTATCCAACGGCTTGGTTATTACCATCAATAATGCCGAAGCTCTATCCGATTTGAAAAACATTTTGGACCATGACCATAACGGCAAAAACAAAATCTACCTCGTCCCCGAGAATTCGGAATGGGATGTCCGCATAGAGCTCCCCGGAGGTTTTGCCTTTGCTGAAGGAGACTTTTTGAGCAAAATCAGAGCTCTCCCCGGAATCAGCTCAATCAAGGAGATATAAATATGTCGCTGCAAACATTTTATAACCATTTTATACTGGGCATAAACGATTCCGGCCATCCTACGGTTGAAGCTCAAATGCCTTTTTCCGGCTTGTTGTTTCGCCCTTGGAGCATGCTGTTTGACAACTTCAAAACCTTTATCAAACTGGCGCTGGTTTTCAGCCTTCTGTTAAGCCTCTTGTCTTGGGTCTTTGGCTATGCTTATATCTGCCGTTACAATATCTACGGTGACATAGATTTTTATTGCAGCCGCAATGCTTGGAGCTACCTGCCATATTTTTTGCTTAAGCTGATTGCTTTTTCTTATTTCGGAATGTTATTTTGCAACAGCCTTAAAACCAAGCCGCTTTCTTTACGACAGGTTCTCACACAATATCGCCTGGTTCTAAAAAATACGCTGCTGCTGATTCTGTTTTTATTTCTGGTCATGATGCCTGTCATATCATTTACACTTTTGCTGGTACGCGTCCCCAATCCGGATTGGAAGATTGAGATTATATATTTTGCGTTTGTTTCATTGGGCTTTTTGGTGCCCTTTATTGGGATTAGGTTCTTATCCAACTTTGGTATCAGCTTTTTTAGAGCCAAACCGATTCCCCAATGGCAGATTTGGCAGCGCAGCCGCGGCAATATGCTCAAAATACTTTTTGCATTGATGTTTATTTTACTGATGGGCATGTTTGTTTTTAACAGCATCCACCTCAATCTTAAGGGGCTTCCGCTGGCTGAAATCTCCCGCTTAGGGGTAGGTGTAGATTTTTTCTATAATATTTTTACATTAATGTTCTTTACATTATTTCTAAATCATTGTCTCATACAATACGATTACTTATATAATGGAGAAACTGATGACTAAAGATGAATATATTAATATTCCGATATTAGAAGCCGTCAAAAGGAGCTTTTACTTTGTCTTCAACCGAGCCTTAGATTGCTTCAAGGCTGCTTCTTTCTGGTATATATTGATAATAGCAGAAGTATTGCTTGGCTATCCGACAGTCAATGGCGGGGTCTCTGAGGGTCAAAACCTGATAGTATTGGCCTCATCGGTTTTGGTATCATTGGCAAGTGCCGGCATAGCTACGGAGATTTGCCGGAATATCATATCCAAAGACAATGATTTTTCATTTTTCAAGCCGGTATTTACCTCGCGTAGCTTAAGGTATTGGTTGTATAATATTTTAATCATTTTCACGATTTTCATACCTTTTGTAATCGTGATGTATCTGAGCTACTTTTTGGTTAAGCAGGGTTTGTTAAGCAGCGGCTTGTTTGTCCTTTTACAGTTAGTGGTTTTGTGTGCGGTTTCGATTTGCGCCTGCCGCTTGTATTTAATGTTGCCGGCCCAAGCCATAAATGATACGGAGATGAGCTTGCAAAAATCATGGCATTTAACGCGCGGCTGCGGCTTAAAGATTTTCGGCGGTCTTCTGTTGGTAGCCATCCCCGGAGTTGCGTTGTCAATTATTTTAGGGCAGATAGCCTCGGCTATACCGTCATTTTCAGATAGCCATATCTTGCAAATAATCTTTACGTTTTTGGCGATGAGCGTATCATTTTTTGATGCCTGCTTAAAAGCCTCATTCCTGAGCCACCTTTATCAGTATTATATGTATTACGCCGATAAAGACGCTTCGGCAGAACAATAAGAAAAAGCTCTTAATCAGAGAGTTTATACCTTAAAGGGACAATAAACATAATATTTGTTATAATGTTTATTGTCCCTAATTTTTTTTTTACAACGATGTTGTAACATCATCGCAAGTGCTGTTAGCAGCTAAGAACCGAGTTACTTTGTTTGTGAAAGCCGGGTGCTGCTCCCCCCCCACGCACTCACTAACTTTGCGGTTGAGTGATTGTGGCTGAGCATTCTCTCCTGTTAAAGATTACCACGAAGTAAGAACCGGACGAGCATAGTGGTTGTCACCGTAGGTAGTGTCGTAGTACACATCTCCACCGGACACACTCACGATGTAGTAAGCACAGTTGCCGAATCTGTCTCTGATGCAGGTAGACGACCAATACCAGTTTTCTGTCATCTTTGTCCCACCGTTTGTTGAAAGCAAAGAGGTTACGGCTGATTTATTATTATAAATTGATAGTAATTGGTCTTTGTTAGGCAATGTACCTTTAACATTACCACAGAAAGAGTAGCTAGAGCATCTACTGTTAGCATCCGCCCAAGTAATCATTCCAACATCTTTCATTGCGACATAGAAGTCCATATCACTAGTCTTAACACCAACTACCGTGCCGTTGCAGTAGTACAAATCACCTTGCGCACCGTTGAGAACTTGTTTCTGACAGCTACCATCTTTCCATTCATATCCGCTGGCACAGGTGCATTTGGTGTATTTGCCGTTGCATGCGGAGCCGGAACCACCGGAATATCCGGTGCCGGAGCAGGCATATTTATAAGTGCTTTGGCAATCGCATTGTTTATATAGATTAGCACAGCTTTCGCCTTTTCCCACTTGTCCAGTACCGCTACAGACATTGGTGAAACCGTATTTTTGGCAGACTTCCGCATCCGTTTTAAAGCACGCCCATTTGTTGCCAAACGGGCATTTGACACCGCTGCCGCCACTGCAAGAGGTTTCGGTATAACCCAAAGTCGCGCAATCTTGCGTGGCGACGCATTGGGCATTTATGGTTTGAGGGATTAAGGACATAGAAGTCCCAATGAGTAAAAATAATTTATTATTTGTCATAGTCTTAACACCTTTTCTTTTATGGTTAAAAAGAACGCACCTCTCAAAAGAGAGGCGCGGGTGTTAGCAGACTGTCAGAAAGAACAGCCCCAGCGCTTTAAGGTGGAGCCTCTATGACGCTGGCACCCGCATATCGCAGATATACAAATGCCAGCATATCAATTTAAAGTCGTTATGCTAAAGCGACTCTTTCTGAAAGGGCTGCTAAACCCTGACTGGTATACCTTACCAGCTACCTAGAATTTTAGCATAACCAAGCTTAAAAATCAATATACGAAAAAGGAAATAATAACGAAATTACAAATTTAAACTCCGGCAAATAACTTTTTCCATCATTCACTAGCTTTGAGAACTGGATATTATGGCTTGTCTCCGACATCCAGATTATAACAGCATCTAATTAAACTTTGATTCCCAGATTGCGCTTCGCTTATCCTAGAATGACGGTGAAGTAGCACCCGCTTCCAACAGCTTTTTCTTATTTAAAATTACTCTGGGTTGCTCGCTTTACGGTTTGCAGATAGTTCTGAATTTTGTTCGGCGACCCGTGATAAGCCAAAGAAAAGCTTGTTACCAAAAAGCCAAACGGATTGGCAATGGCGTCTTCTTTGTTGCGGAAGGGGATATTGGTAAATCCGATTCTAAGCGTCGCACGCCAAGTATTTTCAATCGGCTTGTCATTTTCCGGCAAATAATCAAGCGTCCTGAACTGCACCATCCACAACCCCTGAGCCAGAGGTCTGGTCCAGTCGATTTCCACATCACGGCGCAGGCCTTTTTCACGGAATTGCATGATGTTATACTCGGCATCATTTTTAGCAAAATCTCCATATACATTCGACGCCGAATACCAATAAATCGTAGAACCTTCTCCCCATCTTGAGAGTAGCTCATCATAGTCTGAAGAAATCAAATACCTCAGCATGATATAATCATTAATATGCTGCTCAGCAATCAAGTCTCCGACCGGCATATTAACCTCCGCCGGCTGCACTTGCTCCATCTGGCTGAAATATTTGTTGATATAGAATAGCTGCGGAGCGGCTCGTCGTTGCGGCAGCAGCACATAAATGGTCGAGGCCAACATCATGTTGATGCAAATACTCAAGCTTGCCAAAATCACCAACACGCGAGATGTCCACAAATATCTTCGTTCAGGCATGGCGTTGATATGCACCCGCTCCGGATAATACCCGAGCTTATCCGGACTTTCCTTTTCTTTAAATTTAAATATGGTGTGAAAAATATCAAACATAAACCTCACCCCCAAACGACACTTTGCCTCTATCCTACTCACAATTTTTACATGAAAGTTGAATAAACGCAAATAAATACTGTTAATATAAAAAATATTGATATAAATATAGAATATAAAAGTATATAAAGGGTTTAGAATATGAATAAAAAACTTTTATCCGTTATCGCCGCATTTAGCCTTGCGGCATCGTGCACCTATCATGAGCAGCTGCCCGAGCCCGACCCAGAGCTTGAGGCTGTTCAGGAACAGTTAAAAACCGTCAATACCGGCAAGGTTACTCCCCACCCCAAGGCCAAAAAAGTTATCAAGAATAACCAGCATAAGCCGGGGTCAGTCGCTTATTATCAGGACTGGGACAGCGCTATCCGTATCGACGTTGACTTGCACAATATGTACGATTCTACCCCAACCAAAATAGAAAAACCGATAGACATGTACACCGCCATGGCTCTCGCGGTCAAATACAATTACTCCCGCCGCCTGTCCTCATATCAGCAAATAATGTTTGATGTCGGCAGCACCCCTTACAGCAAGTTTCCTGACATTTTGAGCCGCGCCGGTTATATCAATACCAACAACTCCTCAACTCTAAACCCTGATTTGAAAGTCGCGTGGAATGTCTTGGATGTCTCCTCTGTTTATATGCAAAACGGTGACAAGCTCTTCCAAGCCAATGTCGCATTTGAGGAAAGCCGCAAAGTAATTCACAATATTTTGCAAGAGACCCGCAGCTTATATTGGCGTACATTAGCCGCCCAACGGCTAATCCCGATTATTGATGACATGACCGAAACCCTAACCCTTGAGGTCGATGAAATCAATTCCCGCGCGAAGGAATACGCTGCACAAGGCAAATCCTTGTCCACTGAAGAGCTGATGACCAAGCGTCAATATATGGACGCCGTCAAAAAAGCCGCCGAACTCAAGCGCCAAATGGAAGATAGCGGCGTCAAGCTGGCCGTGTTTATGGGCTTCCACCCCTCTACGGAATATCATCTGGTCGGAGCCGAATACGGCAACTTTGCGATTCCATCTATGAAGAACAATCTTTCCGAGCTTGAGTGGCTGGCACTGAGCAATCGTCCGGAGCTCAAAGTCTATGATATCGGCCAAAATCTTGATGATTTGAAGATACAGGTAAAAGACTTGCGCGACCCCGGAATGACCAACTATCGCAAAAACCCGTCATATTATAACGATTTGTGGTCGCGTAAAGCTCAAGAGGTCACAATTAGCGTCTTTGAAGACTTAAAGAAACCTAATTATAAAGATTTGAACACTCTGCGCCGTCAAAGAGCTACCTCCATTATCTTGAGCCAGCTCTATGTCGCCTGGGCACAATATATGTCGGCAGTCGAGGACTATGAAATCAGTATGGAAATAGCCAATACTTCCGAAAACATTGCCGAGGATATTACGATTCAAGACGGCAGCTACGCCGAAAAGAGCAAGCTTGAATCCGCCCGCGCCATTAATGATGAAGCCCGAGCCTTCCTCGCTTATGCTGATGTTCAAGACGCACTCGGCAATTTATATGCCAGCATCGGCCTTGACGCTTTGCCTTATTATATGCTGAATGAAAACATCTCTGAGATAGCCATTTCTCTGCGAGACACGCTCAGCCAATGGCGTAAGGGGGACTTCATTCCGCAAGATCGTCCATATCTGCTTGATGTTCCGACCAAACGTCCGCCGGTCAACATGACTTCAGAAAATGTTGTTCCTGATATTGAACTTCAGGTCGGGGAGAGATTTTCGGTTACTCTGCCGGAGTCGATATTTGACCGCCTCAACTTAAAAGGCCGCATCACCACCAAGGCCGGCTTGGTTGACGACAGTCCTCTGCCCAAATGGATGAATTATAATGAAGATACCTATACTTTAAGCGGTGTCGGCATGCCTTCAAATGTCGGAGCCCATCGTGTCAAAATCTATGTCGTAGATGAGACCGGCAAAGTAGGTTATATCACCTTCCAAGTCAAGTTGAACGAATACTACAAACCCTCAATGGAGGTCAGAGGAGCCAACGGCGGCAAGGCTGAAGTATTCAAACCTTGTAGTGGTTCAGATTGCTCTGATTCTTACCTAGAGGAAAGCCAAACCAACTTAAAGGTATTTTGATAATCATATACAATACGGCACCTCCTGATGGATTTGTTTCCATCCGTGCCGTATTTTTTTATAACACAACAACTGCTGAATTGGTAAGAAAGAGTACAAAATAAATAATGATGTTCAGTTTGCAATTCATGTTAATCACTCCACAGCGTTCTATTAATGTTCTATCTTGATTATGCATGAATTTAGCTTAAAGTCAAGTACAAATATTCTTATTTTGTTCTTTTTCTGTGCTGCGAGTAAAAGGTAAAACATAACGCTATGAAAATAGGCATTTTTGATTCCGGCTTGGGAGGATTAGTGATTACTAAGGCCTTAATCCAATCTCTCCCTGAATATGATTATCTCTATTTAGGAGACACCGCTCACCTCCCTTACGGTGAAAAAACTTCCGGCCATATCCTCAAATATACGCTCGATTCTCTGCGCTGGCTTATTTCTCAAGACTGCAAGCTGATAATCATCGCCTGCAATACGGCAACCTCAGTTGCTCTGCGCTATATCCAACAAAAGTTTATTCCTGAATACGCTCCTGATGTAAAAGTCTTGGGCGTTATTATTCCCACGGTTGAAGTAGCCTTGGAGCATAATCATCGCAGTATCGGAGTTATTGCTACTGAAGCTACGATTCGCTCGCATATCTATCGTACCGAGTTGCAAAAAATAAACCCTGCCGTAGTTGTGGAAGAGGTCTCCGCCCCGCAGCTCGTTCCGCTGATAGAAAGCAACAATTTTCAATATATGGATAATATTGTTGAAGACTATTTATCCCATTTTGATAACATCGATTCGCTTATTTTGGGCTGCACGCATTATCCTCTGATTAAAGACTATTGCCGCCGAGTATTGCCTCATGTATCCATTATCTCGCAGGACGAACTTATGGGCGCCAAGCTTTCAGATTATCTGCGGCGCCATCCTGAGATTGATGCAAACTTGAGCCAAAACCGCCAACGTTCATTCAATGTAACACGCCTTATGCCGCAGTCATCAGCGATTGCGCGCCGGCTTATTCCGCAAATAGATTTGCGTACGGTTAAGCTAGAAGATATATAGGTTAATTAAATATAAGACAATCGCAGCAATAATTCCGGCAAACACGTCATCAAGCATAACGCCCCAAGCATTATGTACTTTGCGGTCAAAAAACTTCACCGGCCCCATTTTGCAAATATCAAAAAAGCGGAATAGTATGAAACCGCAAGCCCAAATCTTCCAATCAGCAAGGTTGTTCCAGACCAAAGCAAAAGTCAGCATCTGCCCGACTACTTCATCAATCACCACCAAAGAAGGGTCTTTATTGTCAGATTCGCGAATAACGGCTGCCGTAGCCGCCACCCCGCTCAAAAAGCAAACTCCGGCTGCTGCCAGTAATATTGATAAGTTTCCGCAATATGCAATCAGCCCCACCAAAGGCAAAGCCCCGAGAGAGCCCAGAGTGCCCGATGCTTTGGGTGCAAACCCCAAGCCAAACCACGAAGCCCAAATATAAGCCGCTGTTTTTTTCATAATCATACCTTACCAGTCTTCAAACTCTTGTTTTACATCACGATTAAACATGGCGCGAATGGTAGATTTTATATCGTTTTTCTCATACACGGCTTTATATAGCGCCTGACAAATCGGCATATCCAGCCCCTCTTTATCTGCGATGATTTTAACCGCTTTCAGCGTAGGTACGCCTTCTGCCAGTTTGCCGAAATCTTCTCCTCGGGCAAATTTTTCACCAAAGGTTCGATTGTGGCTGTATTTAGAAAACAAAGTCGCCTCATAGTCTCCAGGGTGAGCCAAGCCATAAGCGGTGCGAGGGTTTCCGCCGAAGTGGCGGAT
>CALXRR010000032.1 GCA_944390905.1 uncultured Alphaproteobacteria bacterium
ATACTGCTATTGGTAAAGCAGGAGGTACTAAATTAGTAAATGATAATGAACACATTTGGTCGTCGTCTGAGTACTCTACTAACCGCGCGTGGGTCTTCTGTACTGGTAGCTCGGGCGGCTTGAACCTCGACTATAAGCGCAGCCTCAGTAGTTACAACGTTGTTCGCCCGGTGCTCGCTTTTTAGGTTTTTATCCCTCTACCGGCACTGTCATCCTCGGGCTTGTCCTGGGGATCCAGTGCCAAGAACCCAACACTGGCACGATGCGAGCATCGCGAATAATTAAAACACGAAACTAGTAACAACTAAATTAGGGGGTCAAGCTGCCCCAGCTTGCACGGGCACCGTGACGGCACCTGCTTCCAACAGCTAACCTAGTGGGTCAAGCTGCACCAGCTTGTGCCCGCGGGGGCTCCCCGCCTACCCCTATCTATCAGTTGATACTTTTCTCTCACCCCTCCTGTCCTCCCCTATGCAACAGGGGAGGAACTTTTCCTCTATCCATCAACCCGCTAACCTTAAGGCTCGCCATATCACGACGAGCCTTTAAAATATGGAATCCAAGAGTTTGATATTTAGGTGTGCTGCGTAGGGATTTTTGAGCGACGTGTACAAAAACAGGTACACGAGCGAAAAAATTGCAAGCATGACGCCTGAAGAGCAAACTCCCCAGTTTTATTGCTGTTCGAACATGTCCTTCCCAACCCCACACACCGGACAAACATAATCATCCGGCAAATCCTCAAAAGGTACATCACCGTCATACACATATTGACAAACCGTGCATACCCACTTTTTCTTAGTATCTTCAGCCATAGCTTTCTCCTTTTCCTTTTGTTGTTTGAAGTCATTAAAACTTTTAATTACATCATTTTTAAAGTAATCACGATAATTGTTATAAGTCAAGGGCTCGCCGCAATCAGTATTACTACTGTCAATAACTTCTGCCAAAAACAAAGTGTTGCTGTCATAAGCTATGGTCTGCAAAACCTTGGCGCTGATTTCAGCCAAATTCTGCTTCAAATAAGGCAAGCCGTCTTTTATGTTATAATCAACATTGCCCCATTTTTCAACATCGCGACTGCTCTGGAACCCAAAATTAGCCACCACGAACGGCTCAACATTTTTGCATAAAACCGAAAGAGAGAACTTTCCGCTCTGCTCAATCACCGACTTAGTGTAACTATTGTTGTGGCACGACAACGCAATTACCAAAGGCTTGTTAGCCACCTGCATCACGGCATCAACCACACTACCACAAAGGCGCCCGTTGCCTTCCACGGCACCCAGCACATACAACCCGTGGGTTAGCTTAAACAATGCGGATTCGTCCATCACATACTCCTTGCCCATAAAACCAATTAATAATGCGGAGGCGGTACTTCTTCATCCAAAGGTTTTACCACCTCGGCATTAAGACTATCAAACAAATATTTATTCTGTCTTAACAACATATCAATTGTCTTTCCCTGAGCAATAACCACTTGATTCAGCTCATCATTAGTTTTTTCAAGACAAGCGATTGCCGATTCTATACTTATCAGCCGCTGCTCTAAATCTTCTTTATTCATAAAAAAATCCTGTTATAATCTTTTATTATCATCTAATATATACTTAAAAAAACAACTTTACAACACCCTATGTCAGAAGAACTTGAAATAAACACCGAATTTGCGCGCGCCTTAGATATTATCAATAATAGCGACCGACACTTATTTATTACCGGCAAGGCCGGCACCGGCAAATCTACCCTTCTGGACTATTGTTACAAGCATTGCCCCAAGGACTTGGTCATCATTGCCCCGACGGGTGTTGCCGCCTTAAATGTCAAAGGGCAAACTATTCACCGTTTTTTCAATTTCCCGATTAATGTTACGGTTGAGAAGATACAAAACCTTGAAGTCAAACCCCGCAGCCTCGGGATTTTCCGCAACTTGGATACCATTTTTATTGACGAGGTTTCCATGCTTAGGGCTGACCTTTTGGACTGCATTGACGCCTTTTTGCAAATCTACGGCCCCAAACCGGGGACGATTTTTGGCGGAGTACAAATGGTTTTTGTCGGGGATATGTACCAACTTCCGCCGGTTGTAAATAATGATGAGGCGGAGCTCTTTGCCCAAATGTACCGCTCGCCTTATTTTTTTGACGCCAAAGTCTTTAAGCAAATCAAGCTTGAAGTTGTTGAGCTCCAGCACATCTACCGCCAAAAAGACGCCGAATTCATCACCTTGCTCAACCGGATTCGCGACAACATTGCCTCAGCTGATGACCTTGCCCGGCTCAATGCCCGCACCCAAACGCCGCACCAAGAGGGCGAGTTTTACATTCACCTCACCCCGACCAACCGCCAAGCTGATGCCATTAACGAGTCCGAGCTTGACAAACTAAGCTCGCCCATGCATATCGCCAAGGCTGAGGTCGAGGGCGTCTTTACCAAAGACTATTACCCCACGGCGGAAGAACTAAGCTTCAAGCAAGGCGCCCAAATAATGTTTTTAAATAATGATATGAAAAACCGCTGGGTCAACGGCTCCGTCGGACATATTGAAGACATTAATACTGATAGTGTGGGGAAGACCACGGTCAAAGTCCGCCTCCACGATTCTCACAAGCTAGTCCGCGTCCAACCTTATACCTGGGAGATTTTTCGTTATAAAAAAGACGGCGACCACATAACCTCAGAGTCGGTTGGCTCTTTCACCCAGTTTCCGTTCCGCTTGGCTTGGGCCATCACCATCCACAAGAGTCAGGGCAAAACCTTCCAAAATGTAGAGATTGACTTAGGGCGCGGAGCTTTTTCTGCCGGACAAGTCTATGTTGCCCTCAGCCGCTGCACCAGCTTAGAAGGCATCACCCTCACCCGCCCGTTGCGCGCCAAAGACATCTTGACCGACTACCGTATTTTTGAATTTATTAATAGCTGCAAGCCCTTAGCCGAGCAAGCCCCACTCTCGACTTATAATAAGATGCAAATCTTAAGCGCCGCCATAACCAAACGCCAAAAGCTCGAAGCCCTTTACCAAAAGGCTGATGGCACCCGCTCGCGCCGGGTGATTATTCCACTTGCCATAAGAGGCGAAAATCTGCTTGCTTTTTGTACCGAAAGGGGCGAACAACGCAACTTTAATCTTGAACGGCTTCAAGTCCTTCGCCCCTCTGCTTAAACCTAAACCTTTAGGCTTAATCTTTAATCCGCAAGCTTACCTTTCCGGCCTTGGCGGTCAGGCTTGCCTCTCCGCCGATAGGAAAAGTCATCAACGGCGTGCTGTGCCCAAAATCAGCATTGGCAATCACCGGCAGCTTGCTCAAAGGTTCAACTGCTTTCACCACATATTCCAGCTGCTCGCGTGTTACTTTTGAGCCTTTCTGGAAACGGCCGATAACAATTCCCTTAACCCTGGCAAAATCCGGCTGATAAGTCAGCGCCGTCAAATTGCGCATAAAATCACAAATATTTGACCCTTCGGTATCTTCCACAAACAGCACCGTATTTTGCTCAAAAGCCGGACGATACTCACTGCCGAGCAGCAAATTAAATGTTCCAAGGTTCCCGCCCAAAATCGTCCCTTGAGCCTCACCTTCGTTCAGCAGCCAATATCCATCATTGGGCAAAAATTCGCGTTTGTCTTGATCCAAAAACCACAAATCATCGCTCCACTCTTGGGACGGTTTAACCTCATGCTCGCCGGACTTAGTCAACATCTCAAGCATCTGCTCAATTGTATATTCGATTCCTTTTTTCATCCCCAAAGAGCTGAAATGCGGCCCCGAATAAGTCACCAATCCGGTCTTGGCATAAATGGCATCCAACAACGCCGTTACATCAGAGAACCCACACAAAATTTTCGGATTCGCCTTAATCACGTCATAATCCAAATACGGCAGCAATTGATTACAGTTAAACCCGCCAATCATCGTCAAAATTGCTTTGACCTTTTTGTCTTTGAAAGCTTCCATAATATCCGCCGCTCTTTTAGCTACGGTAGTCGTCGCCAACATATCAAAATTTTCATCTACGGCATTGGTGGCAAAACTAACCTTAAAGCCCAGATTTTCCAAGCGCTCACGGGCAATTTCTCTGACCTCTTTGCCGATGAGCTTCACTCCGCGTGATGGAGCAATTACTCTGATTTCATCACCTTTTTGCAATTTCTGCGGCACAATTTTGAGCATTTTATCCCCCTAACAAAACGATTAAATTCCATACTAACGTACATCATATTTATCAAAAAGCCAACAAAGATTCACGCTTTTTTTATTCTTTGCACTTAAAATAAACCCAAGAATATATCAATTTTAGATTTTATGGGATAATAATGAACTTAAACATCCTCTTGCTTATTTGCGGCGTTTTGCTGCTGTTTTGCGTATTTGCCAACCGCATTTCCGATCGTTTCGGAATTCCGGCGTTATTATTGTTTTTAGGTCTCGGAATGCTTGCCGGCAACGACGGCGTTGGTCAAATCCAATTTTATGATGCCAAATTATCCAACCACATCGGCACCACCGCCCTCATTTTTATCCTGTTTTCCGGTGGGCTTGAGACCCGCTGGCCCGACATCAAACCGGTTTTGGTCAGAGGAACCTTACTTTCATCGCTGGGAGTTATCATCACTGCCGTAGTCTTATTCTTATGCTCCCACCACCTCTTACAGCTAAGCTTTGAAGTTTCAATCCTCCTAAGCGCAATTGTTTCATCTACTGATGCTCCTGCCGTATTCAGCATTATGCGTTCCCAAAAATACGACCTCAAATCAGACCTAAAACCCATTCTTGAATTTGAATCCGGCAGCAACGACCCGATGGCGGTTTTGCTCTCTACCGGCGCGCTCACTCTGTTGACCTCACCCGAATTTACCACCTATAAAGTCATTCTTGATTTTATCTTACAGATGAGCTTAGGCATTGCCTTAGGCATTCTAATCGGACGCGTTGCCGTATATGCTCTGGTTCATATCAAACTCAGCTATATAGGGCTTTATCCGGTCTTTGGCATCGGCTTGGCATTATTGACCTTTGGCCTCACTCAAGCACTGCATGGCAACGGCTACTTGGCGGTTTATATCTGTGGCATCATCACCGGCAATGCCGTATTTTTATACCGCCGCCACTTAATCCGTTTTCATGACTCTTTGGCTTGGATAATGCAAATCGGCATGTTCTTAATCTTGGGTTTGCTCGTTAACCCCTCCGAACTCTGGGATGTATTTTTCATCAGCCTTGGCTGCTCCATTTGCCTTATATTTATTGCCCGCCCCTGCGCCGTATTCTTATGCTTATACGGCAGCAAATACAGCCTGCACGAAAAAATCTTTATCAGCTGGGCCGGACTCAAAGGAGCCGTGCCGATTATTCTGGCCACCTACCCGCTGATAATCAATTTCCCCAACTCTCAGTTTTTGTTTAACACCATATTCTTTTTGGTAATCATCTCTGTACTGTTTCAAGGACAATCACTCAACTTTATGGCCAAACATCTGCGCCTGTATAAGAGGTAAATTATCATGACCATCAGATACCCTAAGCTACAAAATTTCAGCAATGTATTCTTAACAAGCTTTAACCTCTGCATATTTGTCAGCATGGTTCTGTTGGCTTTTCACCACCGCATTCCGTGGTACAACATCCCGAACATTCCGGAGATATGGCAATATTACCTGATTATTCCTGCCATCAACAGCATCATGACCGGCATCATCTGCGTTGTTCTATACCACTATTTTGCTACTCGCAAATATACGACTTATAGTTTTGAACGCTCCAACAAATGGGCACTGTTTTTCACCGGCTGCATTGCCGGCACTCTGTGCATTTACATAGCTCTCAATGAAATTGCCACTTATCTGATAAGCTTTCTGATAATTTATGCTGCCTACCACAACCTCAAAATCTTCATCAGCAAGCTTTCATCACTCCTTGAACCCCAAAAAAATGCGACCACATCAGACTTAGCCGACTTTGCCGCATTTTTCATCAACTTGCTGATAACCTTCACCGTCATCAATATCTCGCTCAACACCATCCACATCAGCTTAGGTACCGACATCGCCTTCAATTTTGACACCGGCATAGGCGGAATTATTGACGCCATCTATTTCGGTATCATCACCATGACCACCGTCGGCTACGGAGATATTTACCCCCATTCATCTGCCGCCCGTGCCATTGTCAGTATCGAATGTCTGACCAGTTATCTGTTGCTGGGTATAATGATTGCCATCATTGGCCGCGGCATCAAGTTCTCTACCAAAGACTAAAACTTACGCCAACGTAATTTGAGTTTCTCCATCCAGTTTGGCTGCAACTTGCTCCCCTTCCATAACGGAGCAAGTTTTTTGTACTTAGCTTTGGTCTGCCGCAAAGCTCGCCACAGCCAGCGCTTAAGCACTTCTTTTTTCCAATTTTCCGTAATCTTCGCCCTCGCTAACAAATCATACATTTGTTGCATCTCATCCAAGCTGAACTTTTGCTTACTATACATTTTGGCAAACAGAGCTAAATCCGCATCACTGACATCAGGCAAAACCTCTTTCACCGCATTTAGTTTAGCCTTAGTTCCGTTCACGGCTTGCAGATTTCCGGTTGTCAGCGATGTATTACCGCCAAACCAACGATATTTAAACAACAGCTCCGGCAAATTACAAAACTTGGTTTTGTTCAACAACTCCACCCACAGCTGATAATCTTCGGCATAGCGATACTCATCATGATACTTAATATTATTTTCCTGCAACACCGACTTTCTGATCATCGCCGCCGGATGGCAAATTCCGGCCCCTTCAACCACTGTTCTGACTTTAATATCTTCATCATCGCAAGGAAGCGATAATTCTTTACCATTAGGAAAAAATAACACCTGACACCCAACCACATCGTATTCCGGATAAGCATCTAAAAAAGCCACCTGCTTTTCCAGCCTCTCCGGCAAAGAAATATCATCATGGTCCTGGCGGGCAATATATTCCCCCTTAGCCAAGCTGATACCTTTGTTTGATGTTTCGGCAATACCGAGGTTTTTATCATTTTCCACATACACAATCCGCGAATCATCAAACTCAGCTACCACCTGAGCCAAAGGTTTAGAGGAGGCATCATTAATAATCAAGAACTCAAAATCCCGAAACGTCTGCCCCAAAATGGAGTTAATCGTCTCGCGCAGCATATTTTCATCCGTATTATAAATCGGCATCAATACCGTAACTTTAGGCATTTTTCGTCCTTGAGCCTCCTCTATTACATGTTGTTTAATGACGATTCTGCAAATACCAGTCTACGGTTTTGACGATTCCGGTATCAAAATTTTCGTCCGCTTTCCAACCCAATTCTTTTGATAACTTGGTGCTGTCGATAGCATATCGCATATCATGCCCCGGACGGTCAGCCACAAAGGTAATCAAATCAGCATACTTACCCTTTGCCCGCGGACGACGCTCATCAAGCAAAGCACAAATCGTATGCACAATCTGCAGATTATTGCGCTCATTAAACCCACCGACATTATAAGTCTCACCGCTTTTACCTTTGTGGAAAATCAAATCAATCGCCTTACAATGGTCCAGCACATACAACCAGTCACGAATATTTGTTCCCTGCCCATAAATCGGGATTGGCTGCTCCGCCAAGCATTTGCGAATAATGGTCGGAATCAGCTTTTCATCATGCTGCTTGGGTCCGTAGTTATTGGAGCAATTAGATGTAGTAACATTCATTCCATAAGTATGATGATAAGCCCTAACAATAAAGTCCGAGCTGGCCTTGCTCGCTGAATACGGGCTGTTCGGAGCATAAGGCGTATCCTCTCTGAACAAACCTGTCTCGCCCAAAGTTCCATACACCTCATCGGTCGAAATATGGTGGAAACGGCATTCCTCATACCCAGGCTTAAATTTTCCCGGAGCTTCCATCCAGTATTTACGGGCATTTTCCAGCAAATTAAACGTCCCGCCGATATTGGTTTCAATAAAAGCTTTCGGCCCTTTAATTGAATTATCGACATGGCTTTCCGCGGCAAAATGAATCACCCCGCGGATATCATACTTAGCAAATAATTCCGGCACCAATTTTTCATCACAAATATCCCCTTTGACGAAAGTATAATTCGGCATATTCTCACATTCGCTAAGGTTTTGCAAATTTCCGGCATAGGTTAATTTATCCAAATTAATTACCTTATACTCCGGATACTTGGCGCAAAAATACGGTACGAAATTCGAGCCGATAAACCCCGCCCCGCCGGTCACTAAAATTGCTTTAGACATTTGCATAAACTCTCCTTCCAATACGGAACTTTAACTCCAAATACTTTTTTGATTTTGGCCTTGTTCAATACGCTGAAACTCGGGCGCACCGCCGGTGTCGGATACTCTTTGCTTTCAATCGGGTTTACCTTGCAGTTCAAACCACTCTGCGCCATAATCTCAACCGCAAAATCGTACCACGAACAAACCCCTTCATTGCTGAAGTGGTAAATTCCGGCATTTTTCTCATTCATCTGCGGCAAAATATCAACTATTGCCTGCGCCAAATCACCGGCAAAAGTAGGTGTACCAACCTGATCAAACACCACGCCGAGCACCTCACGCTCAGCCCCCAACCTCCGCATTGTTTTCACAAAATTATTGCCATGAGCCGAATACAACCACGCCGTACGAATAATCAGCGTGTTTTTATTGCAAGCCAAAGCCTTTTGCTCACCTTCCAACTTGGTTATTCCGTAAACTGATTGCGGATTAGGCTTATCTTCTTCCGTATACGGCACGCAGTTTTTGCCGTCAAACACATAATCGGTTGAAATATGAATCAACTTTGTCCCGCAGCTGGCCAAATTATACACCCCGTCGGCATTAATTTTGCGAGCCAAATCGACATCGGCTTCCGCTTTATCCACCGCGGTATAAGCCGCACAATTAATAATCACCTCCGGCTTAAGCTCGCCCACCATTTTTTTCACGGCTTCGGCATCGGTAATATCCAACACATCACGGTCAACACCCTTAGCTTTATCACCCAACCGGCTCATCAGCTTTTGTCCGAGTTGCCCATTAGCACCAACCACTAAAAACATTCATCCAACTCCGCTAATCTGGGGTTTAGCTTATCCTTATCCGAAAGCACAACCTTATCTTCCGGCACTCTCCAGTCAACACCGACCTCCGGATCATTAAACAACAACCCGCCCTCCGATGCTTTATTGTAAAAATTATCACATTTATAAGTAAACAAAGCTGTCTTGCTCAACACGCTGAAACCATGGGCAAAGCCTCGCGGAATTAACAGCTGGCGTTTATTCTCACAGCTCAGTTCAACCGCAACATGCTTTCCGAAAGTTGGCGAATTGCGGCGCAAATCCACCGCGACATCCAAAACCGTACCCTCAATCACACGCACCAACTTAGCCTGCGCAAATTCTCCCTTCTGGAAATGTAAACCTCTGACTGTCCCATAAGTTGAAAAAGACTGGTTGTCCTGCACAAAATTATAATGCAGACCATGCTCCTCAAATTCTTTCTGATTATAAGCCTCAAAGAAGTACCCTCGGCTGTCTTCAAATACTCTGGGTTCCAAAATCCAAACCCCATCAATTTCGGTCTTAATAAAGTTCATGATATTCCTCATATACCTTTAACAAATAACGTTTATATTCGCCGTCTTTCAAAGAGTTAATCAAAGCCATCATCTGCTCATCATTAATAAAGCCTCTTCGATACACAATTTCTTCAATACAAGCGATTTTAAGGCCTTGGCGTTCCTCAATAATCTGCACGAACTGTCCGGATGCCATCAAGCTTTCCGGCGTACCGGCATCAAGCCAAGCATTACCGCGCCGCATAGGCACCACACTCAAGCGCCCCTCGCGCAAATACATATTGTTCAAGTCGGTAATTTCCAACTCCCCTCGCGCCGACGGCTTAAGTTTTCTTGCTTTTTCGACCACGTCTGCAGGATAAAAATATAGCCCTACTGAAGCATAATTAGACTTCGGCTGCTTGGGCTTTTCTTCAATAGAAATAGCCTTAAAATTTTGATCAAACTCAACCACCCCGAAGCGCTCTGGATCAGACACATGATAAGCAAAAATCGTTGCCATTTTACCCATATTTTTAGCAACTTCTTCCTTAAAGAAATGGAATTGCTCACCCATATAGAAAATATTGTCACCCAAAATCAAACACACATCATCATCACCAATAAAATCCGCCCCAATAGTAAACGCCTGAGCGATTCCTTTAGGCTCGTTCTGAATGGCATAATGAATATCCAATCCCAAATGGTGCCCGTTTCCAAACAATTTTTCAATATTAGGAGTATCCTGCGGAGTTGAAATAATCAACAACTCTCTAATACCAAACAATAACAGTGTTGACAGCGGATAATAAATCATCGGTTTATCATACACCGGCAGCAATTGCTTAGACACGGCCTTAGTCAGCGGATACAATCGCGTTCCGCTTCCCCCAGCCAAAACAATACCTTTCATAAAGCTCTCCATATTTATTAATAATAATTAAGAGTTTAATCAAGAATCAAAAAATATTCAACCTCAAAAACCGATTGCCCCACTTTTCCACAAAAAAACGCATCTTTTTAAAAATCCTAAAACAATTTTAACCTTTTATAGTCTTTAATAATCACACATAAAACAAATATTTGTAGAAGGATTCACGTTATGATGTCAGAAATCTCTCAAATAAGCCAAATGGTATTTGATGATGGAACAATATTCACTTACATCGGCTTTGCCGCCGGTATAGCCACAATCATGGCCTTTGCCATTCAAACCATCCGTATTTTAAGCACCAAGAACATCACCGGCCTTTCCAGCTATATGTACACCATGTACAGCTTGGCTTTAATTTGCTGGTTCACCTACGGTATTTATATCGAATCTTGGATTTTGGCATTTTCCAACCTCATAACCTTTTTCTTCACCTTCAGCATATTATTGATGATTCTTTACTATGATGAAGAAGACAAGATCGAACGTTATCGCCGTGATCCCTTGACCTATGTCTTCAATAAAAAATATTATGAAGACACCGTCCCGTCTAAAATCATTGCGGCCCAAATAGCTCAAAAACCTTTCTGCATTTTGGTTGCCACCATCAACAATCTTTCTCAAATCCAAGATAAACTCGGCAGCAAATACAGAGATAGAGCCTTAAAGCACACCGCCAAAGCACTTGAAAAAGCTCTGCGCGACAGTGACTTTATCGCCCGCATAGACAACAATAAATTTGCTATTTTCTTAGACAATGTAAATGCCTCAATAGCTAAAAGCGTCACTCTTCGTGTTATTGAAAGCATCCATAATGTAGTAATCAAAAAATCAGACAAGTTGATTCTCCATCCGGAGCTTTTAGTCGGCATCTGCCCCTCCACAGAAGGTACCGAGCTGGCAGTTTTAACCGCCAAAGCGGAAACAGCTCTGTCTCGCACCTCATACAATCAACAAAACATGATAAAAATTTATAGCGCTGAAAAGAGCAAAGCTACAGCTACTCCCAAACCTCAGCCCAAAAAAACTACGGCTAAAGCTTCAGCCCCACATCCGAAGGCTCCTAAAGCTCCAACCACCAAAAACAAAAAATAGCAAAAGAAAACCGGTCTTGATGACCGGTTTTCTTTTGGCTAAAAACTATGCCTAAAACCAAAACTTATATCATACGGGATTTTAATCTCATTTCCTTGATATGTTGCTATATTAGCATACATAGCATTATTTTCATCAATATTAGCCGATATTCCAGCCCCTAATTCCCAGATTGTACCACCTAAATCTTCATCAAAAGTATAATCTGCAATAGTCACTTCACTTCTATTTCTAAACTCCTTTAGCAAGCTTGTCTTAGCATACACCGTAAACGGGAACCCCAAAGTTTCTTTAAACTCTTTTCCTCCCATCAAACCAATACGAGCCATAAAAGAATCTTGATTTTCACCCACCACCAGAGTCCGATAATTAGTACGATAACTAATATCATCTAACCACATATAAGTAGCCTGCAATTGCGGCTCAATGAACCAAGAATCAAACACATCAAATCTCTGTCCGATTTCCGCAGACAAACTCCACGCATCCACATTATACTTTCCTAACACCGGCAACTGAGACGGCAAATAAGTCTTGAGCTTTTGACGATGATAATAATAAGCGCCCACCAAATCCAAATACTGATTTTTTTCATTCACCATTGTAGAATAAATTGATACACTGTTCGTATAACCTTCACCTTTACCATCTCTGTCAAAAGTCTGATCTTCCGATGTATAAGCCGTACTCAAACCGACCGTCCAATCTTTCACCCATTTTTGATTAATACTCACATCAAAACCAGCCTGAGCACCACCAATATCAATATCACTATCGGTAGCATCATTATAACGCAAATCCACTTCACGCCAAATTCCACGCACCCAAGCACCCCTGGCATTATTAAACCGGCTTTCTCCCAAACGAGTATTAATATTTCGCAAATGAGTATAAAAAATGCTGTTCAAAGAACTAAAAGTATTTTTTGCTAAAATAGAACTATCAGTATTGTTCTGAGTTTTTTGCAAAACCCATTCGTTACCGGAGTGCACCAGTTCATACTCAAAAGCACCGGCATCCATCACTCCGCCATTCAAATAAAAATTTTCAGAACCGCCGTTTTGTTCCACCAGATGAATTTTTTCCGGCAAACCTCCTTCCAAACTATAATCCACCACCGTTAAAGCAAAATTTCCGCTACCTCCGTTAACAATTAAAGTATCATTGTTACCGTTAGCAAAATTACTTTCCAAATTAAACGTACCGTTACCGCTTAAATTACCAATGGTAAGCTCCCCCTCCCCAAAAGTAAACATCGTAACATTACCGTTATTCATCTGCAAATTATCAATTACTGAATTATCATAAAAAGTCACCGACGCATTATTAATTTTGGTTGTTCCGCCCAAATCAACATTAGGATATATAGTAGTATCACCGCCATTAAGCGTCAAATCTGACACCGTCGCATAATCATAAATATACAGCCTTCCGCCGTTATTGGTTCCACCGATAAAAGTTGCATTTTGACGGATTAATTGGGTTCCTGCTGTCAAATTAGTATTCTCTGCCGTACCATACACATCTTGCCGCCCCAAGATTGTAGTTCCGATAGCACTTCCGCCGGCTTTAACGGTTTGCAAAGCCCCAACGGCAATTGTTGCCCCGCTGTCTTCGCCATACACTACCTGAGAGCCTGAGTTTATCAAAGTACCGAAAGCTTTTCCTCCCGCATACACATTCATACTTCCGCCATTAATTGTAGTATTATTAGCCACTCCGCCTGAATGCACATTTTCAAACGCCCGAAACTGAATATTTGTATTATTAGAAGCCCCACCGCTGTTTATAGTCTGCGAAGAATAAGCATACAAATTACTACCATTAGCCAATCCTCCCGATTCGACCGTCTGCGTACCTAGAATCAAAGCGTTATTAGTTGTTCCTTGAACATATTGATTAACATAAGAATCAACCATACCGCTCCAAGTATCTCCGGCATTAACATATTGCGAAATCGCCATTGCATCAACCGGCACCAAAGCCGAAGAAACCAACAACCAAGCACATTTTTTCATGCAAACTTCTCCATATCAGGCTACAAATTATACTAGTAGAATATACGCCGTGCTCTACAAAATTCAACAACCTAAAATTTATATAAACAAAAAAAAGACACCTGACATCATCAGGTGTCCCGCTTCACAATCTCCGCTTACCTTACCACATCGATTCCCAAACTCCGGCACAACTCGGCAAATCTGGGCTCATTCAGCCCCAACAAATCAATAATTTCCGCCGGAGTTTGATTAATGCTTAAGCTTTGTACTTTGCTTTTGCCTCCTTTCAGCATTTTTACTTCCGCACTCGGCAAATCCGCTTTTCCGATACAAGAAGACAAATATACAAATACTTCATCATTATCACCCAGCAATTTTTTTGCCAAATATCGAGCATATAAATTAAGCGTCACATCGGCCTTGCTGGCATCTTTGGTCCACGGGCTTCCTCCGCCGACAGGACACACCGCTCCATAAAAATCACAAGCTAACTTTCGCCCCGTCATTCCACAATCAGCCACCGCAGAATGAGACTTATATTCCCCTGCTCCGTTCACAATAAGACACCGCGGTTTCTGCCCCAAAATTTTAATTATGGCATCACGCACCTCTACCTTACGCAACATAGGTATTGCTACGATTACCGTATCAAAAGCCCCGTCATCACCAATGGTTACTTGTGTTTTAATATCGATTCCCAATACTTTTGACTTTAGCGCTTTATGATACAGCTCCTTGCACAACCTCCGCGCCCAATATTGCTCTCGGCTGATATTCTGCTCTCCTTGACAAGCATACCCGACAAACACACCTTGGTCGCCCCATCCGCCGCTTTTTACTCCATTGGCTATTTCAGCGGATTGCGCTCCGATAAGATTAATCACTTTCAACTTATCCGGCTCTATTGCATTAGCGCCCCAACGTTTGGCATATTCATCTGAATATCCGATTTCTCCCAACGCCTGCCGTACATAATCTTCAATACAAGGCATTTTTATCTTGCCGGAGATTTCACCGCCCAACACGACGGTATTTCCTTTTATCATCACCTCCACGGCAAACCTCACCGCAGGGTCTTGCTCCAACATCCTGTCTAAAATATAACTTGAAATATAATCGGCTGTTTTATCAGGGTGCCCCAAAGACACCGCTTCTGCTGTTTTTAGCATAACAAACTTCTCCTTGTTTAGTCCTCTGTTGCGGGACAATTCAGGTTAAATCCACATTATTTTGTCCGTTAAGACACCATTTAGTTTCTGACCGTTTTTACCAAAAGTCAAGTCCGAAAACTTTTCACCGCACAACAAAATCACTTAAAAAAACTTGCAACAAAAAAATATTGTTCTATCATACATACAACTTAATGAATTACCTTGCGCTGCGGAGTACATCACATGAAAACACTCATCACCCGCTGGACTCAAACAAGCCTTGTTTTACGCATTGCCGCCGGCGCCATCCTCGGCATAATTTTTGGACTTCTGCTTCCGCAAATGAGCGGCATATCCATGCTTGGAGCCTTTTTTGTCGGCGCCCTAAAAGGCATTGCCCCTCTTTTGGTTTTGATTTTGGTTCTCGATTCTTTAACCAACACCCCACACGGCATCGGGCAAAAATTCCGCATTATAGTATTTATGTATATTATCAGCATGATATTGAGCGCATGTTTAGCCGCCGTCATCAGCTTTCTGTTTCCCTTGGCGCTACCGCTCAGCAAGGCTTCAGCTTTGCCGGCTGTTTCATCAACCTCGCCTCATCTGTTTTCACACCTGCTGTCCGACCTTACCGAAAACCCGCTTTCAGCCTTGGTTAGTGCCAATTATATCAGCATTTTATTTTGGTCAATCATCTTCGGCTTAGCCTTAAAGAACTTTGCCTCAGCATCTACCAAACATCTATTAAAAGACTTCACCCAAAGCATTTCCAAAGTCGTAACATGGATAATTGAATTTGCCCCTTTCGGCATTTTGGGTCTGGTTTTTGAAGCTGTTTCTACCAACGGGCTCAGTGTCTTTGAGCAATACGGACGCCTTGTTGTGACCATAGTCGGCTGCATGCTTGGTGTAGCTTTAATCATCATTCCGCTCATATCCGCCGCCTTTCTCAAACGCAACCCCTATCCGTTGGTTTTTCGCTGCCTTAAAGAAAGCGGCATCACCGCCTTTTTCACCCGCAGTTCGGCTGCCAACATTCCGGTCAACATGGCTCTCTGCCAACGTCTCAATTTAGATGAAAACATCTACGCCGTATCGATTCCCTTGGGCGCCACACTTAATATGAACGCCTCAGCCGTCACCATCACCATTTTATCCCTAGCCGGAGCCCACAGCCTAGGCATAGAAGTCAGCTTTGGCACCGCACTTTTACTCTGCTTGTTTTCCACCATTTCGGCTTGTGGAGCCTCAGGTGTTGCCGGCGGCTCATTACTGCTTGTTCCTCTGGCTTGCTCTCTGCTCGGCATTCCGGAAGACATCTCGGCTCAAATCGTTGCCATAGGTTTCATCACCAGTATCATCCAAGATTCTTTTGAAACCACGGTCAATTCTTCAAGCGACGTCATTTTTACTGCGACCGCCGACTACTACCACCGCAGTTAAATTTTTTTAGATGAGACAGCCCATGCTTAAAGCCATTTTAATTCTTCCCTTCAATGTTTTAATAACCATTCCGGCCATCATCTTATATTGCAGTGATTTCAAGCTTCTTTCTCCGTCCTTTTCTTTAAGATTTATCGTTGCGCTGGGGCTATTAATTTTTGGGCTTAGCCTTCTCATCTGGACCATATCCCTATTTGCCGCGGTTCGACATGGCTCACTGGCACCGTGGAACCCCATCAACCGCCTTATCATTAGCGGTCCTTATGCCTATGTCCGCAACCCTATGCTCAGTGGCGTCTTTTTAGTACTTTTCGGAGAATCTGCCTTATTTTCAAGTTGGCCGTTATTTCTATATACTATTACATTTATAGCAATTAACGCTGTTTATTTTCCTCTTTCGGAAGAAAAAGGTCTCCAACAAAGATTCGGACAATCCTATATAGATTATTGCCACCATGTTCCCCGTTTTATCCCGCGCCTATCACCTTATAATCCCAATCAAGCTTCCAACCATTCAAAGGAATAATAATATGCAAAAACTTTTTTATACTTTCTTGACCTTAAGTACTTTCTTTGGCATCAGCTCAGCTCAAGCCACCATCAACTGCTACAACATCGGCGACACACGCTATTGCCAAGGCACCGATGACCAAGGCAACTATGTTGACACCCAAAGCTACTCTATCGGTGACACCGAGTACACCGATGGCACCATTGGCGGCCAAAGGGTCAACACCCAAAGCTACTCTATTGGCAACACCAAGTACACTGACGGCAACATCGGCCGCCGCCGTGTCAACACCCAGAGCTATACTATCGGTAACACCGATTACACCGATGGCACCATTGGCAATCAACAAGTCAATACCCAAAGCTATACCATCGGCAATACCGGTTACACTGACGGCACCATCGGCCGCCGCCGCGTCAATATCCAAAACTACTCTATCGGCAACAACGACTACTATGATTTTCAATAAATAAGAAAGGGACTTATCATGACCCGTTTCACTCATTACCTCAGCAAACTATGCCTACTTTTGTTGTTTCTTACCACCGGCTGCGATTCCAAACCCAACTCTCCCTTTTATGGCCACTGGATTGAGATAATGCCCACCAATTCAAACATCATCCAAGGCGTCAGCCTCCACCCTGACGGCACAGCCTCCTCAATCGGTATGGCAACCCTAAAATACACCTCATGGCAGCTCAACAACAATCAACTCACCCTAAGCGGCCAAAGTATCGGCAATGGACAAACCATTGACTTTAATACCACCTTTGATGTTATAGAAATCAGCCCTACTCACCTCACCTTAGGACAAGGCGACAAATACCGCATCCGCTATTACAAATCAGACACCATTCCCTCATCTCATAGCCAAGAGGTCGAAGGTACCGTCCGCTTAGGCCACGAAGTCCGCTCTTTCACCGATTCCCGCACCGGTCAAGAATATTGGCTGATTGATAAATCGGGGCAATTAATGCAACAATACCAACAAGCACTCCAAACCGATATCATCAATTACCAACCGGTTTATGCCAAACTTCTGGTTCGCGACATTGGCCGCATGAGCGATGGCTTTGGCGCAGAATACGACGGCACTTACGAGGTCGAGCAAATCCTCCTGCTGTCCCCGCAGCCACACTCCTGATTTTCACCTTTCCCCCACTAAAGCCTAACTTTTCCACCCATACCATTCCCTCTCCGCAGTGACCTTCTTTTCCCTGAAAAAAAATATTGACAAAAATTTTTATTCGTGCTAAAAATACCTCAATTAATTATTATTTTGTTTAACATTCTAAAATTTTACAATTATGCAAAAGAGATTATTACAAACCAAAGAGTACATCCGAGAGTTAATGCTTGAACGTATCGGCGATGCTATTCCGGGGGTTAAAGACCTATCAACCTTTCCTTTTGTTACATATAGTACAAATAAGGAGGACTATCCTCATTTTATGTGGATATGGTTAATTGGTAACAACCAAGCCATTACCTATTCTCCGCGTGCAGGATTTACACTGATTGATGAGTGTCCTAAAAAATTATCCCCAATTTGTGGCATATATCGGGAAGACAATTCAGGCAATAGAATTATCGTGGACAATTATTCGTATAATCGCGAAACCTACGATGCCGCAACAGACAGCATCATCACCATTCCCTGTCAGGGAATTGCTGTAGAATACCGGTTCAATGAAAGATATGATCCCTGGTTTAGGCCTGCATATTTTAAGGTCATGGAAGCCGAATACGCCAAATCCGTTGATAAACGTGTAAAATTTATTGAAACCTACAACAACAATGATTTGATAGGAATTTCTGGAATTATTTGGCTTTACGGTTTTCCATTAGAATCTGATTGTAAATATTATAAACATCTGCTCAATGGAGTAGACACGAGCGACCTAAAAACAGTTTATGAAAGCACAGGAACAAAATACTATCCTGTTAAATTCAACAACGGAGTGGATTATTCCCAAAAAAGCTTCCAACACTACTGTAAAGTAATAGAGCGGATTCAAGATTTTGTTCACAGAGACTCATTGCGTCAACAAAATAGTGTCAACGATTCAAGTGAGTTATATAAATTTCCTAAGTTCAAGGACATGAACGATCTGTTGAAACGTCGCGATGAGTTGTTTGGATGTCCTATGTCCGATGATGATGTGAAAAACTTTATAAAAAACTATATGAAACGAGTCTTTACCATCGGTGGTAGCATATACACCCCCATCGGCATCTCGGCAATCATCTCTGGTTATGACACAAACAACGAACCTCAATTCAAATTATTGAAAGATAGCTTTTACGATAGAGCATTCAATAGTATTGAGGCCATTGATTACACATATGATGATCACTTGGAGGAACTCCTTCCTGACACTGATAGGTTTGATCGTTTTGAATATCAACGCGACAATTGCGACTCTGTTGACGATGTTGTTACTCAATTGAACCACATCACTCCTCAAGAACCGGAGCCCAGAGTATTCATCTCGTTGTAGCCTAACAAAAAAAATCCCGAAAATTGCTAACGCAATCTTCGGGATTTTTTTTAAGCTCTGGACTACTATATTATGAACAAAATATGGCAATAAGTAATGAGATTGTCGGTTTTCTTGTTTGAAAATAGTACATTATTATACAATTCTATTAACACCACAGATTAGCACGTCTACCAAAATCATAATTAAGCAACCCTAGCTTTTTGCACAATTTAAGATAATCTTAAAGATATTAGGCTAAACCAATCTTACCACAACCACTTAAAGCAGAACAAAAAATGCAATTTACCTCAAATAAACTATTTTGGATAAGAGAACCCCAAACCTATACCATCACCGCTAATAAAATCCAAATCACTACCGCCCCGCACACTGATTTGTGGCAAAGAACATATTACCATTTTCAAAACGATAATGCCCCTGTTTTACAAACCACCACGGCAGAAAAATTCTTTTCCTTTGTAGTCAAAACTGAATTTGACAGCAGCCATCGCTTTGACCAATGCGGAGTTGTGGTTTACTTAGATAGTGAAAACTGGCTAAAAGCTTCCATAGAATATGAAAATGAGCTCATACAGCATCTGGGTAGTGTCGTAACCAATTCTGGTTATTCCGATTGGGCCACCACAGAGATTGATGCCGACATAAAATCCATGTGGTATCGCTTAAGCCGTCGCAATAATGACTTTTGTATTGAAAATTCCTCAGACGGCAAGATTTTTAAGCAAATGCGCATCTGCCATATGCACCAAGCCACCGATAAAATAAACTTTGGCATTTATGCCTGCAGTCCTGAAGCGTCATCCTTTACGGCCACTTTCAGCCGGATGGAAATTTTGGACTGCCAGTGGAAAGCCCATGACGGCCAACAACCGGATTAAAAACAAACAACATAATAAAATTTTGTTTGTTCAAACCATCCACATCATACAAAAACAAAAAAGCCAACCTTACGGCTGGCTTTTTTATTTTCCTTGGTTGCGGGGGCAGGATTTGAACCTACGACCTTCAGGTTATGAGTCTTGTCCTTTGAGTTTTATTTAATTTGACTTTCACAAGGCTATTTTTACTAACTCATT
>CALXRR010000033.1 GCA_944390905.1 uncultured Alphaproteobacteria bacterium
GGCGAAGAATGGGAGTATGTGACCGAAGACGGCACCCCTGCTGACGGCGAAGAATGGGAGTATGTGACCGAAGACGGCGCCCCTGTCGATAATACTGCCGACATAGCCTTGAGTGAAGAAAGCCATAATCTGGACCAAGATGACGCGGCTGGCAATTATGAAGCTCCGCGTGAGGCTCCGGCCGTGGCTGAAGCGAATGAAGCATCTGCCGGTGAGACTGATAGCTTATCTCAGCCGGAGGATAATGACATTCTGTTTACAGACACATCAGCAGATGAGCCCTACTCTGCTCCGAATCATGATTTTAGCACAACTGAAAATCTTGAGGAACAGACTAGCCAGTCAACCATGCCGACTGATGTGTTTAATCCGCTGTATGGAGAGCAGATTCAGCTTGACACATCAAGCCAGCCTCAAGCAGCCGGAGCATTGGATTTGTCCGGCCTCAAGTTATATGAAGTGTCGGAATTTGATAATGCAGCCGACGAGCCTTACGGAAATGTTAAACAATAGTAATATTGTTGTGTAAAAACAGCGAGAAAATAATTTACAAAAACAAACCCCTCCTTTAGACTAGTGAATATAGTATGAGGAGCCATCAATGGAACAAAACGAGAAATTGCCTCCGGTCAGCAAGGAAGCTTTGTGGTATTTTAACAACTATATTCTGCTGAAAGATTACTACAATCGTACCATTTCCAGAATCGCCGCAAGGTGTATTCGGAAGGGGAATATTGCTATTGAAGAATATCCGTTCTATGGATATATCCTTGATGTGCTCGATGAAATTTGCGAAGTCGGCGATTATATCCTGAAGCACAAAGAGCTTTATCCTTATGTGGAAAGCCGTATGAAAGGCGGGCTTGAGACTTTTAAGAAAAATTTGGAGGAATATCGTAAAGAGCTGGAAAATAACTCATCTCCGGATATGATTAAAGAAGATGCCTCTGAAGTGCAAAAAATGAAAGAAGCTCTTAAAGTGGTAACTAAAGAGGAAGACCCAACAGTGGGCGCCGGAATGAATATGGATCAGCTGATGGATAAACTCTTGAAAAATGCTCCGAAAAAGTCTGAATAAGGATTGTTGATTGAAATGTGGAAAAATAGCTTTTTATATATCAGCTTTTCGGCTTTGGTATTGATGATGGCGGGGTGTCATCGTCAATCAGAGTTTGGCAACGGAGATACTTTGCCGGAAGCCGCGGCCTATGGGGCGGAGCCTTTGGATTTGGACTTTGTGATGCAGCATGACCCTAACTTGGTAAAAACAACCAAGGGGGCGGCCGAGCTCGATTTGGAGACGCCTTTGCGCTGCTCCGTAAATTGGAATCGGCAAGAGATGATTTCGGCCGTGCCTTATAATGCTGCGGCTTTTAACTTGAGCCGTAACGGGCTTAATGATATGCTCCCCAGATATGAAGTAAACGGCTTCTCTTTTAAGTCAATGAACGCGGAAAAGGCTTTGTTGAAGCTGGATAAAGAAGCCGGAATTAAGCTCATTGCCAAAGACCCTCCGTATGCCAGTATATCCGGCGAAAATCTTCGCGGTGAGTTCAGCGAAGTGGTCAATATGATTACTGATGCCGCAGAGATTTTTTATTCCTATGATGCGGAGCGGAAGTTGATGCGGTTGTCACGCAGGGCGAATTTTACGCTCTATGTGCCCCACTCAAGGCAGATTATGCTGGCGCTGCTTGATGTGTTGCGCGGCTCGGGGATTACAAACATAGTCAGCGATTGGAGCGATTATTCGATTACATTTACGGCGGATTATGAGACCAAGAAAAAAATTATGGATTTGGTCGAATATTTCAAAAGCAACCCGTTGTTGGTGGCTTATGATGTCAGCGTGTTCAGAGTATATCCGGTGGACCAAGAAAACGGCATTAACTGGCAGATGGCATTGGAGACTTTTGATTTCAGCACCGTAAACACGGCTCAAGCCGGTGTTATCGGACGGGTGTTGTCAACCTCTAATGATTTGAACATCAACTCATTAAAGCAGTTTTTGGGTTCACAACAGACGGCTATCGTACCGGTGGCGGAGGGAAGATTCTCGGTGCCAAATTTGTGGTTCTCGCGATTTGATGCCGGAAAATGCGGCTCTAAAGAAGCGATTGAGGCTGACTTGTCTATCTTGGCTAAGGCTTCTTTTGAGAAAAATAACTGGATTTTTTCTAATATCTCTTTAGACACAACACAAGGTGAAATTGCCCAATATAACGTGCGCAGTAAGCTTGGGCAGAACCTTATGATTATCGGCTTGCCCAATGAAGTGTTCGGCACAAAGGCTCCAAAGTCAGAGACTGTGGTCTTTATGGTGCCGCGAATTGTCAGAGGGGTGAAGACGACTAAGCATATTCAAAATACTTTATAAAAAAATAGGATGGGTTGAAAATGGATGAGAATTTGAACAATACATCAGGGGTAGCGGCAGGAAGCGCAAATAGTCCTAGGCCGTCTCAGAATCCTGCAGGAGGAATGCCGGCAGGAAGCGGTAATCAGCCTCGGATGGTGAAAAAAATAAAACGTCCGATTACACACCAGACTAAGGCTCCGATGCAGTTTGGACCGGACGGGAATCCTTTGCCGGAGAATGCCGCAGCCGGCAATCCGATGCGGGTGATAAAAAAGATAAAACGACCGGTAAAGCGCCCTATCATGAACCCGATGGGGGCAAACCCGTTGGGAAGTGATGCTCGTATGGCAAATCCGAATCCGATGCCTTATAATAATCAGGCTCCAATATCAGGATTTGATGCGGGAGCGGAGAATATTGATAATGAAATTAACAATATTTTGGATGCTCCGACTTTGGGCAATGAGGCCTTTCAGTTGCCGCAGACGACTTCTCAGCCACAGGCTCAGGAGCAGCCAAGATTTGTGACGGACAATGATTTGCAGGATAATAATTCCGGGGCATCAGCTTTTATTCAAGGGGATTTGTTCACCAAACAAGCTGTTGGAATCGTCGGTATCGTTATGCTGATTATCGGCTTTATTATTGCAAAAGTATTCTTTACCGAAGAGACGATTGTACGCGACGGGCTGCAGGGTGTGGTAATGAATCCGGAAGTACCGAAGGGACGTGCACGCTGTGGTATTGCCGAAAAAACTCAGGGGTGCGTGCTGTATATTATGAACCCGCAGCGGCAAGATTTGCGAGCCAGAGATTTTTATGACTTGGCATCTCAGCTGACCGGACGGCAGAGGTTTGTGATTGAGACCGGAAATATGCGGTATTCTAACACCAAAATAAGCCCTGGCGAAATTGTTCAACTCAATATTCCGCCGTTGCAATAAGCGGAGGGGTGCTCCTGAAACGGCTTACTTATGCTTTAAAGCAAGAAGCTAAATAGGGTGTAATCTTTGATGAAAAATTGGTGATAAATTTTAAGCGCCGACAGAGCCCCTCCTCCGTCGGCGCATTGCCGCTTTATCAGTATTATGGCGGCATTCCCCCTTATTAGAAACTGTTGTTATCAGCCTTTGATTAAGGTTTTTATCGTTGATACAAGATTATCTGCCGTCAAGCCAAAATGACGGTACAAATCCGTGGCAGGACCTGAAGCGCCAAAATCATCCAGCGCAATTATGCGCCCTTGGTCGCCGGTGTATTTTGCCCAGCCGAAAGAAGATCCGGCCTCAATCGCTACTCTGGGTGCCGTGCCTAAAACCGAGATTTTATAATCTTCACTTTGTTGCTCAAACAACTCCCAGCAAGGCATTGATACTACCGCTGTTTTTATTCCCTCGGCGGCAAGCTTGGTCATGGCTTCAACCGCGATGGATACCTCAGAACCGGTGGCAAGAATCGTTGCTTGGCGAGACTGCTCATCTCCGGCTATGACATAGGCTCCTTTACGGCTCAAATTAGATGATGAGGTGTGGCGGAGCGTCGGCAGATTTTGACGAGACAAAGCCAGTAAGCTAGGGGTATGTTCACTGCTGAGAGCGATTTCCCAGGCTTCAGCTGTCTCAACAACATCACACGGGCGGAAAGTATAAATATTGGGCATGGCGCGATAAGAGGCCAGATGTTCGATGGGCTGGTGAGTAGGACCATCTTCGCCGACGCCTATCGAATCGTGGGTCAAAACATAAATCACGCGCAAGCCCATCAATGCCGACAAGCGCATGGCCGGACGCATATAATCCGAAAAGACAAAAAAGGTTCCGCCATAAGGAATAACCCCGCCGTGCAGTGCCAAGCCATTCATGATGGCGCCCATAGCGTGCTCGCGAATCCCGTACATGATGTTATTGCCGTTATAGTCATCTTTGGTGATGGTTTTCATCCCCTTGACAAAGGTTAGGTTGGAAGCAGCTAAATCCGCCGAACCGCCAATAATGGTGGGAATATGCGGAACGATTGTTTCCAGACACATTTCGGAAGCTTTACGCGTGGCGACTTTGGTTTGCTCGGCTATGGCTTGTTGTTTGAGTTTATCAAGCTCTTGGTTCCAGCCTTGCGGAAGCTCACCTTTGATGGCGGCGGCAAACTCTGCTCCGGCTTTTTGAGCGGCGTCCTGCCAGGCTTGATATTCGCCCTCAACTCGCGCCGTGCTCTGCCGCCATGCCGACAAAATGTCAGCCGGAACCTCAAACGGAGCTGATGTCCAATGCAGGTTTTGTTTGAAGCCTGCAGTCTCTTCTGCGCCAAGCGGAGAACCGTGGATTTTGGAAGTGCCGCTCTTGGTCGGCGCGCCGTAACCGATTATGGTTTTGCAGGCAATAAGGGTCGGGCGAGAAGACTGCTGAGCTTGAGTAATGGCAGCTTTGGTGGCTTCGTGGTCATGGCCGTCAATGCTCAAGGTATTCCAACCTACAGCCTCAAAACGGCGGAGTTGGTCGGTGGAATTGGCATCAGTGACGTGGCCGTCTATTGTGATGTTATTATTGTCCCACAGGACTATAAGCTTGTTGAGCTGCAAGTGGCCGGCTAAAGATATGGCTTCTTCCGAGATACCTTCCATCAAGCAACCGTCACCGCAGATAACATAAGTATAGTGGCTACAAAGAGAATCGCCAAAGCGTGCGTTCAAAACTCTTTCGGCCAGCGCCATGCCAACGGCAGAGCTGATACCCTGCCCTAACGGTCCGGTTGTCATATCTATACCGGAGAGGTGGCCATACTCCGGATGTCCGGCGGTTTTGGAGCCTAGCTGGCGGAAATTTTTGATGTCTTCAATACTTATATCAGGATACCCAAGCAGGTATAATACCGAATATAAAAGCATGGAACCATGACCTGCTGACAAAACAAAACGGTCGCGGTTGAACCATTTGGCGTCTTGCGGTGTGACTTTGATAAAATCACTGAACAAGACGGTGGCAACATCTGCCATGCCTAACGGCATTCCGGGGTGGCCGGACTTGGAACGCTCGATAGCGTCAACGCTCAAAACTCTGATGGCGTCGGCCATTCTTTTATAATCTTTTACTGCATTAGTAGGCATGGTTAAAAGTATCCTCCGAATAATCAAAATGTTCATTAAAATAGCGGTTATTATAAATTTGCTCTTTAGGCTCTATCTCTAAGCCAAGATTGATGTTGTAGCTGTATTTAACGCTCTCCGGCAGGGGAACCGTAATTTTGCTGCCGACGTAGCGGGTCTCTTTATCAAACTCGGGAAGTGTGGCTATCTCGTGATAATGGCGGTAGAATTGCCCCGAAACAGGTCCGGCCGATGCTGATACATAGAAGTTAAACGGAACGTTGGTTTGGTCTCCGGCTTCTAAGCGGCGAATCGTGAATATCGGCTGAATAATCGCATAGCTTTGGTATTTGCGGCGGCTTAGGTAGCAATCACCGTAATAACCGGTCAGGATGATTTGGTAGGCGTCTTTGTGTTGTACCAAAACCGTATATTCAGTATCTTGCAGGGTTACTAGAGGGCATGGCGGCTCTAGATATGTGGGATTGTTTTTGTCCTCAAACAAGCTGCACGAGCTGCTGCATAGCAAGATTAGCGCCAGAGTGAAAAGTCTTAACATGGTTCCTCCTGATGCGGCGGAAGCGCCGTAAAAAGTGCTACAAGCTCCGTATGTGGAGAATATACAAACTGGTCAACCATTGTAACCTCTTGCAGGTGGTAGCCCCCATGCTGCAAAATATTGGCATCTCTTACAAAGCTTTGCGGATTGCACGATATGGCTATGATTTTAGACGGGCGGGCAGCGGCATCCAACGCAGCCAGTTGCTCGGCCTGTGCCGAAGCTCCGGCGCGCGGCGGGTCAAAAATGACAGCATCAAAGCCTTGGAGTTCATTGGTATCCAACGGATATTTGAACAAGTTTTTTTGCACAACCGTAATATTGGGGATTTGGTTGCGATTGATGGTTTTGCGAAAGGCATCAAGAGCTTCAACAGAGGAATCAACCGCCATAATTTTGTTGTTCTTATTATTTGAAAGCGGGTAAGAAAATGTGCCCAGACCACAGAATAAATCAGCAATGCGCCCTTCGGTTGAACCGAGGTAGCTTTGCACCTGACTAATCAGCGCTGTCTCGGAGGCTTGGGAGGCCTGCAAAAATCCGCCTGCCGGAATAAAAACCGTGATGCCGCCAATAACCAGATAAGGGGTTGATTTTTCAACTATGGTTTCGGGTGAGGAATCGGCTCGCCGACGCTGGGAAATGCGAATCACTTTGGTTGAGGGGGACTGGAGCCCCTCAAAAATAATTTGGCGATGATTAAGCCCCAGCTCTTCAGAAAAATCTAAAACAACATCTATTCCGTTTGCGGCCTCGCACAAAAAGACATCTCCGGATTTGAGGAAAAATTGCTCTTTTTTGCGGCCTTTGGAGCGTACAAAAGGCTCGGCCAATAATTTTTCAAGCAGTGTACGGATAAATAACAACTCTTGATTTAGGCCGGAGGTGAGCTGGGTACAGGTGGCGATATCGACTACCTCGTTGCTGTGAAAAGCATTAAAACCAAGTTTTAAGCCTTGCTTATCTTTAACAAAGGTCAATGAGGCTCGGCGGCGCTGGCCGTCGGCTATAAAAATATCCTTGCCATAGCGCGTGGGCTGCAGCGACAATCCGGACATGACCTTTAAGAACTCGCTCTTTTTTAATGTGCAATATTCTTCATAGGACAAGTCGCGGTAACGGCAGCCTCCGCAGATATGTTGATAAGCACAAGTCATGGTTATTGTTGTCCGTTATTATTATGGTTTTGCGGATTTTGATGATTTTGCGGAGCCGAAACCGGTGGATTATTCTGAGGTCTTGGCGGCTGATGGTTGATTTCAGACGGGGAACCTTCGATGTGTTTTTCTGCAACGCCGTCTAACAGCGAAATCTCTTCGGCGCCTTCTTTTTCAAAAATCGGGTGGCGGGTGGCGGCTTCGCTCTTGTGCATGTTATTGGCATCTGGATTAAAGTTTTTCAAATCATCAGGCAAGAAAAGTTCTACTCGGTTGCGACCGTTTTGCTTGGCTTTATACAAGGCCTCATCCGCGGTCTTAATCAAAGTATCAATATTGTCGGAAACTTGCGAAGATGATATGCCGATACTGATACTGAAAGTTACGATACGACCATCGTCAGAGGGGACTTTTAATGATGATATGGTTTGACGCAGGCGCTCGGCTACGATGTGGGCGTCTTCAATATCTACATTATCAAGATAAATGACGAATTCTTCGCCGCCGTAACGAGCTACGATATCTTTATCTCGAAGGGCTCTTTCGCAGGCGGAAGCAAGCTCTATCAAGACCTTGTCGCCAGTCTTGTGCCCGTAGGTATCATTGACACGTTTGAAGAGGTCGACGTCGGTCATCAAGATACAGTAAGTACCGTTGTTATTGCGCGCGGCCGCGATACGCTTGTTGACTTCATCTTCAAAGTAACGGCGATTATACAATGAAGTCAGCGGGTCGCGAGTGGCTTGATTCTTCAACAGGACTTCTCGGTTTTTGCGAGAGGTGATGTCTTGGAATGCGGCATACAACACAACATCGTAATTATAGTCAATAGTTGTGGCTGATGTTAATAGCCAGAATGGGCTATCGCCTTCATAAGTACGAACCAAGACCTCAAAATCCTGAACCTCTTTTTCGCTCTCTAATCTTTCGTTGAGCTGGAGGCGGCTCTCAGGGTCGGCAAAGAAATCTTTTAAGTGGTAGCGATCAAGCTCATTAATATCTATGCCGAAAAGCTTTACCGCATTATTATTTGCCAAGATGATTTTATCATCACTTAAGCGGGAAATAATTATCGGGAATGGCGAAGACTTGATTATCTCTTCAATACGGAGGTTGTATTTGGTGATTTCGCTGCGGCTCTTATCCAAGGCTATTGCCAGCGAATCAGCGTTGATAGCGATGAAAACTACGGCCATTACATTATAAAAAAGCGGAGAAATATACCAATTGTTCAGCAAATCGTATTCATAGCCAAAGCCCAACAGACGTAAAACCAAAATAAGACTCAAAAGACCACAAGAAAGCATGCCTCCCATATAGCCGCCGTTATGATGGTGGTGGATTTTTGATGCAAAGGCTATACTCAATAACAAAAAGCTGGTTAAGGTAAATATTTGCTGCATGTCCAAAACCATATAGCTATTGGGCATGATGAATACAAAGTAGAATATTGCCGCGCCTCCGATGCAGCCTAAAGAACCGACAATTATGCCTTCGGGAAGTGTATTGGTGATTATACGGAGTGAGGCTATAACAAAAAACAGCATGGCTATAAGCAAAAGCGCAAGCTCTAAAAATACCCAAGTGTTTATCTCGGCTCCTTGCTGGTAAAGAACGTTGGTTTGATAATTTATACCGACGGTAATAAACTCTAAAACCAGACCTATATAGATATAAAGCAGGGGTTTTTTGACTGCCAGTTTACCCTGACTGACAATAATCAGCGTTATGCCTAGTATTATTAATGAAATAAGGCTGATAATGAAATTTGAGGTAGAGGCGAATATATCTATACTTCCCATGAAAAAAAATTCCCTATATACAAAAAAACACATTGTTTGGAGATGAGTGTAGGGCATCTTCGTTAAAATACATTAAAAAATCAGGTGCTTTTTTATAAAAAATAATAGATGATTTTTTTTGAAGCTTATTGTATAAATTTAGTATCGTTAGTTTTGAATGAGGTATACATATGGCTAAACAAAGTAAAACCGCTCAACATTTAAGCCACAAATTTGAGATGCCGCTTGATACGCTCCCGATGAAAATATCAGACAGAATGCCTTTCTATGTCGTGGTGGTTGGGTGCTGCTGCGCTTTGGTGCTGGCCGCTTTGGGCTTGTTTGATTTGTTTTGGACGGAGGAGGATTTGTCGCAGGATTTTCCGAAGCTTGCCCCTAGAGGGTATGACTCCATATTGTCTCCAGTTTGGTTTGATGTGATTGTATGCCTAATCGGAATCGGCATTATGGGGGCCGTTATTGCTAATTATTTGCGGTATCGCAAAATCTTTTTTGACGGCGAAAGCTTTAAAATCATTGACAGATTGCGCTCCGGCAAAAAAATTACTTATCAAGACAAGCTAAAAAATTATGAAGGTGTGTTGTTGAGAATCGAGTTTCTGCAACGCGGATTTATTAACTGTAATCGTTATATTATTGAGGCACTCCACAAAGATAACAGAAAAACCGTGCCGCTGTTTATTGCCGTATCGCCTAAAAATATGCGCCAGAAATGGAAGTTCTTTGCCAAAAAGCTTAATCTGCCGGCATTAATGATTACTAACGAAGGAATCGTTAAACGCAACGCCGAGGACTTAGACAAGTCTTTAATCGAGCTGTATAAAGAGGGAAAAATTAAAAGCAAATATGACTTTAATGAACCTTTGCCAAAGTCCGTAATCTTGGTACGCAAAAGTGATAAAAAGATAATTAAAGTCGCTAAGGTTTTGTGTGATGCTTATACCTTTATCGGCTGGGGAATTGTGCTCATAGCTGCGGCAATGACTGCTTTGGCTATCCACCAAAACGGCTTAAATGCCTTAGTCGTATGTGCTGCGTTGATAATCTGCGCCACGGCGGTAGTGCTTTATAGAAGAGATAAAATCGCCATCAAAAAATACAAATTTGTGATTGTTCATAAATTTCCGTTCAAAAATAAGAAAAAAGGCGAAATCAACAAGGCTGAAATCGAAGATATTGAAGTAATGCAGAATCCGGCATCGGAAAGGTATTATCTGGTAATATCTTCACAAAACAAAAGTTTATTATTTGGCAAAAAATTACCGCCGGAGGATTTGATTTGGATCAAAAATTATTTGGTCAATGACTTGATTAAATAAGAAATCTGGTGGTCTATTGGAATTTGTACTTGGATTAACAATAAATATCAGATATAAATAGCTAAATTGTGTTTTTTTATTAATGAGGTTTGGGTAAAATGAAAAAAGAAAAGTTAGACGCTGCTGCCGATGATATCCTGTTTCAGGAGATTAATGAAGAGCTTAAAAATGAAAAAATGCTCAAGTTTTGGAAAAAATACGGCGTAATCGCAATGGTTATTGTTATTGTCGCTTTGACTTGCGCTGTCAGCTATGAAAGCTTGGTCGCTTGGCATAACAAAAAAGCTAAGGCTTGGGCTAATACTTATTCTCAGGCTTATAATCTGCAAATTCAGGGGGATTATGACGGAAGCTTGGCTATATTTAAGGATATGGCAGAGAAAAATGACGGTATCTATCGCGATTTGGCAAAAATGCAAACCGTAAATATTTTGCTGGCGCAAAACAAAATTGATGATGCTTGCAAGGCTTTGCAAGATTATATTAATGATGAGGATGCTAACCAAAGCTTGCGTGAAATGGCGATTATTAAACTGGTGTCTTATAAGCTGGAAAACGCCCCTGCTGAAGAAATCAACGCTTTGTTGGAGCCGGTATTGGCCGCTAACGGAAAGTTTGTAAATACGGCTAAAGAAATGAAAGCTATGCTGGCAATAAGAGAAGGAAACACGGCTCAGGCGCAAGAAATTTATGCTGAAATTTTGAACTCGCAAAACCTGCCGGAAACTTTGAAAATCAGAACTCAAAATATGTTGGCGGCGCTCAACGAATCGAACCTTCAATAACCTTTAATCCGCGGAGATTATCATGCTCAAAAATTCTTGGAAAACTTTGACTATCGGTTTGGCTTGCTCTTTGACTGCCGGCTGCGGTTTGTTCTCTGATGACCATTTGGTGATTGAGGGGGACAGAATCGCCGTGCTGGAGGGCGAAAGTATTTTGCAGCCGGATTTCCAACCGGGGAGCGTGAAAATCGTGCTGCCGGAGCCTAAAACCAATATTGCTTGGGAGCAAAGCGGCGGAAATGCCATGCATGATATGGAGCACCCTAACAGTGCGGATATGATTCAGGAAATTTGGTCATCAAGCTTTGGCGAAGGAGCTTCAAAAAGAGACTTTTTGATTGCGGCGCCGGTGATTAAGCACAAGGTGGCTTTTGTGATTGATGCAGACGCGGTGGTGTCGGCTTATCGTATGGATAACGGCGATAAAATTTGGGAAAGCAAGCTAAAGCCCATAAACAAGTCGGACAAAGCATCTTCTTTGAAAGGAGCCGGTTTGGCGGTGTTTGGCAAAAAGGTGTTTGCGACAACGGGTTTTGGTGAAGTGTTTGCTCTGGATATGATTACCGGAAAAAAACTCTGGTTTTATGACGGGAATATGCCTATCAGAATCGCCCCGACCGTCAGTGAAAAATATGTGTTTGCACAGACTATTGATAACTCTTTGATTGCTTTAGACGCCAATAACGGCAATAAATTGTGGGAGTACCGCTCGGCTCAGGAAGTAACTACGCTGGTCGGCGGAGCAAGCCCTGCTTATGATGAGGCTTTGGATACGGTGGTTGCGGCATTTTCTAACGGAGAGTTGCGCGCAATTAAGGCCAGCACGGGTACGCCGTTGTGGTCGGTATTGATGGTATCTAGAAAAAGGCTGAACTCGCTCTCCTCAATCAATGCTATTAAGGCGAATCCGGTGATTAATGACGGGGTGGTATATGCCGTGGGAAATAACCACATCATGATGGCGATTGACCTGCGTACAGGTATGCCTTTGTGGGAAAGAGAAATTAACGGTACTAACCAGCCTTGGGTAGCAGGAAAGACTATATTCGTCTTGACTAATGATGCCGAATTGCTCGCTATTGAAAAAGCTTCAGGAAAAATTATTTGGGCAACCAAAATGCCTTTGGGGCAAGATCCTAAAGAAATCAGCGGGACTTATGTGGCCGGACCGGTGTTGACCGGACATCGCTTGATTGTTACTACATCTAAGGGGTATGCTTTTGCAGTGTCGCCTTATAGCGGAAAAATTCTCGGATTTATTGACTTGGATGAAGAGGTTAGCTTGGCTCCGGTGGTGGCTTATGATACCGTATTGTTCACAACTGATGATGCGGAGTTAATCGCCTATAAATAAAGGAAATATGGAAATAAAAAATGGCTATAAAAGTTGCAATTATCGGACGGCCGAATGTCGGTAAGTCTACATTATTTAACCGCTTGGCAGGACGTAAAATCGCCTTGGTGCATGATATGCCAGGGGTGACGCGTGACCGAAAAGAGGCTGATGCCAAGCTTCGTGATTTGGTGTTGAAAATTGTTGACACTGCCGGATATGAGTTCTCTAAAACCGATAATCTTGAACAGCGAATGTGGAAACAGACAGAGCGAGCAATAAATGAGGCGGACGTATGTTTGTTTTTGTTTGATGCGAGAGAAGGGCTGCACCCTTATGATGAGCATTTGGCAGGTTTGGTAAGAGCCAGCGGGAAGCCGGTGATTTTGCTGGCAAACAAATGCGAAGGAAAATTGCAGGAAGACAGTATTCATGAAGCTTTTAAGCTGGGGTTGGGACAGCCGATACCTTTTTCGGCGGAGCATGGACTGGGCTTGGAAGACTTGTATGATGAGCTGAAAGAATTTGATAAAAAAGAAGAAGCTCCTAACGGCGATGCTGATGATGACACTGAAGAATCCGCCGACGGGGAGGATGAAAAAGACAACAGACCTATCCAAGTGGCAATTGTCGGAAGGCCGAATGTCGGTAAGTCTACGCTGGTTAATGCGTTGTTGAATGACGAAAGAATGCTGACAGGACCTGAGGCCGGGGTGACTCGTGATGCTATTACTTCGGCCTGGGAGTGGAAAGGACAGAAGTTTAATCTGGTTGATACTGCCGGTTTGCGCAGGCAGTCAAAGATTGAGTCTTCGGTGGAGAAAATGTCAGCGGCAAGCTCTAAGCATGCGGCTTTTATGGCTCAAGTTGTGGTGCTGGTGTTGGATGCCGATGCGGTGTTGGACAAGCAAGATTTGACTATTGCCAGAAAAGTGCTTGATGAAGGGCGGGCGATGGTGATTGCCGTTAACAAGTGGGATATTGCCAACCGCAAAGAGTCTTTAGACCGGCTTAATGACAAGTTGGCGTCATCATTAACTCAGGCGGAAGGAATCCCGACGGTGACGATTTCGGCGCTCAAAAAAGAGGGGCTGGATAAGCTGATGAGCGCGGTGATGAAAGTTTATAAAAGGTGGAACTTTAGGGTTCCGACGGCGCCGTTGAACAAGTGGTTTCAAGATGTGTTGGACAACAATCCGCCTCCGCTCGGGAAAAACAAGCGACGGATTAAGTTGAGGTATATTACTCAGGCCAAAATCAGGCCTCCGGCTTTTTATATTTTTTCGAGCAATCCGGAAGGACTGCCGGACTCATATTTGCGCTATTTGGTTAATGATTTGAAAGAAACCTTTGATATGAAAGGGATTCCGGTGCGTGTAACGGTACGAAAATCTGATAACCCGTATGCTACTGAGAAGAAACCGCGCAAAAAATAAACTCATAAACCGACAGCCCCTTTCGGGGCTGTCAAAGTTTTGAGGAAAAGCTATAGAAAAATTATTTAACGGCTTCAAGGCGGCCGGTCGGGGTTATTACCCAGCCTTTATTTTTTAGCGCGATTTTGCCGCTTTCATCAAAGGTATAGAAATAGATGAGCTCTCGTTCGTTAATGGTTCCGGCGTCGATGGCGGCTTCAGGAATTCCCCATAGAACAGAGACCGGCCAGGTTAAAAGATTGAGAAAGCCATAGAGATATTGCCCACTGTCACCGGCATTACCGGAGGCTAGATAAAAGTTGCCGAATCCGGGGAGGAGGTTGAGCGCTCCGGCGCCGGCCGGACTGGCGGGGGCTTCCCAATTGCCGACAGGTTTGTCAACGGTAATGCCCTGAGCCTGAAGGCTGCGCAAGGTGTTGCGCTCCTGATGAGTGAGCGAGGTACAAGATGCAAGCAAAAGGCTTGCGGCTAAGAATAGTGTTTTTTGCATTTTAGAACATCCTTAAAACTGTTTTATAAAAAAAAGCCCACCGAAAAAATGGCGGGCGGATGTTCGAAAACCGTATAAATCTAACCGGCTCGGCTTATTTGGCTGAGCCTTATTCGCCGACATCCGTCCATAGACAGAGGTCGGCACTTTATTTTCAGTCTCGTGCGCAAGACTAGATTTATAAGGGTTTTCGAAGCCCTTGCAGAATAAACCTGCTGATATTGTTTATAGCACGAGCAAACGCAGATGACAAGTTTTTTATATGCAAATGTTGAATAAGAGGAGGCTATACATTGAACTCAATTAACCATAATTTTAGAAATTAGAAAACATAATAGCATAATAATTAATGCAAAATTTGGGGTTAAGTATGAGTGATTTTGAAGAATATAAAAAGCAAGGCGAACCGGATAAGCTGAAAAAAGCGGAAAACTGGGGCGTGGCTATCGGCTTGCAAAAAGTGGATGGATTAACCCCTTCAAAATATTTGATTGAAGTTGCTAAAGATAATATTGAAGGCAAGATATCAATAGATGAGGCCGCAGAACAGGTTAGCAAATATTATAAAAAAAATCCGGCAACAAATATAAAAGAACAAGGAGAAAAAGAAGCTGATGAGGTGTCAGCCAGAATTGCTAAGCTATTAAGCACTAATACTTTTTCTTTTAGTCCGATGGAATATATTTCTATTCATAAAGCTCTATTTCGTGGTATATTTGATGATAAAATAGCCGGCAAGCTCCGTACTTATGATATTACCAAAGAAGAACCTATTTTAAATGGAGATACGGTTATATATGGGCGTGCTGACAGTCTGAAAGAAACTCTTGATTATGATTTTCAGACAGAAAGAGCTTTTAATTATAAAGGACTAAGTAAAGCTGAAAAAGTGGCTCATTTGGCTAAATTTATCTCCGGTATTTGGCAAATACACCCGTTTGGAGAGGGGAATACCAGAGCTACGGCCGTATTTACGATCAAATATTTATATACTTTGGGTTTTAAGACTAATAATGATTTGTTTGAACAACATTCAAAATACTTTAGAAATGCTTTGGTTAGAGCAAATTATCAAAACTTGGAAAAAGATATTATGTATAATATGGAGTTTTTGAATAAGTTTTTTGGAAATTTGTTATTGGGAGAAAATAACCGCCTTGATAACCGCGATATGCAAATCAAAGATGTTTCCACCCAGAAAACCACCCAGAAAAACAATGTTTCCACCCAGAAAACCGCCCAGAAAATTCTGGATATTTTGAGGACTAACCCAAAAGCAACCAGAAAAGAACTTGCGGAATGTCTTAATACTTCAACCGATAGTATTAAATGGCATTTAGAAACCTTGAAAAAGCAAAATAAATTGCGCCGCATCGGTGCCGACAAAGGCGGTTATTGGAAAGTGTTGTAAACTAGCTTATGAACCTGATTTAGAAGTGGTGGTGCGGCGGATTTCCGCAACCTTCATCTTGACGTATTCAAGCTGCTCTTTGCCGATGTTAGATTTTTCAATACATTTATTGAGGATTTCAACAATATTATCCGTAGTTTGAGACTCGTTTACTGCTATGGCGGAAAGGTAAAAAACCGCGGCGCGGAATATAATCGGATCTTGCGACTGCAACTGCTCCGCTATAACCATATAGGGCGGGGTTAGTTGTTGGCGGTCGGGGTTACGCATAACATCGCAGGCGCTCTTTTGGATTTTGCGGGCGATGGCCTCACTTATGCCGGAGGTTGCCTCGTTCTTTAGCAAGCGTCCGGTCTTGCGGACGATGTTTTTTATCTTATTTATAATCGCGAACTGTGATGTGTACGGCATGGCGAATCCTTCCTTTTGAAAACCTCTACTTAAACTCTAGCGGCATAAAATTAATTTTGTATTAGGATTGGGTGATGGTGACCGTAAATATTTTATCCTGACAATCAATTTGCAAGCGGCAGCCATAGTAGTCAGCTATGCAACGGACTATTGACAAGCCAAGCCCGCTCCCCTGCTCGGTTTGACCCGCCGGACGATAAAAACGCTCCGAAAGGTGAGCTAAATCATCAGCCTTTAGCGTGATGCCGCTATTGCTGAAGCTGATTTGCTCCGGAGTAATGATGAGATTGAGCTCGGCGCTATCCGGACTATATTTAAGTGCGTTATCAAGCAGGTTGCGCAGCAGCAACGCGCAAAGCGTGGGGTCGCCATTGGCAATGACACCTTGCGACGCAATAGATGATTGCAGCTTGATTTGCTTTTGCAAAATGCGGCCTTGATACTCATAAAACAAGGTATTGGCAATAGAGCTCCAATCAACAGGTTCAACGCTTAAGCGGTTTTGGAAAATTGAGGTTTCAAGCCTAGAAAGCGTCAGCAACTGCTCAACCAAGTGTGAGGCGCGGTTAATGCCCTGCTCCAGATTATCAAGTGCAGACTGCCGCTCGGCCTCGGGCAAGCCTTCAAGCCTTGCGACGTCAAGCTGAATCTTTAGCCCCGCCAAAGGAGTGCGCAGCTCATGCGAGGCATTGGCGATAAAGCTACGCTCACGACGAATCATACTGTCTATTTGCTCCAGATAGCAGTTGAAGGAGGATATCAGCGGAGTGACCTCGCTTGGCTGACCGTCTGCCGATAAGGGGGATAAATCTGATGCCGGACGCCGGCTAACATCTGCAGCCAGTTTTTGCAGTGGGCGAAAACCTTTGCTGATAAGCCACAGCATTACCACCAAGGCCAGCAATATGCCGCCTAGCCATGGTGCGATAAATTCTTCCAAAGTATCCCAGATGACATCGTTGCGGTAAGCAAGCTCTTGCCCAACGGCGATGATGTATTTTTCATCTGCAGAAAATATCCAGACAACACGCCACTGCTCGTCATCAACCGTTTGGGTGATAAAACCGCCGATGTAGCCTCCGTAGTAAAAGTCTTTGCCGTTCTCATTATCATGAAAGATTTTTTGCCCGTCGCGGCTGAATACCGCAAAGCCGAGAGCTTCGTCCTCGTCTTCGGCGTTATGGAGTTTATCAATTATGCGGTCGGTGCGGGACTGCGAATCCGCGGCAATATCAGCCCAATCTACCGTGGAAAGCTGTCTGGCCAGCGCTATTTGGTAAGTGTCAAAAAACTCGTCTATCTTCTCTTTGGTTTCAAACCACGACAAAGTCGCCGAGGCCAGCCCCAGCGTGGTAAATACCAAAATAAAATATATCATCAGCCTTAGGCGTAAGCTTGCGCTCTTCATTTAATCCTCCAGCATATAACCAAGTTTGTTGACGGTCTTGATGATGTCTTTGCCTAGTTTTTTACGCAGATGGTGGACGTGCACCTCTACCGCATTGCTCGAAACATCGTCATCCCAAGAATAGAGTTTTTGCTCCAGCTGCTCTTTGCTCAAGACACGATTGCGGTTCAACAGCATTTGCTCCAAAAGTGCGGTTTCTTTGGGCGAAAGTATAACCGGCTTGCCGCCCTTTTCTACTTGTTTGGTATTTTGATTATAAACAATATCGCGGTAGCTAATCAGCGACGAACTCTGCCCACCGCTGCGGCGAATCAGCGCATTTAGTCGGGCGGCTACCTCGCCTAGCGCAAAGGGTTTAGCCAAATAATCATCAGCGCCGCTGTTCAAGCCTTTAATGCGGTTGTCAACGTCGCCTATCGCCGTCAATATCAAGACAGGCTCGTTGTGCTTATGCTCTCGCCAATAGGACAATATGGATAAGCCGTCTTTGCCGGGCAACCCAAGGTCGAGGATGACTGCGTCATAGGGGGTTTGCAACAGGGCTTCTTCGCCCTCCTCGCCATCGGTAAACCAGTCTACCGAAAATCCGAGCTTGTTTAATCCTACCTGCAAACCGTTGCCTATTAAACGGTCGTCCTCGACCAAGAGTATTTTCATGTTATATCCTTAATTATTTTTTGATGCTGATGCTGTCAACGTCAATTTTAGTCTTAAAGAAGTCTTTGTCAACCTCACCGTTGATGATTACGGTATCTTGCGGGGTAACGGTCATGCCTCTCCAGTCTTCATCATCAATATCAACAATCACTGAGCCAGATGCATCTTTGAACATATATTTTTCATCACCCAGGCTTTGCTCAATGTTGCCCTCTAATACTACCGGAGTGTCATCACTCATCTCAAGAGCTTGCGCTACGGTTGAGGTTTTGAGCCCAGGGCCCTGAAAGCCGGCGAATGCCTGTGAAGCGATTGCAAATGACAGAACCAAGGCAGATACGAAAGTTATGTTTTTCATGTGTTTTCTCCTAAATTTAATTTAACATTAGTCTTTAACAGTTTTATCTCTTTACATCTTCACTACAACATTGGCAGCTTAAGGAACGCTTAAGGCCTGAAAAAAATTTATATATTTTTTTGATTTTATGCTTATCATCTTGATTTTGCTTGCAAAAAAATGCGATAAAGTGCTAAGCACCTTATCGCATCGAGTAGCTTTCCAGATTGCCGGCGCCGCGTTTTAAGTAAACGTACACATTGCCGGGGATGGTCACAATCTGTAAAGTCAGGCGGTCAAGCTTCCCGCTGTAAGGGTATTTGACCGTCACCGGAAAGTTGTAAGTGGCGTGGTATCCTTTAGGAATCCGCCGTAACAATTTCTTTCCGCCGCGCAGCGTGTAGACATTGATACTACCGCCTTGATTTTCCACCATCGTATCATACCAGCTCAATGACCTGGTGGTTGAGCGCTGGTAAGCGTAGACAATGCTGGTGCCGTTGTGGGAACGCTGGTAGGGGCTTTGCGCCTTATAATAGCGGTATTGCCGCTCATAAGCATTGGCTACCTGCATTCCTCGTTCGGCTAGACCGATTGAACGACCGATAGAGCTTTCTAACGCGCCGCATGAAGTCAGCAGTAATAAACTTATTATGCCGACTATTTCAAATAATATATTTTTCGTTTTCATAATTATATTGTTTTAGGCTTTTAGTATAACATAAAAATTCCTCCCATGCAAGCGGAGAGCCTCCGCGGGCACAAGCTGGTGCAGCTTGAGCGGGGAGCCCCCGCGGGCATTAATTAGCGGTGGCTTGTTCTGTGCCCAAGGAGGCGCGATGCTTGCAGGATGCCGGTGTTGAGTTCTTGGTACTGGACCCGGGTCAAGCCCGAGGATGACAGTGTCGGTAGTGGTATAAAAACCTAGAAAGCGAGCACCGGAAGCTGTGCCCCACGGTGCCCGTGGAGCCCTAGGTTAGCGGTTGGCAGATAGGGGCAAGGAAGGCGCGATGCTCACATTCTGCCCTTGTTGAGAATCTAGAAAGCCATGACCGGGCGAACGGAGTCGTCGCTATCGTTATTGAGCTTATTGCTGTAGTACATATTGAACGAACCACTCGTAGTGGCGTAGAAGATCCACGCGTCGTAGGCGTCATACTCAGACGACGACCCAACGTTCTCATATCCACCGGATACATTTCCTAGGATTGTTGCTGCACTCGTCCCCGCAGAAGCTCTGATTTTGTATACAGCGGCGTTGAATTTAGTTAAGTTAGCTGAATTATCTAAGGCATTTTTTAATAATCCGCCTGAAGGCAGGCACCATGTTTTACCTCCTTCTTTATAATTCTTAGCTGCCCATGCCGCAGGATATTTTGAGCTGTTACCTTG
>CALXRR010000034.1 GCA_944390905.1 uncultured Alphaproteobacteria bacterium
GCGGGGGCAGGATTTGAACCTACGACCTTCAGGTTATGAGCCTGACGAGCTACCGGGCTGCTCCACCCCGCGATAAAAGCTGTATCGCGAATCTTAACCGCAATACAGCGAATACATACACCTTTTTTATAACAGTGTCAAGCACTAATTACATTTTTTATATTATTTTCTCCTTTAGCCAACAAAATCAAATGTCCCGCAGCGATTCTGCCTTTATCATTATACAACTCATAAGACATATTCTGCCCTTCATTCATATCAGTAATTCCGGCTTTTTGAAATTGGGTAATATGCACAAACACATCTTTCCCGCTGGTTTCATCAGTAATAAAACCATATCCTTTCTTTTCATTAAACCATTTCAACTTACCATATCTAATAGTACTACCGTTCATATAACACCCTTTCACAACCTAAAAGTTATAATAAAAAAAATCTCACTAAATAGTTATACATGATTTTAAAATAATCAAGCTTTTAAATTAAAAAAAACATAAAAAAAAATACACCTCCTTTCTTCCGAACCCCCATTGTGTCTAATTCTACACAATTCCCGTCACAACCAACAATTTTAAATTTAATAAACGATTACACTAATATTAGTATATTCTGAAATATTAACTGTCAACTGTATATTACAAAAAATCACACTTTAAAATTTAGTCCAATTCTACATAATTTCCGTCTCTTCCAATAATTTAAATAAGAACATATAAACCACTAATAATTAGTAAAAGAATAATATACAAAGCACAAAGATTATCTTATTTCAAAACCGTCATATTTTCCGTCCATGCACTTTATTATTGTATGATTAAGCAGTTAAAATATATAAGAAAATCATAATATTAGAGGGAAAATACATCTGATTGTTCAATCAACATGCTGCGTTTTTAACTTCAACCACAACATCTTTGATACTTATAATCAATAACAAATCAGCACAAAAAATCAACTCTTATTACTATGAAAGAGAGAATCTGTTGATATCTATAAACTTAAAATAGCATAAACTAATACAAATTTTGAATATACCGCACCACCGCATCATCAAGCATTTTACTACCATGCCCTTCTGACGGCAACACCGCCAACTCAACCCCTTTCCAAGCCTTAGCCAAGCTATAAGCCCCAATCACGGGGCACACCATATCCAACCGATTATGGAATATTGCCGCCGGAATTCCTTGCAACCTATTAATATTATCCAAAATTTCATTTTCCGCCATAAAGAAACCATTTGCCGCATAATGCATCATCACTCTGCAGGCATTAACTTCCTCTTCAGTCACACTCTCATCCCCGAGTTTGGGCTCCAAACTGCCCAACACCCGCTCATATCGTCCATATAATCTGACCGCCCTCACCTGCTTTTGCAAATCATCAGAGCTAATTTCTTTATCAAAAAAAGCGGCTGTTTTTTCTCTGTCAGGCACTACCATTCTTATTTCATCCATGATATCCGGATAGAACCAGGCCGAATACTTTTGCTCCCAGTCTCGACTGTTTTTATCCGCCAAAAACACTTTTGAAAGCAGCATTCTTTGCACTTTTTGAGGATACTTTTCACCAAAGAGCAAAGCCAACGTTGTCCCCCAAGAGCTCCCAAACACCATAACCTTCGTTGTTATCCCCAAGTGGTTCAATAACTTTGCGGCATCATCAACCAAATCTTGAGTAGTATTATCACGAACTTCTCCCTGTGGCGTTGATTTTCCACAGCCTCGCTGGTCAAACAAAATCACTCTGTATTTTCTGAGGTCAAACTTTTTTGCAGTCCAAATATTGCTCCGATACCCCGGCCCGCCATGAAAACAAATCACCGGCATACCCTTAGGATTTCCAACTTCCTGATAAAAAATCTTATGTATTTCCGAAACCCTCATCCACCCCTGCTTAAACGGCTTGGGCATTCCCCAATTTGCAAAAATCCTCAACATCAAAAAAATCCCCTCCGCGTTATATTATCGTTGCAATCTTGCAGACATAACTCTAATATATATGTATTAAAAGATTCGTAACGGGAATAAAGATATGAGTAACGAAATCTGCATTCACAACGCGACCGTCTTAAACGGATATGCCGCGATGAAGAATTGCGCGGTTTTAATCAAAGAACACAAAATTATTGACGTTTTTAACGAAGCTCGCTTCAAACAAAAAAGCTTCAAAGATACTGTAAAATTCATCGACATCAAAGGCGCTTATCTCGCCCCCGGTTTCATAGACACCCACATCCACGGGATTGGAGGTTTCGGCACCGAGGACCACCAAGCAGACTCGATTCTCAAAATGTCAGAGCATCTGGCCAAATACGGCGTAACCTCATTTATACCGACATTATACTCTGAAAAGAAAGACTCTTTAATCAAAGGGATAAGAGCCATTGTTGAAGCCATGGGACAAGAAAAAGGCGCCAAGATTCTGGGTATCCATCTTGAAGGCCCATTTATTTCCCCTGACCGTTTGGGTGTCCAGTCTCCGGATTCTCTGAGCCCCGTCGATATTAAATTATTTGACGAACTGTGGGAAGCCTCCGAAGGCAAAATTATTAATATGACCGTAGCCCCGGAGCTCAAACACATGAGGGAGCTTGCCCTCCACGCCATCTCCAAAGGGATTGTCTTGCAAGCCGGCCACACCAACGCCACTTATGAGCAAATGGTTGAAGGCATGCAAGCCCGCATTATGCACGTTACCCATTTGTTCAACGCCATGAGCCGCATGCACCACCGCGACCCTGGGGCTGTAGGAGCAGTATTTATCCACCCTGAAATCTCATGCGAAATCATCGCCGACGGCATTCATATCAACCCCAACATCATCAAGTTTTTGTTGCGTTGCAAGCCAATCGACAAACTAGTTTTAGTAACCGATGCCTTAAAACCCACCAAACAAAACCATCAACCGCTGATTGCCAACGGTGAAGAAGTCTACCTTGACCAATGCTTTTATCGCAAATCCGACAACGCCATTGCCGGCTCGGCACTGACCATGCTTGATGGTGTCAAAAACTTGGTTTCTTTCGGCTTGAGCTTAGAGCAATCCATCCAAATGGCATCCACCAATCCGGCTCGAATTATGAAACAAGATCACTTAGGGCTCATCGCCCCCGGTTATGACGCCGACATGGTTGTTTTTGATAAAAATTTTCATAACTTATACACCGTTATCGGCGGTGTCTTCTATAAAAAAGGAAAAGAACAATGCGCGTAATTATCAACCCCGATTATGACGAATGCTCCAAATGGGCAGCAAACTACGTTGCCTACAAAATCAATCGTTATCACCCCACGGCCGATAAACCCTTTGTTTTGGGCTTACCGACCGGTTCTTCGCCGATAGGCATGTACCAAAACCTTATCAAGCTATACCAAGCCGGCAAGGTTTCGTTTGAACATGTTGTTACGTTCAATATGGATGAATACATCGGCCTTCCGCCGTCACACCATGAGAGTTATCACTTTTTCATGCATGAGACCTTTTTCAAACACATCAACATCAAGCCGCAAAACATCAACATGCTTAACGGCATGACCACCGATTATGAAAAAGAATGCCTTGATTATGAAGCCAAGATAAAGAGCTACGGCAAGATTCATCTGTTCATCGGCGGTGTCGGCACAGATGGGCATATCGCCTTTAATGAGCCAGGGTCATCACTTAGCTCGCGCACCCGTGTCAAAACTCTGACCATGGAGACGATTCACTCCAACGCCCGCTTTTTCAACAACGACATCAACCTTGTCCCCAAGACGGCATTAACCGTAGGTGTGGGCACGATTACTGACGCGGAAGAAGTCATGATTATTGCCACCGGCAGCAGCAAGGCCGAAGCACTTAAGCACGGGATTGAAGGCTCTATTTCGCATATGTGGCCAATCAGCATTTTACAAATGCACCAACATGGTTTGATAGTCTGTGATGACGCCGCAACCCGAGACCTCCGTCCTGAAACCATCAAATACTTCAAAGAGATTGAACAACGTACTATGAAATAAATTCAATCACATCATCAGCCCTTCACTAATAATGAAGGGCTGATTATTCATGCTTCACTTACGGATTTCCATATAAGGTACAAATTAAACATCACGACTTTGGGGATAGCGACCAAATCACGGCTTGTCTCTTGAAAAAGCACATTTCACCATTACATCAAAAACCGCTTGCAACCTTTGCACCAAAATACCACCCTCTCCCGTGCAGGGAGAGGTCGACGACTGAGCCGTCGGGAGAGGGCAGCCCCGACGCGCAAGCGCCGGAATTTATTTTTGCCCTCTTTTACATCACCCTTCATCACTCACACCACAACACTAGCCCACCGCTTTCCCTTTTTCTCTTTTCCCTCCCCCTCCAATCCTTGCCTTTCTTCATTCTCAGCCAACTACTCCCCCTCTTTAATTCCCTCCTCTTAAGCTGCTAGACAAAATTAGCCGAATAGCATGAAATTACGCCATTCCAGCTTGAAAATCGATATTTCACCATTACATCAAAAAGCGCTTGCAACCTTGGCGCCAAAGTGGTATTCTAAATCTGCAGTTGGATGAACCGGCTGCGGGAAGCTGTGCCAGCTTCACCCCCTAATTAAGATGTTTCTTGGCCCGTGTTTTGATTACACGGATTTTTTTTGCCCCCTTTTCCGTCCGTTGTTGAAAATAATAATTGAAATAAATAAAAATTTATGTTATACTGCTCCTATGTAAAATGATATGGAGCTTTGTTATGAAAATACGCTTTTTGTTAATAGGGACAAGTCTGTCCTTAATCCCCCAAACTATTAACGCTCAATGCGTCGCCACTCAAAATTGCACCACTTTGGGCTATACCGAAACTTCCTGCTCCGGCGGCAGTGGTGTCAAATGCCCCTTTGGAAATAAATGGGCTTGCTTCAAATCCGAGTCGGAATATGAACAAGAATTTTGCACTAAATACGGCTTCACCCAAACCTGCACCGGCACCAACCAAACCGGCGGCGCCAGCCAAGCCTGTAATGGGAAATATGATATCTGTAAATGTGCTACGAATTTTACATGGAATACGGATACCAAATCATGTAAGGCTAATACCGCCAACTGCGTTATCGGCGCATTGTATTATGCCGATGGGACATGTTCAAATGATTATATCTCAAGCAAAAAATTGCTTGGTATTGTAATCTATGAAAAATCTGACAGCCAGAATGGTTGGGTGATGGCGCATAAGCCGGTTAAGACAGGTATTATATGGTCTACAGAATATGTAGACATTTCGGGGCTTACTAACATAACATCAGAATCTAGTTTGACTGATATACAAGCCAGCTGTACCAATACGGATAAAATTACCGCTCAAGGTAACAGCTCAAAATATCCTGCGGCATGGGCAGCTAAGAATTATAAAGAAGGAGGTAAAACATGGTGCCTGCCATCAGGCGGATTATTAAAAAATGCCTTAGATAATTCAGCTAACTTCACCAAATTCAACGCTGCTATTTTGGAAATTCAGTCCAAAGCGGGTACGAGTGCAGCAACAATCCTAGGAAATATTTACAACGGATATGAGCACGTTTGGTTGTCGTCTGAGTACTCCAGTGACATCGCGTGGTACTTCTACGCCAATACGGGTGGTTCGTTCAATATGGGCTACAACTATAAGAACAACAAATTCAACAGCTACTCCGTTCGCCCGGTCATGGCTTTCTAGGTACCCAACAGGGGCACGGTGCGAACGCAGTTCGTTTCTTTGCCCCTATCACTCAACCGCTAACCTAGGGGGTCAAGCTGGCACAGCTTGCACGAGCATCGTGGCCGACACTATCTGAGCAACGCGACTAATTAAAACGCAGAACAAGCCACCGCTAATTAATGCCCGCGGGGGCTCCCCGCTCAAGCTGCACCAGCTTGTGCCCGCGGGGGCTCCCCGCACTCAATTTCTGAGAGCGGAGTTGTTTTTTGCTGTTAATATCATCCTACACTACACATAGGCATAAGCACCATAAGCTGCAGCACCTTTACGATAACTTGCTCCTTGCGCCGTTTTATCAATATACTCAATAAACTCTTCTTTAAACTGCTGCACATCCCCATATTCCATATCGCGCACATAGCAGTTTATCACCATATATAAATGCTCTTTAACACCAACTGTCATACTTGATAATAAACTAAGCTTTTTTTGCATGATTTTAATATAATTAGCGTCTTCATTATGCTGCAACGAGTGCAACCCCTGCAAGCGGCGCCTGATATTGTTAATAGTTTTAGAATTCCGCTCAATCTGCAATCTGGCCAACACATCATAGTAATTGATAAGGCTTTCGCTATCGGTAACCTCTTCCACCAGCCGATGAATTTCCTGCTCGGGCTCATCTTTTCTGATAGTTTTCAACAAAAACTCAAACAAAGACGGCTTGCTCTCTTTCGCCAAATCCAAGTCCTCGATAAAAGCCTCGCCCAGCGTTTGATACCTTACCTCTACCATTGCCGGTCTCCTTCCTTATTGTCATCATAATTATACTTAGCTTATAAATGCATTATAGCATAAAAAGCCCCATGACACAATACATTTTTACATAGCTTTACGTTTTAAAGCTTCCTTACGACCGGCATCCCCGCCAAAGAATAATCTGCACGCCGCCAAGCCTCATCCAAAGCTTTGCGCAGAGGACGCACCGCGGCCACATCAGACAATGGGGCTGAATACATGGCAACCACGGCATACATCGCCGCCAACTGCCCCGCCCGCAAATATTCGGGCAAATCCGTCACACTTGATATATATACCCCTTGCTTATAGTTCAAAACCGCCGTCACATCAGAAGCGCTCATGTTTGACACCCGATAAGCTTTAATCACCCTATCACAGGTATAGGCCCATTCATCAAGCGTCATGCCTTGTTTGCCGACAATTTGCATAAACTCATTTTCATCGCCGATTAACCTAACCCTCTGCGCCAAGCGCTGACAAGGGTTCACCATATCTTTCACACTATTAACCGGCAAAGCCTTTCCCTGCTCATTTTCATAAGCATTAACCAGCATTCCAGCCACAATCAATTCTTCGGTTTTGCCTTTTTGCGCGGCGTATTTCTCCACCTCTGGCAAGGTTTCAACAAAAGCCTCAACATCAGCCGTCGTCAAATTTGAAGATAAACTAGGATTCGGCGTCCGCAATGACTGCTTCCATGATACCTTGGCCTCCCCACTGTTTGGATAGAATTCCTCCGGCGGCACCATCGCCCGCACCATATCAAAAAATCCCTGATTATACATCAGCTTAGGAGCTTTGGGCTGAGGTTTAGGCTCAACATTTTCTGCCCGATAAGCATAGCTCGGCCAAATCTCGGGCATCAGCAAATAATATAAATAAGGCGACAGAAACTCCAAATTTTTAATCCCTTGAGCCTCGGGCGCAATTCTTTCCGGAAACTTATTTTTGGTCTCTTTAATCCCCGGCATATTCAAAATTTTGGGTGACATATCCGGAATAGTATGCAAATACGGCCCAATATAAGGATAAGTCTCCGGCGGCAAAGCCTCAATCATCGCCACCAACTCATCTTCCGCCGTATTTTTCAAGCGCTTGTCAGAGCCACCATAAGCCAAAATCGTCTGCGCAAACACCTCATCAAACTTTTGCCCTATATTCCACGAAAACTCATATCGCCTGTCATAAATGGTATTTTTCCCATAACACTGTTTCAACTCGTCAAAACCAGGCAGCGGCTCATCTAAATTTACGGCAAATAAAGCCGTATAATCGACAGCCTCACGACTAACCGCCATAGCCGAACAGGTTATTCCTGCCGCCAAGGCTATCCCCCAAGCCGCTGCCTTTAGCATTGACTATCTCCCTTGCTTTTTCAACCGCACTTTATAGCGCAGTGTCTCAGAGCCATTAGCCGGAATTTCAACCATCCAAGCCGCGGTCGCAGCGTTTTTCTTCTCGCTCTTAATGCTTTCTGACAACACTTCCCACTCCAACCCGTTAAAGTTCTGCTCAAACAACACTTTAACCGGCTCAGCTTTAGCATTACTGAAACTAATTTCGACTGAAGTCTCACTTATGTCATCAGATATACGAGTACTTGCCGTAGTTTTTCCGGTAGCAAAAATATCAAACGACTGCCCCAGCATTAAGTCTGCTTTTTCGCCCAGCGCCAACTGTGACAGATTGCTCTCTCCGATAAATTGCATATTACCCTTGGCATCTGGCTCAAAAAAGCGAACCGTTCCTTGCGGCAAAGCCTCACCCAGACCATCAGCTTTAGTATTTTGCAGTTTATAAATCACCTGCGGATTAGCTTTTAAGAACTCCGCATTGCTGACACCGATTCCCAAATACAACGGTGAAACCAACTTATATTCTTTAGCATATTTAACCTTTTTCTTCTCCAGCAAGCTAACCTGTTTTGTTTGCTTATCCAACAATGTGGTTTTAATCGGCAAATTATATAAATAATAGTCGCCCAAAGCCTCCTGCGACGGCATTGCCGCACCTTCAGCCATCATTGGCGCAGCTGCCGCATCAACCATTTTCAAATTACGGGCAAACATTCTTGGCTGCACCACATTCACCTGATTAATTGATCCGGCAATCAATTGCACGGTTGCATTTTCATAATCGATTCCTGATTCATTTTTTAAGGTAATCAAACCATTAAGGCTCAACAAATTATCTTTACGCAGCTCCGCCACATAATCAGCTTTCCAGTTCAACCCTGAAGTCAAATAAGCCAGCTCCAATTTTTGCTCTCCGGCATTTTCATTTTGCACATCGACCACAAAAGTCGGCTTGCTCTGCAATCCATCAGGAATTTTTTCATAAATAATCCGCCCAGGGAAATTAGCCTCGATTCCATAATCAAATTTCAACACCGGCCTTCCATATGAAGCATCAATAATTTCAGCACTGTCATACACGGTCTGTCCGGTCTGCTCATTATACAAAGCAGTTTTGACTTTCTCCCCGATTGAAGCATTTAAGAGGTTGTCCGGAGTAATCAGATTATAATTATAGTTTTGCTCAATCACTTTCAAATTACTATTCAAGAGCATAGCGGTTTCAGGCCTGATTTGAGCCGACACTCCCACAAAAGAAATCCGGTTTTCCCCCTTACCCAACATCACTTTGCGCGCATCTTTCACAAAAGCTAAGTTAGTATTATAGATTCCCAAAGCCACTTCATCAGTCTCAGGAGCATCAATTACATTCGGAGTCTCAGCGTTGCATAAACTGCTCGAAAGCAACAAAGCAGACATAAACAGCGTCAAAGTATAATTTTTTCTCATATTTTTTCTCCATATTAAAGCCATTACCAACTAATTTATGCAAAATATCTAAAAAAATAATAAAAATTTCAAAGAAACCCTCTGGACTCGCAAAAAGAATTACAATAATATAAAACAAATTTTCAGAACAATACATCAAATAGTAAGGAGATACAGCGATGGCTTGGACAGACCAAATGGTTGAAGACCTTAAAAAAATGTGGAAAGAAGGCTACACCACCGGAGAAATCGGCAAAAAGCTTGGAGTTACCAAAAACTCCATTGTCGGCAAGGTACACCGCCTTGGCTTATCCGGTCGCCCGTCTCCGATAAAAAAGAAATCTGAAACACCTCATTCATCACCGAACAAGACCACCTCTCCGGCAACCAAACCGGCTGAAAAGAAACCCGCTCCAACAGCACATTCAGCCTCAGACACCCCTGCTCCCAAGGCTCAACCGGCTCCTCAAGCGGCACCTGCGACCAAAGCACAACCCCATACCGAGCCATCTTCTACAACACACAATCAGTTTACCCCGTCAGTCAAAGAAAAAAATGACTTTTTCTTCACCCCCAAGATTGACGTACCGCACCACATTTCACCAAGTGGCTATACATCTCTGACTTCTCTTGACAATCACACCTGCCGCTGGCCGATAGGCGACCCTAAGGATGAAAATTTTCATTTCTGCGGCAAAAAGGTTCGCTTAGGCCAAACTTATTGTGAAGAACACGCCGCTCTGGCTTACGTAAAACCCAACACAAAGAAATAATTTTTAAGCCCACATAACTAACCTTTGTTTAACCATTTTCATATACATTGATAACAGTTTTATCAATTACAATAGGATTGTATTTATCATGTCTTTAGGTACTTGGTTTGGTTTTATCGGCGGATTCGCCATGGTCATTGGTTCAATTATCACGGCGACCGACCGTCCAATGGCATTTATTGATATCCCGAGTATTATCGTTGTTGTCGGCGGCACCATTATGGCATGCTTTATCTCTTATGAGATGAAGACCGCCCTGTCCGCCTTCAAAACAATAGGACGCGCATTTAAAAAATATAAAGATATCGATTCTCCGCTTAAAGATGAAGTCGGCCGTATTGTAAAATGGGGCTACATCATTCAAAAAAACGGTTTGCAAGGCCTTGAAAATGAGGTTACGGATTCTTTGCGCCGCGACAATCCGTTTTTGGCTTATGGGGCAGATTTGGTTGTTACCGGTTATACCGGGACTGAAATCATGCAAATTTTGGAACACATGATGGAATCACAATCTGAAAGACAAAGACTCTCCACCAGCGCCTTAATGAAGATGGGTGGTGACGCCCCTGCATTTGGTATGCTTGGTACCTTAATCGGTCTGGTCATCATGTTGAGCGACATGTCAAGCGACCCCTCCTCCATTGGTCCGGCGATGGCGGTTGCGTTGATTACCACCTTTTACGGCGTTATTATGGCCCGTTTGTTCTGTATTCCATTGGCCACCAAAATGAACGTCCGTTTTGACCAAACCGACTTCAAAAACAACCTTCAAATGAACGGTCTTGTACTCTTGGCTGAAAGAAAGAGCCCTCGTTATATTCAAGACAAGCTCAACTCATTCGTTGATGTTTCAGACCAATTCCTGATTGATAGAGACCTCAACCGCGATGCCACCTCTTCTGGTTCTGAATCTTAATCATAAATCTAAGGAGCTCCTCCGATGAAAAAAAAGACCGAAGATGCAATAGACGAATCATGGATGAACACCTATGGTGATATGGTCACCTTATTGCTGTGCTTTTTCGTGATGATGCTGGCGGCCTCAAGCGTTGATATGGCTAAATTTGAGCAAATCCAAGTCGGTATGATGGAAGGCGTCGGCAAAGTTGAAGTTGCTCGCCCGATTGAGATGATGATGGTTGAGCTCACCGATGATGTCCAATCCATGGACATGAGCAAAGAGGTCTCCATCGGTAGCGATACCCAAGGTGTTGTCTTGGAATTTGGTGGCGATACCTTTTTTGACGAAGGCTCCGCCGAAATCAAACCCACAGCGATTCCCGTTTTGAAAAGAATTGCCGCCACTCTTCAATCTGACCGCTATATCAAATTTTACTTCAGTATTGAAGGCCACACTTCTAACCGTAAAGTTTCTAATGACAAATACCCTTCCAACTGGGAGCTTTCATCAGCTCGAGCCGCATCTGTAGCCCGCTTTTTTGAGGAAAGAGGAATTCAAAGAACCCGCATGAAAATTTCCGGTTACTATGATAACGTTCCCAAATATCCAAACCTTGACCCCTTCGGAGAACCCATCCCGCAAAACCAGGCCAAGAACCAAAGGGTAGTTATTCATATTGAACCCAGATTTAATTAATCATCAAAAAAAGCTCTCAGATTGAGAGCTTTTTTTTATCAGCTTATCAACTGCCTGATTAACCGTACAATTCTCTTCCATACTGACGAAAAATACTGCGTTGACAGCTTTTGTTTTTTCAATATATAAAACACATATTTGCCTTTTTTTCTGATAGCCAGAGGTTTCTTAGCCCCAACAATAGAAAAAGGATTCTGCAACGGCATTTTCAACAAAGTCAGCGCCTTACATTCCTGACAATTAAACACCGCCGAACAAGGTTCATAAGCCCTCACATACACAATTCCGGATTCACTAAGATTAACCTCTCCGCTAAAAGCAGAATCAAACTTCACTAACTTCAAATCCGGACAAGAAATAAACTCCGCCACACCGGTAGCATTGCGCCCCACATTCACTTGTTCAATCGTCGGATGAGAGCTAAAATCAATATGCCCCGAAAAATCATCACCGACCCACATTTTGCGAATTCCGTACCGTGCATTTGCACTTCTGGCAGTAATATATCCACTAAACTCATTTCCCAAATACACACGTCTGGCAAACACATTATTAAGCTTTATATCAGCATGATAACCATTACCAACCATCACATCTTGATAACAGACACACACCTCCATAGAGATATGAGCTCCACACTGATTACCGATATTCAGCCGACGTAAATAAGTCGAGCGAATGTCTAACCCACCCTGATAATTATTTCCGACTTTTATTTTTACAGGCTCTTCAGCATCATTAATCAACACCTCGCTGAAAGCATTGTTACCTAAAAACAAGCTTCTCACGCTGCTTCCGGTCAAAATCAATTTACCGGCAAAATCATCATCGATTCTGATATTTTTAATCACATGGTTTCCACGTGCATCAATTTCACAAGAAACATTTCGGCCAATCATCAAAGACTTAATTTTAGCCGCCAACAAATCTAAACCTCTAAGTTTAAACCCTTTAGGCAACACCAAATTATGAGGTTTAAGACCATTAATAATCACGCGCTCTGCCCCGGCTTTTTTCACCGCTTTAGGCAAATTTCCGCGGCACAAATCCTTAAAACTCAGATAAACATCATTCTTATAATTTCCGCGCAGAACAGATATCCCCAAAAACCTAGCCACTTCTTCCGATAAAGAATATCCGTTTTTAATAAACAACGCCGATAAATAAGCTAATAAAGACAAAGAAATTTTACGATTTTCATGGCTTCGTAAAGAAATAATATGCTTCTGGCGCGCCTCAATAAAAGCCAAGATTAAGCCATCGCGGCGCCGCAAAATATAAGTATCCTCCTTTCCAGAGAGAGGCTCAATTGCATAACGCCAACTAATTTTATGAACAAGAACCGTATCAGACATAACAACAACACAATTACATTTGCTCTTAATGTTATTATTGAACTCTTAAAACAGTATTAATAATGTTTTTATTTGCCAATTTTTTTAATTTAGTATATTGAAAGATAAGAAGGAGAAAAAGATGAAAAAAATAATCCATGTATCCAACTTCAATATGCTCCGTTTTAAGGGCTGCTTCATGTGCGGCATGCCGATAAAAATCTCCAACGGCTTAACGCGCAACGGCTATTACGTAATGAATTATCCTGACCGCGATTTGTGCCGCATGTTTGGCTTCGGACACATGAATTTTTTAGGCCGCAAAAGACTCAATCGCCACCTGATAGATTATTGCAAAGCCACCGCACCTGATGCCCTTTTCATTGGGCACGCCGATTCTATTGAGTTAGACACCCTTCGTGAAATCAAAGAGCTCTTTCCGGAGCTAAAGATACTACAATGGAGCTGCGATTGGATAGTTCCGTCCTTTGCCGAGCGCAACATCCAAGCCCTCAAAAAATACCTTGATGTTGTAGATGTTTTAATGATAACCACGGGCGACAAACAACTCCTGCAACAGTTCAACCATGGTCACACTCTGGTCAGCTACCTTCCCAACATGGTCGATGCCTCCATTGAGACCGGACGCGCTTTTGAGCTTGATACTCCTGATTATGACATCATCTTAGCAGCCAACACCGGCAAGCGTCAATTTGCCGGCCAAGATGCAGAACTCGACGCCATAGTTGATGAAGCCAACCGCCGGATTCCTGATTTAAAATGGCTTTTAGCCGGACTAAAAGGAACTTCCCCCCTCAATGGCTACGATTATATCGCCAAACTAAGCCGAACCGGCATGGGTCTCAATTTGAGCCGCTTGAATAATATTTATCATTACAGCTCAGACCGTATGGTTCATATTATGGGTAACGGAGGTCTGGCATTTATTGATCGCCGCACCGGCTTTAATGATGTTTTTAGTGAGGAAGAAGCAGCTTTCTACACCGAGAGAGAAGAGTTTTTTGACAAGCTCAAATACTTTAAGAGACATTCGTCCATGCGCCGTCAAGTAGCCTACAATGGCTACAAAAAAATCCATCGAGATTTTAACGAACAAGTCATCACCCGCCAAATGGCCGACCTCCTCTTCAATCACAATTAGATTCAACAAAAAAACTCCCGACTTTCACAAGCTAGGAGTTTCAAATCAAAATAAAGAATCTATATAATAAAAGGTTAGTATTTCACCATCAACAGCATCGGACGCTCTTCCTCCGGCATTGCATGATGCACGCAAGACTTTTTCAAGTCTACCGTAAAGTATGAGCAATCATCATGAAGCGTTTTGCTCCACAACTGTCCTTTCGGCAAATCCACACCCAATTTTTTAAGAGCCGGCTTCACCAGCTTTCGCACTTCCGCCAAAGACAGTAGCTGCTTATCCGACGGAATAATCACATTCATACCAGAGTTTTGAGCCGTCTCCAGCATATGAGCCTCAAGAGCAGCAAAACAATCCTCCTCAAACTTAGCTGCCAATACCGCCAAGTGCTCGCTCGGATTAAACACTACTGCATAGCTGTTCTGATTTGACTCTTCAGTAATAGTATGATCTGTATTCAGAAACATACCGATTTTCATATTTGTTTCCATAATAAAGATAAATTATAAATTAACGTTTTCAGGAATATTTCATTTTTGTCCAAATGTCAAGTAAAAAAATTTCAATAAATACAAAAAGCAGCATTAAAAATAAAAAAAATACACAAGAGATAAATTTTTTACTAGACAAGAGCAAAAATATGTTTTATAAGATTGTTCGTTGCCGCTGCTCGGGTAGCTCAGTTGGTAGAGCAGAGGACTGAAAATCCTCGTGTCGGCGGTTCGATCCCGTCCCCGAGCACCATTTCAAAGCCACCATTTAAGGTGGCTTTTTTCGTGCCCTATTTTAACGGGATTGAACTGCCGACACGACGTGGAGGCGCTGGAGGAATGTAAACAATCCGGCGGATTGTTTACAGACGACAGGCGAAGTCTTGTTGGCTTGCAAAGAAGCGACAGCGACTACCGCAAGCCTTACCAGACGAGTGACCGCAGCGAGTTAGGCTTTATTCTAAAGCCTTACGAGCCAGAACAATCCCGTCCCCGAGCACCATTTCGAAGCCTTGATTTTCAAGGCTTTTTTTGTTTTTGTAACAAACTGTTTTCTGCTTTGAATTTATTCAGTAAGCAAATAGTAAGCACTTCTACAATAATTTCTTATAAGATTCTGTTATATTAACGCTGGTTCGCACATAACACAAAAGCCGCCTTCACAGGCGGCTTACATTGGTCGGATTGACTGGACTCGAACCAGCGACCTCTTCGTCCCGAACGAAGCGTTCTACCAGGCTGAACTACAATCCGAGTATCAAAACAAAGCTATATTTACCACATAAATTTTTTTTTGCAAGCTATTTTTTATTTTTTTTAATTTTAAGGCACAATACAAGTAGATGCATCATAAAAACTTCCCACGACCTGCTCGCCCTGCATCAAAAATATTGTTCTGCATTCATAATTCGGACACCAACTACACCTCCGATTCATCGAAACAGTATTATAAATCAGATACACATTCAAGCAATCATCGTCACACAAATATTCCCGATAAATCATATCCGGCTGCCCAAAATCCCTAACCAAATCTTCTCTGGTTTGTCCGACATATTCAGAATCTCTCGGCACAAAATGCTTTGAAGAAAGACTCTGACATCCCATCATCAAAACCAAACCCAAAAAACAAAAAACAATTTTTTTCATAGACCATAACTCAAACAAAACTTGCTTTCAGCGTATCTCTAAAGCTTTAATTCTGAGTTAACAGACATAAAAAATATCTACGACAATTTCATCACACTATCTTCTCTTTTTTAAAATATATGTTTACAACATTTCAAAATTATGATATATTAGAGTCGTGAAGATAAAAAATAATTGGGGTGATATTATGACTGATATTAAAAATATACTGCTTTGGTCGGTATCCTGTTATTGTCTTATGGACGCCGCCTCATCTTATGCTGCTTTTTATAAAAACCAGATTACCCCTGATAATATCGGCAGATTAACAGAGTATAACACACTTATCGACACACTTGCGCTCTTTGGGCGCAACTCTTCACACACACCTGTTGTTAGTCTGCCGTCTTCTTCTTTAAGTCTTGAGCATAATTCTGCCTCTGGCGCACAACTCGCCTCAGTCTGCTTTATTACTGACGCCGGCAATTGTGATGGTGCAGGCGCCGGATTTGAAAGCAGCTCATCTTCAGGATTAGGACCGATTGACCCTGATAATCCGGAAATGTGTCGTTTAGAGGGGTATGTTAATACCAAGTGTAATTCAACCCAAAATTATGGCAAACCTTGTCCTTATGATTCATCATGGCATACGGGCTGTGTTTGCAAGTCTGAATATAATCAGACTTGTACTTCGCCTATGAAAGGGGTGGGCAGTGGCTGTAACAACAAATACAAATCCTGCTGTAACACCTGCCCTGAATATACTTATACCTCAATCCCTAAAGGTTATGTTTCAGCCGGTTCTTGCAGTAGCTGTGATGGTACTAAATATAAAGTTACCGAGGCTCCTTGTACCGGCTACAAACGCGCCGGCGACTGCAAATGCGGTTATGATACAACTTCTTCAACTTGTTTATCCGGTTCTACGACATTATATAAATCTTGCAAACCATGTTGCTCTTCAGCTTATGTTTATAACAGTTCAAACTGTGTTTATCCGAAGAAACTAACCGGTGATGAGTGTGGAGGTAAATATACCAAATGTGAAGGCAATTGCGCTGATGCCGGCTACTTAGACAGCATTCCCACAGGCAAAACTTGCAATAGTATCAGCTATGCCGGCAAGACTTGCTACACCTCTTGCCGCAGCATTGACTGGGGTAGTGAAGAAAAATATTGCTACAACAATAAAACCTTCCAAGAATACCGTGTTGACGGAGAATACATAGGCGTAGTTGTAGGCAATATTATTGTCAGCAACAAAGTTTTATATACAACTACTTCAGAATGTAACCGTCAATGCCTGCAAAGTACCAGAGGAGGACTATCTTGGCACTATCCTTACTATAAAGACCTTGAAGCCCTCCGTTGCGCCATCAAAGCCATCAGTGGAGATGTCAGTGACACATACTGGACCCAAGACCGTGGCCAACAATGGCTATTCGGTAGTCATTATTACGATGATTTAACCGGCATGTGCGGAGACGAAAATGACCATAGCTGTTATCCTGAACGCTACCGAGATAACAGTAACTACTGCGCATGCGTATCAGAGCTATAAAAGGACCAAAGGGGAAGCTACCTACTTCCCCTTTATTTTTTATCTCATAAAACCTTCTGTTTTATACGGACGGCGGAGCAATTCTTCCACAGCTGCGGCCAAGCTCATATCTTCAAACAACATCTTGTTTACAACCTCACAAATCGGCATTTCCACCTTGGCAGCTTGCGCCCGTTTTACTACTGCCTTAGCCGTAGCAATGCCCTCCACGGTACGAGTATTAGCCTCCATCACTTTACGCGCCCGCCCACATACACCAACCTCATAGCCAAAACTAAAATTGCGTGACTGGCTACAGCTTGCCGTCAAGACCAAATCTCCCAATCCGCACATTCCCATCATGGTTTCGGTTTTTCCGCCCAAAGCCTCGGCCAAGCGCCCCATCTCGGCCAAACCACGAGCTATCAGGGCAGCTCTGGCGCCATCACCCAAACCGGCACCTTCAATCATTCCTGAGGCAATCGCAATCACGTTTTTCACACTTCCGCCGATTTGCGGCGCAATAATATCTTTGGTCGTATATGGCCTAAAATATGGTGTTGCCAAGCTTTCTACCAAGTGCTTAGCAACTTGTTCCTGCTCACAAGCAATGGTAACCGAGGCAAATTTGCGCTGCGCAATATCTACCGCAAACCCCGGACCTGACAATACTGCAATGGTTGTATCGGGGATTTCCTCTTGCGCCACCTCTGAGAGCATTTTTCCGGTTTCAGCCTCAATCCCCTTAGCACACAACACCAACACCGTCTTCGGCTTCAAATAAGGCTTTATCAAGCGCATTACCGCACGCGTCGCCTGAGCCGACACCGCCAGCAACACCACCTCGGCAAAATCCAAGACCTCAGCCACATCAGTTGTGGCTTTAATAGCTTCCGGTAGAGGAATATTAGGCAAATATTTGGGGCTGATATGTTTTTGGTTAATATCATCGACCACCTCTTGCTGTCTGGCCCAGCCCAAAACCTTGTTTCCGGCTCTAACCGCGGTCAACGCCAATGCCGTACCAAAGATTCCCATTCCCACGACTGCCACTTTTTTCATTGCCCTCTATCCTTATGCTTATCCATTATCATCGTCCAGCCGCAGCATTGGCTTGCGCCTGCGCTCATAACTTCCCCTCCAACATATCAAATCCCCTCCGCAAAGTAAAGCCCTTTCCTTTTACCCTCAAAAAAAGCGCCTCAAATGAGACGCCTTAATATCAGACTTTGCTTTCCAGCTCAGGATAGAACTCGTACAAATAGCGCTTAACACAGACCGGATTCCCGGAGGCAAACAGCTTATCCCAAACTTCACGATTGAATCCCAGTTCCCTGTCTTCCACAATTGCATATAACAAATTCTCCGAAAGCTTGCCTTTTTTCACCGCTTTCAAAATATGCAACACATTATTCTGACCTTTAAAAAGCTTCCGCCGCCACTCTTCTTGGAAGATTAAATCAGAAGTGAGCTTTCCCTCTGCCATCTCCTTGACCATAAACTCGCGAGCCTCTCTCCCCAGACGATACTCTTCATCAGCAAAAGGATGTAGTATCTCTAATGGATTCTTTCCGCTGATAACAGATTGAATAATATCAATTTCGGTTTCATCTGCAAACCAAAAACCATATTTAATCAGCTTGTACATATCCGCAGGCTTAATACTCCCCGCCACATAACCATCGGCAATCAATCTCCTGTTGAATCGATATCCATTTCTCTGCAGAACGACAACAATATCTATTGGAAGTTTATTATTGACAACCTCATGCAAAATAACAT
>CALXRR010000035.1 GCA_944390905.1 uncultured Alphaproteobacteria bacterium
TACCAATTATGCCATTTGCTATTAGCGCAAACGCTAAGCGTTTGTTGGTCTACTCACCCGACGGCGCTGCCGTCACCATCTCTAGCAAGAGAGGGAATGTAAAGGAGATTGAACATGAAAACATATTTATATTTAAGCACGGCGGTGGCCGGTATGATGATTGGCGGGAATGTTTGGGCACAGTGTGTGACTACGCAAGACTGCACGGCGCTTGGTTACACAGAAACATCTTGTCCAAATGGAAATGGTGTCAAGTGTCCTTTTGGCAACAAGTGGTTTTGTGGAATGACGAAAGATGAGTGTGCCGCTGCTGTTTGCGAAGACTTTGGTTTTATATATAAGTGTGATGGGCAAAATGAAGTCGGTGTCGGCAAGGCTTGCGGAAATTTATATACCGAATGTGAATGCCTTGATGGTTATGAACGTACCGAAGGCCTTTGTGCTAAGCCTTGCGCTTCGTATATAAATGAACGTTATGTAGGAACAGATCGTAATTGGCGATGTGGTTATCAGAATGGTAATGGTCAATTTGTTTCAGGTCGGTGTATATGTGAGGTTTATGAGGTAAATAGTTTGAAAAGTAAGGAATTTGTTAATGGAGAGTGGAAGTGTGAATATAATTCATATACATCAGAGATGCGAAGCAATTGTGTGAGATATTAAAATTTATGTTATCAAGGAGTGGTGCAGTGATTATGAGGTTTAGCTGTTTTTGAGGGCGAGTTGCTCAAGTTCTTTGATTTTATCGCGGTAGATGACGGCTTCTTCAAACTCAAGGTTGGCGGCGGCGTCTTTCATCTTCTTGGTATATTCTTTCAGTTTCTTATCAATGTTTTTGAGGTCGCTCATCTCTTGTTTGTTGAGGTTGTCTTCTTTGACGTAGTCTGCCTCAGTCATCTCGCTCAAAGTATTGGAAATGGCTTTTTTGACCGTCTTTGGGATAATGCCGTGTTCGGCGTTGTATTTGAGTTGTTTTTCGCGGCGGCGATTGGTCTCGTCCAGAGCCTCTTTCATTGAACCGGTAATGCGGTCGGCATACAAAATAACCCTTCCTTCAGCATTGCGCGCTGCGCGGCCGATGGTTTGTATCAGTGAGCGGTTGGATCGCAAAAAGCCTTCTTTATCAGCATCAAGAATCGCTACCAGTGAACATTCCGGAATATCAAGACCCTCACGCAGAAGGTTAATCCCGACCAGAACATCAAAAACACCAAGGCGCAAGTCACGGATGATTTCTATTCTTTCCAGAGTATCAATATCAGAGTGGAGGTAGCGCACCTTTACCCCATTGTCATGGAGGTATTCGGTTAAGTCTTCAGCCATTTTTTTGGTCAGGGTAGTAACCAAAACACGCTCCCCTTTGGCGGCGGTTTTGCGGCATTCTTCCATTAAATCATCAATTTGATTTTCTATCGGGCGGACTACGCATACCGGATCAGCAAGCCCTGTCGGACGAATGACTTGTTCGGCAAAGGTGCCGTGGCTTTGTTCAAGTTCCCAATCACCAGGAGTGGCCGAAACAAAAATGCTCTGTCCGCGCATCTGATTCCATTCATCAAACTTGAGCGGGCGGTTGTCTACGCAGGACGGAAGTCTGAATCCATACTGTGCCAGTGTGCTCTTGCGGTTGAAGTCACCCCTAAACATTCCGCCGATTTGCGGGACGGAAATGTGGCTCTCATCAACAAAAAGAATTGCATTGGGCGGCAAGTATTCAAACAAGGTCGGAGGGGGGTCTCCGGCTTTGCGCCCAGTTAAGTAGCGTGAATAGTTTTCAATGCCTTTGCAATGGCCGGTGGTCTCAAGCATTTCAAGGTCAAAGCGGGTGCGTTGCTCAATCCGCTGGGCTTCAAGAAGTTTATTGCTCTTAGTAAAATCGTCGATGGTTTCGGTTAGTTCTTTGCGGATGCCGACCATGGCTTGAGACAAGGCCGGACGCGGAGTAACGTAGTGGTTGGCCGGATAGATGGTAACCTCATCTAAATCAGCAGTGCGTTTGCCGGTAAGCGAGTCAAACTCGGTGATGCTTTCAATCTCATCACCAAAGAAAGATATGCGCCAGCCTCTGTCCTCGTAGTGAGCCGGAAAGATATCCAATACATCACCATTGACGCGGAAAGTTGAACGGACAAAGTTTTGCTGGTTGCGCTCGTATTGGAGCTCGGCTAAGTGGCGGCAGATTTCTTTGAGCTCAATTTCATCACCGACTTTGAGCGGAATCGTCATCGCAGAATAAGATTCAACATCGCCCAAGCCATAGATACAAGATACCGAGGCGATGATAATAACATCATTATACTCCAAAATATCGCGAGTGGCGGCGTTGCGCATACGGTCGATTTGCTCATTAAGGGCGGAATCTTTTTCAATATAAGTATCAGTTTTGGGGACGTAAGCTTCCGGCTGGTAGTAGTCGTAGTAAGAAACAAAATACTCAACGTGGTTTTCAGGGAAGAACTCTTTCATCTCTGAATAGAGTTGGGCGGCCAAGATTTTGTTGGGAGCCATAATCATGGCCGGACGCTGCATCTCTTCAATAATTTTGGCCATAGTAAAAGTTTTGCCGGAGCCGGTAACACCCAGTAGGACTTGGCTTTTGTCGCCGCGAGCCAAACCTTCACAAAGTTCTTTGATGGCTTGGGGTTGGTCGCCGGACGGGGCAAATGGGCTATGAATTTTGAATAAGCGCTTCTTCATTCTTTAATGGTTTCACTCAATGATGAGTTTTGGAGGTTTTGCGCATAAATCTTGGCAAAGTTGCTGAATGCCGCAACATCATTGATGGCTTGATCTATGCTGTTGAGGTCAATCTTATTCTCATCAAGAGTGCGAGTCAATACATTGAACGCACTATAATAGGGGGTATCCTTAAAAAATGGTTCAAAAGTGTTGCGCAAGCGGACAATAACAGTCTCCCTGCCGGCTTTTTTGAGGGAGGTTGCCCAGTCTAAAACGTATTGTATCTGCTCTTGGGACAGTGGTTTGCCGGCTTCGGGCTTTTCAACCAGATATTTTATCGAATCGGCGGCTTCGCCCCATTGGCCGTTGCTCCAGAAAATTTCGCTCTTCATTAAAATCCCGTTCTTGCTGTAATCATTTTCCAGAAGCTCAAGTGCTTTTTCAGGTTGGTCGGTTGCGGACAGAGCCTTGGCTCTGATGATGCGACGATGAGCCAGAATATCAGGTGAAAGCGAATCGTGCTCAGTGGCGTCTAAAATCTCGAGGGCTTGTTCAGGTTTGTTTTGGAACAAGTCTATCAGTGCAATGCGTGTGCCGATGGTGGCTTTTTCCCATGGAGAAAGTTTGCCGTTCTTGATTTGGCTGTTGAGCAGGTAAAGGGCGCGGTCAAGCAAATCTACCGCAACCAAGCGGTCGGCCAGTTTTTGGACTATTTGGTTGTAGTGGGCGCTCATCGGTGCCAACCATTCAAAGTCTTGGTACAAGGCTAATGACTTGATGGCGGGCAGGCTCTCATCATAGTTGTTGAGGTAGATGTCTTCAAAAATCTTGACCATGCGGCGGTTGATGGATTTTTCAACCTTTTCTCCGGCGATGAGTTTGATATCTTGAAGAGTTTGGAGAGCTTTGTCGTAGTTCTTGGTTTCAACATATAAATCAGCTAAGAGGTTTAAAATGTTGATTTTAAAATTCTTTTCTCCCCATGCAAAGCGGAGCTTCTCATACTCAGAGATAGCCTTTTCGGCGCTGATGGTACGAGAGCGGCGTTGGAGTTTGACTATGTCTCGGCGTGCCAGAGCTGAGTATTGGGCCGAATTCATTTCCGCGGTGTTGCGGTATTCGCGGATGGCATTAAGCGGGTAGCCCAAAACCTCAAGCTTTTTGGCGGTGTAGTAACTTAATATGGCATCTTTGTTGGCGGTATTGTCTGCGCCGCGAATCGTATCTATATAATTTTGCAGTGTGAGGTCGTCTTGCGCTTTAATGGCTGACGGAATGCCGGTTAAGGCTATGCGGCGACGTATCTCAGATGGATAATCTCTTATGCGTTGCTGCTCCAAAACCAAAAAGTCGTTTATTTTGGTTTGCGGATTTTGAGCGCCGGATATGACTTTTTGCCAGAACTTGCCTTCTTCTGAAGATGAAATATCTCCGTAAGATAAATCTTTAAGTGCATCAGCATAACGGCGAGTCAAATAGTTGGCTACACCGCGGAGAATGTGGTAGTGATTGCTTTCAACCTCAGGGGCTTGGTCTTTGGATAGCTCATTTAAAACAGCGAGGGCATTGGTGCCTAAGCCTTGGCTTAAATAATATTCAGCGAGTGAAAGTTTGGCTTTGTTACGCATGTCGGCATCTGATTTTATGATGCCTTCTTTAAGCTGGCTAACGGCATCATTATAGTCAAGACGCAGTGTATCCGGCGGCAGCATTGAAAACAAGAGCTTCTCTCGATTTTGGCTTTGATTGAGAAGGCTTTGGCGTTTGAGGGCTTCTATGTTGTCGGATATATTTAAGTTTTTTTGCGGGCGGTGGATGCTGATGCCGCTGTTGCCGCGATTGATGGTGATATCGTCCGCGTTATATATAATTGCCATACCGGAAATGGTATTGTGCAATGTTAAATCAGGATAGTTATAGCTGCTCTTGAAGCCAATATTTTCATCTCCGGTAGGGATGATGCTAATCACATCTCCGATTTCGGGGTCAAATATTGATATAACATTGCCGGCGTTGGAGGAGGGGATAAACATATAAGAGTGGTTGCTGCCGTCATATTGGGTAAAAACCGGAAGCTCTTTGGTCTCAGCACTCTTTTTGCCGGTTGATAAGTCTACAATCCACAGTAAGCCTTCACGTCTGACGCCAATATTAACATCTTCTGATGGGAGAATGCGAATTACGGTTCCTTGATTATTGGGTAGCTGGACTATCTCTTTAATTAAGGGATAGGCGTAGTTTTTGAGTTCTTCAACGTTTATGTTTTGGGTATGGTCGAAGGCTATCCATAGGTATTGGTTGCGTTTGAATACGGCGATGTTGGTCGGGATATTCCATGAAAAGCTCAGACTCTTGATGATTTGAGGTTGTGCTTGAGTCTGAGAAGTGGTCGAACCTGCAGTTTGTGAAGAGTCTTCTTGGGTGGAGGTATTGGCAAAATCAAGAATTAATTGATTGTTTTGGCTGAAGTTTTGGGCTAGCTTTTGCGTAAAGATAAGAACATAGCTGTTATCAGCATCTTTACGAAAACTGATAGATTTATTTAAGGGGTATTTTTGTAAGGTTGTGCTTTCAAGACGGTAAGGGCGGTTAAAGCGAATTTGGGTTTGGTTGTCTTGTTCGCTGATGGTATATTGCACAGCTTCCGGAAAATCAAAAATAAACCGAGATATGTCTTTTTGGGGTTTGAATTTTAGTTGTATGGTCGGAAGTTGGGTTTGACCACTTGAGGTGACCGGGGGTGTAGTCGGGGTAACAGCGCTTGAGGCGTACTGAGGAAAGCTCAGTATGCTTGAGTATAATAGTGCCAGAGAAAATAAGCTTATTCGGCGTATGTGTCGCGTATGAACAAAATGACGAATCACTCTTTTACCTCTTGGTTGATGATACTGTTGCCGATTAAGGCATCGGTAATGGCTTTAGCTTTTGAGGCTTCCATTTGAGAAAGTATTGCTGAGGAGGCGGAGGGTTTCATCTCTCTGACCAGAGCGGTACTGACTTCAATATCCAAAGTGTTTAAAATGCGGGCGGCGTCGCGTGGTTTCATACTGGCGTAGAGTTTTACCAGAGAATTGAGGCGCTCTTTTTCTTTGGCTGAATATTGTTGCATCAGAGTACGGAGCTTCTTTTCGTAAGCTTGGAGTTGAGAGAGTTTTTTGTTAATTTCCTCTTCAGTAACTTTTAATTGGACTGCTTTCTTGTCAATTTCTTTGCTGCGGATGTCAAGGGCCTCTCGACGGGCGGCAAGCTCTTGCAAAATGGCTATTTCGGTTTGACTGAAGTTGTTGGCCGGAACGGCTGCCGTAACATCAGTACGATTTAGAATTTGGTCAAGTTGGTTGGCCTCGGAAGATTGGTGTTCTTCGGCCTGAGCTTGGGTGCTGAAGCTGATATTAGAAACCTGTGTTCGTTTGAGGCTGTCGTAAACACTGGTGATTTTGAATGAAAGCGTGAGCACTGCCATAAAGATAAAAAACGGTAGCAGACGAAATTTGAATTTGCGAGTCATGGTGATTCCTTATTTTATGGCGCGTAATGCTTTTAATAATTCAAGTTCAGCTTCAGAGCGGTCTGCGGCTGAAGTTTGATAGGGGGTGTTGGCTGAGGGCGCGGTGTCACTGCCTGAGGCGGAGGTGTTGTGTGGTGTGTTGATGGAGTTTTGAACCTGGCGACCGTCGTGAATGACATTTTCAAGACGATCGGCTAGGTTGTCGGCTCGCTCGTTGATGAACATGAGGTCATCTTTGAGAAGTTTGGCATTATCTACGACTTCTTTGAGCTCTCCGGAGGTAGACTCTGTGGCTGTCTTGAGCTTGGGAATTGAATGTTCGGCTTTGATGGTTGCTTCATTCAATGATTGTATCAATTTGGCCAAGGAATTTTGGTTTTGCCTTAAAAGACTGAGGTTCTTATTGAGGCGGTAGGCATAGATAATGGTCGGAATCAATAGTCCGATTATGATGAGATTTATTAAGAGTTCCATACTACCCATTTTTCTTTTCTGCCTTTCCTTTTACTTTTATAACAATTTTATCTGATTTGCGTCCCATGGTGCCGGTAAGAAGCGGAATATCGCCGCAGAACATAGTGATGTCGGAGTTCTTTTCCATATCTAAATCCAGAAAAGAGCCTTTTTCCCATTTGGCTATGTTACCTAAGTCAAGGGAGAGTTCTTTTAAGCAGGCTTGAAGCTCAACTTCGGTATCCCATAATTCTTCGACAAGGTGGTTTTCCCATATGGTATCGCGGCCGAAGTGCTCACCCATGAACATTTGCAGGAGCAAATCTCTGACGGGTTCAAGTGTGGCATATGGCAAAAGCAAATCAAGTTTGCCGCCGCGATCTTCCATGTCTATTCTAAGGTGGGCGACAATTACGGCGTTTGATAAACGTGCAATGGCGGCAAAGCGAGGGTTGGTTTCGGTTCGCTCATAAGAAAAGTTGACGTTGGTTATGGGGTCAAACGCTGTTGACAAATCTGAAAGAATCAGCTCGATCATGTCTTTTATCAGATTGAGCTCGATTGTTGTATAGGGGCGGCCTTCTATCCTCATGGCGGCGGTGCCTCGGCGACCACCAAGGAGAACATCTACCGTGGAATAAACCAGTGCCGAATCTACGGATATTAAGCCGTAGTTGTCCCATTCTTCGGCGCGAAAAACTGATAGCAACGTGGGGAGAGTTAATGAGTCTATATATTCTCCGAAACGCATTGATTCAATGCTTTCGAGTGAGACTTCAACGTTGTCTTGAGTGAAGTTGCGGAGAGAGGTGGCCATCATGCGAATCAGACGGTCAAATACGACATCCAACATCGGCAAGCGTTCATAGGAGACCATGCCGGAGTTGAGTATTGCCTTAACGCCGGTTGAATCTTCAACATTAGGGCGCGGAGCGGCACTGCCTTCAGAAAAACCAAAAACAGAATCGATTTCTTCTTGATTTAAAACTTTAGAACTCCCCGTTGATGAAGGGGCGTGAGTATTGTTTTCTTTAACCTCAATCATATCGGCCCAGTCGGTGTTGTTTGTGGGCTGCGAATCTGGTTTAGATGCTTGGGGGTTTTGGTTCTCTTCTGCCACGTTTGATGTCCTTGATATGCTGTTAATTGGTGCCTTTGATTTCAAACATCTTGATGTTTATGTTACTAATTTTTAGGGGTTTGGTTACAAGATTGATACGGTAAAGAAGATCTTCTTTTAACCAATAAAGACCTTGTGCTGTTTCGATTTCTTCAGGATAAGTTTCTACCAGATGAGAAGTTACAATATCATTAATGCGTGGGGTAAATGCCTCAAGCATTTTTATGCTTTCTTCATTTGTAGAGGAAACCTCAATGTTTAGTTTAAGGCGGGCATATTTTTTATTTGGTCCGGAACTGTTAAGCATGACCTCTATTTCAGGGAGGTCATATAGAATCAGACTCTCGTTAGTGTTAGAGGTTTCGGTGGTTTGGTCTACAATCTGATAATTCTTGGGGCCTTGGCTGTCTTGCTTGGAAAAAACTGTATAAAAGCTTACAAGCAAGCCAATCACTATTACTATAGGTAATATGACCAGAAGCATTTTTTTTCGTGTAACCTGTGGCGACGGGACGCTGAACTCTTCTTCTTCGTCGTCGTCGAGGTTGTTTTGCATATCAATCATTTTATTCCCCATTCAAATGATAGTTTGCTTATCAATTTATAGCATCAATCTATAATATCTTTATCCGGATTAAAACAAGAAAAGTGAACTTATTAAACAAAAAAATCATATTTTTAACTTTTAATTATCTTATTTGTGGTAATTAAGCTAACATTGATAAAAGGGTATAAATGTTACAAATTTGTTAAATTTGAGCGGAATAGCTTGATTGTTGTGGTGTTTGCGCCCTTTTTATGGTAATATAAATTTGTGAGATTGGTTTTTTTTGAGGCTGATGGTATGTATGTTTGGGTTATATTAGCCGTGTTTATTGTTGCTCTGCATAGTTTTAACTTGGCAGTACGCTCGGATATGCGCTCAATCTATGTGGAGCCACAGGCCGAATCTGCTCTTACAAAATTGGTGTTGCAGCATCGTGCCGCAAAGCAATATTTGACTTATGAAATTGCGGATAAAACCAAACCTTATCCTTCAGGGGAAATAGAGTTGGAAAAACTAGACCCTTTTATGCCGTCAGGATTTGAGTTGGAATATGAAGTAAGAGATGAAGAGGGTGAAATTGATGAAGAGGGTGAAATTGATGAAGATGCTGAAGTGCCAGTAACTCAGCGTAATATTACCAGAGTATATTGTTTAGATTCTACAAGTTTGGATGATGGATTGTCCAGAAAAATTGATGATTGTCGTTCTGAAAATGCTACTAATTTTTTGATTACTTATGGCTGTGTTCCGCAACGTTGGATGCGAATTGATGCTAATCGGCCGGCAAATGATTTTCTTAATGCTATCAAAAAAGTGTATGCTTCGGGAAGTAATTTTGGATATACGGTAGATGTGGAACCTGAAGATTTTTCAGGTATGACCGCTGAAGAAAAAAAAGAGTATTTGAGTTATAATCCTATTAATTCAACTATGCGAATCGATAATACTGAGCAAACTTGGTTATCTATTCCTCAATACATTATTTCTAATGATGTGGGCGAAACCGGTTTTTCTAAAGTGTGCGGTGATGAGCGCCAGTGTGAATATTGTTTGGTGTATATGGATTCAATCGGCAAAGACTAGGGAGTAATGGTTATGAAAAAGCAATTATTTGATAAAAATGATGCCGGTACATTGATGATTGAGGCTTTGGCAATGTTAGCTTTGATTGCCATGGTTACTCCAATTTTATATAAAAAAGCAGCCGAACGTACTACGGAATTGCAGGATATTAATGCTGCAAGCCAAATGAGAGTGATGAGCAAGGCTTTAGATGATTATATTCGGGATAATTATGATGATATTTTAAATGGCAGAACCGTGACCAATGATTGCGGTGGTTCAGCGGCTTCGGTCGATTATAAAGATTTGGCTGATGATGCTCAAGATGAGACTTATCAGGAAATTGCCGTCGGGCATTTGTGTGATTATTTGCCTTATGGGTTTGTTAAGGCTGACGGAACAATTCAGGGAAGCAGTACTTTTGATGATTACAGAGTGGTGTTGGCTCGTAAAAAAACAGAGGTCGAGGTACCAAATGAAGATGGGTCAACTACAACCAAAGATGTGTCACATTTGACTGGTTTTATGATTGCTGATCCTAAAAATGAGTTGCCGATGGTCAGAGCATCAAGAATCGCATCAATGATCGGAAGTAACGGTGGTTATGCTCAAGGCGGTACGGCTAACGGTGTGCAGGGTGTATGGAAAATTGAAGATATGCAGACAACTTTAGGCTTGAGTGCAGGAGTTGATGATGGAGCTATTATTACATCTTCGGTACAACCGATTTCAAGCGGAGGCGGCTTGAATGAAAACTTGCTTTATAGAACCGAATATCCGGGAAGACCTGATTTGAACACCATGCAGACTACTTTGTATATGGGTGGTAATAATATTGAAAATATTAACAAATTGATTGTTGACGGTGATGATTTGGGGGCCGGTGAGGCTGGCTTGGAGATTAATAACGGAGGCATCGACGTCGGTGAAGGAAAGTTTGAGGTTGACGGAGATGACGGTTCGTTTTCGGCGGCTGATGGGGCTTTTGAGGTTGATGGTTCCGGTAATGCAAATATGGGCAATGCCAATATGGATAATGCAAATATCGGAGGCAATGCTAATGTGAGTGGTGGTCTTGATGTGTCGGGTGATGCATCTATCGGTGGAGCTACTGATATCGGTGATAATTTGACGGTTGAAGGAACTACTACAATCGGCGGGGCTACTACCATTAATAATACATTGAATGTGACCCAGGATACTACTTTAGGTAAAAATGTTAATGTCGGTGGAAATTTGACCGTGGGCGGAAGTACGACTTTAAATGGTCCGACAACAATTAATAATAATTTGAAAGTAACCGGTGATACGACATTAAATAATTTGACCGTAAACGGGAATACTAGCCTTAATGGGCCAACGGTGATTGACAGTACCTTGGAAGTGACCGGTGATGCGACTTTTGATTCTGATGTGACAATCGGCGGTGATTTGATGGTCGAAGGTGAGTTGAAAGCCGATGATTTTCGCTCAAAGACCTTGTATGGTGGTTTAATTGGAAATGATTGGGCTTCTAATCCGGCTAATGATCGTTTTGGTTTTACGGCTGAGTGGGCAAGAGGTAATCCGGCTAACAGCCATGTTTGGGCTGGTCCTACTGATGAATTCCATGTAACTCAAGGTAAAGTGGAGATTGATCCTTCTGGTATTACGAGTTCATCTGAACCGCAGTTCAGAATCTATAAAGACGGAAGTACTAGAAAAACCGAAATTAATAACGGTATGTTTATTGTTGATACGCCGGCCTCATCGGGAGGAAGTTCGGTCAGACAGATTGAAACTGATGCAAATTATGTTCATTTGATGAAAGATGGAGCAGGTGCTTTGTTATCGGTAAGTAATGATGATACTACTGATAAAGGGTCGGTACATGTTCGTAAAGGGGCTTTGGAGATTGAGACTATTCGTGGTGTAACTTCGGCAGATGGAAGCAAACTTGATGCCGGTTATGTAAAAGCTGACCGTTTCTTGGATAATTATAGCATGAATGTATCTCAGGCTTTGCCTAAAGCAACAAATAGCACCGGATATACCGACAGTTCGGTTCGATATGATGCTTATCAGGTTAATCCGGCTTATACTTCGGTTATGCATGATATTAAGCTCACTACTCGAGGCGGGTCGCGCTTGAGCGATATCTTACCGGACTTCATTAACAAAGGTATTTATGTAGTTGATAATACTTATAATGAAAATGTGAAGTATTGGGGAGATTTGAACTTAACGGTTAAGAATGGCAAAGTTGAGCCTAGTAATTTGGGCGGCGGGGTTTGCAATGAGTATACTTGTTGGACTTCTCCGTGGATGGGTATTATTCCGGCTCCGCAGTGTCCTCCGGGGTATGCGCGCGTAGTGACTATTACTCCGGCTGGTTGGGCTATGGCGCAAGCAGGTGTGCCGGGTATTTTGCACACCAAACGTCAAGACTTGTGGACGCCTTCTTATCCTTATAACCCTTCTGATCCGGAAGCTCCTTCACCGTTGTATTTTCAGAAGAGTACTTGGTTGCGTGCCAATGTGTATCCGCATGGTGAAAAGGCTAACTTCTATGGATGGAGTGCGATTATGGGATTTATGTATCCGTACTTGTCATTCAAAGATTATATTGATGATTTGGGCGGCGAGGTTGACATTAACGGAAGCGGGTCTGTGGCTCAGGACGAGTTGGTTGTGTGGAACCTGTTTCCGGTTATGAGACGACAGTTGGAAGCTTATGTGACCGTATATTGTTATTTTGATAGAAACAACAGTCGTTATTATTCAACTTATGTTGACCAGTATGACCAGCTTAATGACTTTAGAAAAGGTTGGTCTAAGGACAGTGATTTTGTTAAACGCTTGAATGATCCGGCTCTGTCTTATACGGATCCGTGGTAAAATATGTGAGGTAAAAAAAGCACCGGTAAGTATCCGGTGCTTTTTTGTTGATAGGTTGGGATGTATCTGTATTTTTGCTGGATTTAGAATTTATTTAAGTTACAATAATTATATATGATATGTGCTGACGGAGATATGTTATGTTTAGAAAGTTTGCTTTAGTACTGGGGACGGCTTTATGCTTGTGTGGATATGCTTATGCACAATCGGGCGCGGCAAAAGAAGGTGTTCAGTCTTTTCAGCAGGAAAGCGGAGCTTGGCGTAGGCAGGCTCAGTCTCAGGCTAAAATTTTGAATGCAATATCTGATTCGGTTGGGAAAAGTGCTATTGCTAATATTATCGGGGCGGAACAGGTATTTTGTTATCAGGTGGCGAATCGTCCGGCTGATTATTCGGGGTATACTTTGGATGGAATGGCGGTAACAGGTTTTTGCGGTGTGATTAACGATGAGCTCAAAAGTATGATTGTGGAGCAGCTATTTTCTAATGCCGGTAATATTGATTTTAATACCTCAGAGCAATGTGTGATTAAACCAAGATTAATGTTGCGTTTTATGCGGGGGGTGGATGCTACCGATGTGTTGATTTCGGCTCCGTGTTATTCGGTGGCTATCTTTTATGCCGGAAAAGCTAAGGCTTATAACTTTAAGCCAGGGGCGGAGATTTTGGATGTGATGGTGTCTTCTTTTGATGGGCAGGCTATGCCTTTTACATCTCCGGCTTTGTTGAATCAATTATTGCCAATCGGAGTTCCGCAGAGTACTTCTCAGCAGAAAGCCGTAAATGAGCAAAGTAAGGCTCAACTGCCTATGAAAGCGAAGACTTCGCAGGCTCAGCAGCCGGTTGTGGAAACTAAAAAGACTTCCGGTTGGAATAATATTAAGCTAAATGTGAACAAATAGCAGGTAGGGCTTTGTTACATATAGACTTTTTGCTGAAAAACGTTTTCTAAAAAGAACAGCGAGATAAAGCATATGGCGGCAGAAATCAATGGGGTGGCTATCCAGCCGATGAAGATTTTGCCGACAATATGCCAGCTTATGTCTCTTCCGCCTTTGGCTAGGCCGATGCCGATAATGGCACCGATAACGGCTTGAGAGCTGGAAACAGGTACTAACGGCAGAGAGGGAAGCCCATAAGAGCTCAAAAAGTTTTTGAGCCCTTGGGAGGCGAATAAAAACAAAACTAAGGACTGTGAAAATACTATTATCCAAGCGATAGTCGGGGTCATTGACATGAGATTGTTGCCGACGGTCTTAATGGTTTTTTGTGAGTAGGTGAATATACCAACGCAGATAGCTATGGCTCCGAGCAAGAACAGCATTTGGCTGTTGCTGAAGTAAAAACCGTGAAAGTAAATACTTTGGAAGGGGCTGGAATCAACAAATACGCCCATGACATTAGCTATGTTATTAGCTCCGAGCGCATAACCTCCGAAAGCAGCAATAATAATCAGACCGCAACGAAGGTAGCTGTCCTGACGGAGGAGGTGAATGTGGGTGAGGTGCAGAATTTTGCGTACTGCGAAATAAGTCAAAACGGCAATAATACCGCTAAGCAACGGGCAGAGAACCCAAGAGCTGACTATCGTAGAGAGAATGCTTAAGTCGGTATCATAGCCACTGTATAAGTTCCAGCCGATGATGCCGCCGACAATTGCCTGAGAAGTGGAAACCAAAAGCCCAGAAGATACCATCCAATATACGGTCAGAGCAGCGGCTAATGCCACCATAAAGGCTCCGGCTATGGCGTTGACGCGACCGAGTTCGTTTAGCGTTGCGCTGGCGCCGCCGCCGGAAAATACGGCTCCTATAATGATAAACAGGCAAGAAACAAGAGCCGCAGTTTTGAAACGCAGCATTTTGCTGCCGACGGCCGTGCCAAAGATATTAGCGGCGTCGTTGGCGCCCAAAGACCAGCCCAGAAAAAGACCACTACTTAAGAAAATAAAGAAAAGTATATCCATTATATGTCTCGTTTGATGGTAAATATCAGGAGTTCGTCAACGCAGTCTTCGGCTAGGTCGGCGATGTTTTCAATCTCATCCAGAAGGGTGCTTAATTGGAGTTTGTTGGCCAAGGGCATGTCCGAATCGAAAATGCTTTCTTTTAAGTGGCCGGAGCTTAAATCGGTTTCGTGTTCCAGAAAGTATACTTTTTGGGAGAAATCTCGGACCGAACTGAAGTTTCTGAAAAAAGAGCGGGAGGCTATGCTCATGTTTTCGGCGCATTCGGTTACTTGGCCGACGAGGGTTAAAATTCGGGCATGGTAAATGGAGGGTATCTCAGGGCGCTCGATATAAAATTGGTATGACACTTCATCAAAGCGGTTGATGACTTTATCCAGATTTTCAACCAGCTCTAAAACATCGGCGCGCAAGTCTGGAATTAGGTTTTGTGCATAGAGCCGGTTTTCAATATCGCGGCGGAGTTGGTCGGCGTCGTGCTCAATTTGGCGGAGCTGTTTGTTGTTTTTTTTGAAGTCTTCACTGCGTCCTTCTTCCAAATAAATGCTTATGGATTTATGAAAAGTCATGGCGGCGTCGATGACTTTGTCATGGAAGCTGTCTATCTTGGTTTCTAAGGTTTTGGCGCTGGAAAATAATGAAATCTTAATGCCAAACATAATCTGTCCTTGTGTTAATTGCTGAATGTTATCCTTTTATTATAAGGAAAATGTGTTAACAAATCGGTAGTATTTTATTTTTTTATTAGAAGATAAATGTGATTTTGGGCTTGTCAAGATGATTGTTATTTATTAAACTGGCTCTGTTTATTTAATTTGCTTTTTTAAGGATACAAAAATGAATAAAAACGGTTCTCTGTTTATTTCGATAGCAGCTTTGGTGCTTTCCATTGTTGCGGTTATTATGAGCCTTAAAACTCCGGCTGCTCCGGAAGTTGCTCAGTCGGCAGATGTAGAAGAGACTCTTAATAACAATCCGGAAATTATTATTAATGCAATGCAAAAGTATGAACAAAAGCTGAGAGATCAAGCTTTGGCTAATGCTCAGAAAATGATTACCGATAATTTGGATGCCATTAATAATGACCCGAATACTCCGGTTATCGGAAATCCGGACGGTTCTATCATGTTGGTAGAATTCTTTGATTATTCTTGCGGATATTGTCATAGATTGTATCCGGCTTTGAAGAATATTATTGCTAAGAATCCGGATGTAAAAGTTATGGTTAAGTCTTTGGCTTTCGTTTCTCCGACTTCGCAATATGCGGCTAAGGCTGCTTTGGCTGCCGGTGAACAGGGCAAATATGCTGAAATGTATTCTGCTTTGTTTGAAATGGAAGGCGAAATGACCGAGGCTTCTATTGATGCTGCTGCTGCAGGATTGGGCTTGGATATGGAAAAGTACAAGGCTGATTTGAATTCTGCCAAAGTTGAGGCTGCTATGAGCGGGTTCAGTGATTTGGCCGGTAAGATTCAGGTCAACGGTGTTCCGGCTTTGGTCTTGAACGGTGAAATGCTGCAGACGATTGATGAAAATGTTATTCAAGACAAGATTAATGAGATTAAAGCTGCTCAATAAGCTTGTATCAGTCGTGAGGCAATAAAAAGGGGGCGAGGAATCGCCCCTTTATTGTTTTTAGTATTTACGGTTGATGATGAAATCGGCCATAGCTTGCAGGGTGAGTGATGAGGCGCCGAACTTATCTGACAAGAGCTGTTTGGCTTCATCAATATAAGTTTGGGCAAGCTGGCGAGCTTTATCAAGCCCGTAAAAGGCGACAAAAGTTTGTTTGCCTTGGGCTGAATCTTTATTTAGGGTTTTGCCGACCAGAGCTTGTTCGCCTTCAACATCTAAAATGTCGTCGGCGATTTGGAAGGCGATGCCGATTTTGCGAGAATAGCTGATAAGGGTTTGGGTTGATGCATCATCTGCTCCGCCAAGGACGGCTCCGGCCTCACAGGCATAACGAATCAGGCGGCCGGTCTTCATCTCTTCAATATGTTTTATCATATTATCAGCGTTGCCTTCAGCAAAGCGTTCGGTATAGAGGTCAAGCATTTGGCCTGCTATCATACCTGAAAAAGCGCCGGAGGCATTGGCCAATAATGATATGAGCCGAATCTTGGTCGCTTCGGAGAGCTGTGTTTTGTTATCAGCCAAAATCTCAAAGGCGTAGGTAAGGAGGCCGTCACCGGCAAGAATCGCCGTAGCCTCGTCAAAAGCCTTGTGGCAGGTTGGTTTGCCGCGGCGAAGGTCATCATTGTCCATGGCGGGCAAGTCATCGTGAATCAGTGAATAAGAGTGCAGACATTCCAGCGAGACGGCAGGACGGAGGGTTTCTTCAAAATTGAGCCCGAAAAGTTTGCCGGTTTCGTTTAACAAAAACGGGCGCAGGCGTTTGCCCCCGTTTAAGACTGAATATTTCATTGCCTCGACGACGCGGCTTTCGGGTCTGCCGCTGATGGGAAAAAACTCAGGTATGCGGGCGTTGAAATCTTCACTATAACCAAGTAGCTGTTGTTGAAAGTTATCCATGGTGGTTACTCTTCAACTTTGTCCAAAGGAGTGGTGGTGAGCTCGCCATCGGGGGTGAGTTCTATCTTTTCAATCTTGAGCTGAGCAGCCTTGAGTTTGTTTTCGCAGAATTTTTTTAAGGCGACGGCTTTTTCATAGGCAGTGACGGCGTCGTCAAGCTTTATGCGGCCGCTTTCAAGTTCTCTTACAAGGGTTTCCAGTTGGGTCAGAGCTTCTTCAAAGCTAAGCTCTTCGGTGGCTTCGGTGGTCATTAATCTCTCCTTATCAATTATAGTTTGTTGCACTTTACTACATTACTCTGAGTTTCGCAACTTTTATATAAAACTTATGATTATTATTCTAAAAGCTATATGGATATTCGTTATATTAATGCTTTTTTGTGTTCAAAACGGTGTTAGATTAAAAGCGTTAAAAACGGAGGTGTGTTATGGCTGATTCGGCTATTGTGTGTGGCGCAAGGCTTCTTAAAGCTTTGGGCAATGAAAAACGTTTGGAAATTGTATATAATTTGATGCAGCGAGAGCTTAAAGTGCATGAGCTTGAGGAGGTTATCGCGCTTGGGCAATCGGCTTTGTCTCAGCATTTGGCTATTTTGCGTGCGGAAAAAATTGTGAAAACACGGAGAGTGGCGCAAAATATTTTTTATTCACTTGAAAATGAAACGGCAGTGAGAATCGTAAAAATTTTGCTCGAATATTAAGGGCAAGTTGTTGGAAGCGGGTGCAAGCTGCTCAGGGGGGGAGTTTGCTCTTCAGGTGTCATGCTTGTAATTTTTTCGCTCGTGTACCTGTTTTTGTACACGTCGCTCAAAAATCCCTGCGCAGCACACCTAAATATCAAACTCTTGGATTTCATAGTTAAAAGGCTCGTCATTGCGACGAGCCTTAAGGTTAGCGGTTGGAAGCGGGTGCCGCTTCACCCACTAGGTTAGCTGTTGGCAGATAGGGGCAGGGGAGGCGCGATGCTTGGATTCTGCCGCCTACTTATTGTTTTGTATCGTCATCCTCGGACAAGCGTAGCGCGATCCGGGGATCCATATAAAAACATCATTGTCATCGCGAGCAGGTTATAACCTGCGTGGCGATCCATAGAAAAGGATAATGGATTGCCGCGTCGGACTTAAAGTCCTCCTCGCAATGACATTCACCACCACGGGCAGAGGATGAACTGCGTTTGCAAGTTGTGCCAGCTTGACCCCCTAACCTAGCTGTTGACAGATAGGGGCAAGAAAAGCGCGATGCTTGCATTCTGCCCCGGTTGAGAATCTAGAAAGCGAGCACCGGGCGAACGGAGAGGTCGTAGCCGTTGCCGTTGCCGTCCTTATAGTAGTGGTACATCTTGAACGAATCACTCGCAGCGGCGAAGAAGTCCCACGCGTAGCCGCTGTGAGAGTACTCAGACGACGACCAAACGCCCTCAGCGCCGTTGTAAACATTTCCTAGGATTGTTGCTGCGCTGGTACCCGCAGAAGCTTGGATTTTGTATACAGCAGCGTTAAATTTAGTGAAGTTAGCTGAATTATCTAAGGCATTTCTTAATAATCCGCCTGAAGGCAGGCACCATGTTTTACCACCTTCTTTATAATTCTTAGCTGCCCATGCCGCAGGATATTTTGAGCTGTTACCTTGAGCGGTAATTTTATTCGTATTGGTACAGCTGGCTTGGATATCGGTCAAACTTGATTCTGATGTATAGTTTGGTAATCCCGAAATGTCTACATATTCTGTAGACCATATAATATTGGTAGCTACCGGCTTATGCGTCATTACCCAACCATTCTGGCTGGCGGATTTTTCATAGATTACAATGCCTAGCAGCGTCTTAGAATTTTCGAATTTATCAGAGCAAGTATTATCGGAGTAGAA
>CALXRR010000036.1 GCA_944390905.1 uncultured Alphaproteobacteria bacterium
CGCGTAGGCGCACAAGCAACGACTGCTGGGGAAAAGAGGCCCGAAAGTGGTCACAGGTAAATAAATCGCTACAGTCGGTGACACCGGCGGAGTGAACGAGCCTCAGCTCCATTTTGAAGTGCGTGCCGGCAAAAAAGCCGTTAATCCGCTCTCTTACCTGCCCTAAACATTCTTAAAAGTTAAAAATTCTGTTAAAATATATTGCTTTTATGGTTGTTATCCTTAAATATTGTTGTATAGTATTGCCAGTAATTTATATTTTAAGGAGAAAGTTATAATGTTTATCAGTGATGCTTTTGCCCAAACTGCTGAAGCCGGAGCCGCGGTTCCACAAACTTCAACCATGGGCGTGTTGTTCCAAATAATTTTGATTGCCGTCGTGTTTTATATCTTCCTGATTCGACCTAATCAAAAACGCATGAAACAGCATCAGGCCATGCTCATGGCGATTAAACCCGGTGATGAGGTTTTGACCGGCGGCGGTATTTATGCAAAAGTTATCAGCACCGAAGGTCAGTATGACTTGATTGTCGAAATGGCTAAAGGTATGCAGGTTAAAGTCAACAGACTGACCATTCGTGATGTTATTTTGCCGGAAACAGCTAAACCGGCGAACTCTAATGCTAAATCTAAAAAATAAAGCAGGGTTATGTAATGTATAAGTTATCTCGTTCCAGAATTATACTGATTTTGGCTATCTGCCTGATTGGTATATTTTTTGCCGTGCCGAATATGTTTCGGGACAGCTCTAAGCTGCCAAGCTGGTGGCAGCCGGTAAACCTCGGCCTTGATTTGCAGGGCGGATCAAGCTTGCTCTTGGAGGTGAAAGTTGATGATGTTATCAGAGAAAGAATGGGCTCTATCGAAAACTCTGCTCGTCAGGTGTTGCGCGAAAACAAAATCCGCTACCAAAATCTGAATGCAGGTGCCGATGACGTGCGGGTAAAAATCGAAAATCAAGGCGCCAGAGAAAGAGCTAAGGCTCTGTTTGCAAAGATTGAAGACGGGCTTGCTATCAGTGAAGAACCGGACGGGACTTTGGTGATTAAGTACAGCGAAAACGAAATTAATCAGCTCAAGCTCAAAATCGTTGACCAGTCCATTGAAATCGTACGCCGTCGTATTGACGAGCTCGGCACCAAAGAGCCGGTTATCCAAAGACAAGGCGTGGACAGAATCATCGTGCAACTGCCTGGACTGCAAAACCCTGAAGAAGTTAAGCAACTGCTCGGTAAAACCGCGAAGATGTCTTTCCATATGGTGGACAGTAGGTCTTCAGCGGCTGAGGCTCGCAGAGGTAAGCTGAACAACAAGTCTCGTTTGGTAAGCAGTACCGACGGAGAGACCTTGGTTATCGGCAGAAAACCTGTCGTCGGCGGAGAGGATTTGGTTGATGCATCAGTATCTTACCAAGAAGGACAGCCGGTGGTCAGCTTCAAATTTAACTCACACGGCGGAAAGTTGTTTGGGGAAGCGACCAAAAACAATATCGGCGAGAGATTAGCCATCGTCTTGGATAATGAAGTGATTTCGGCGCCGACCATTCAGAGTGCGATTATGGGCGGAAGCGGTGTGATTACCGGAAACTTTACCGTTAAAAGCGCTAACGATTTGGCTTTGCTGTTGCGCTCCGGTGCTTTGCCGGCTCCGTTGCAGGTACTGGAAGAAAGAACCGTCGGTGCCGGTTTGGGTGCTGACTCAATTCAAGACGGTGTTATTGCCTCAATCATCGGCTTAATCGCAATTGTGGTATTTATGGTCGCGGCTTATGGATTGTTTGGCGTGTTTACGACGATTACCGTATTTATCAACCTGTTCTTGATGCTCGGTGCTTTGAGCCTGATGGGCGCAACCCTTACCCTGCCAGGTATTGCCGGTATTATCTTGACTATCGGTATGGCGGTCGATGCCAACGTGCTCATCTTTGAACGCATGAGAGAGGAAGTTAAGAACGGACGCTCAACCAGAGATGCTGCCGAAGCCGGATTTACTGAAGCATGGACAACTATTGTTGACTCTAACCTGACAACATTAGTGGCTGCTTTTGTATTGTTCTATTTCGGAACAGGTCCGGTCAGAGGTTTTGCCGTTACCTTGGCTATCGGTATTGCAACATCTATGTTTACATCGGTTACGGTTACAAGATTGATTATCGCATCTTGGATTGCTCGTTTCAAACCGACAAAACTGCCTATCTAGTTTAGTAAAGGATAAAGATTATGAGACTGTTTAGTTGGGTGACCAAAGATACCAATATTGATTTTATGAAATCCAGAAAGCTCGGCTTTGTAATATCCGGCTTGATGGTGGTGTTGTCGATTGTATGTATTATGGTGAAAGGTTTTAACTACGGAATTGATTTTTCCGGCGGTATTTTGATGGAAGTCAAAGCTCCGGAGCAAGTCAATATTGAAGAAATGAGAAATACTTTGAGCCATGTCGACTTGGATGACATAAATATCCAGACTATCGGCGAAAGCGGCGATGAAGTGATGATTCGCGCGCAAGCCAAAGAAATGAACGAAAAAGAACAGATGGCCGCGATTAATGCCATTAAAAGCGAGCTCGGCTCGGCTTATGAATATCGCCGCGTAGAGTTGGTTGGTCCGCAGGTCGGCGATGAGCTCAAGCTTGACGGAATTATCGCCTCAATCATTGCGGTATTGGCTATCACTTTGTATATTTGGATACGTTTTGAGTGGCAATTTGCTCTTGGCGCGATGATTGGTTTAATCCATGACTTGATTACGATTGTGGGATTGCTCTCGTTCTTTGGATTTGACTTCAGCTTGACTACCGTGGCGGCGATTTTGACGCTGGCCGGTTATTCGGTGAACGACACGGTGGTTACTTATGACCGAATCCGCGAAAACCTGCGCAAGTTTAAGAAAATGCCGCAATATGACTTGCTTAACAAGAGTATTAATGACATTTTCTCACGCACGATTTTGACCGGCTTGACCACGATGTTGGCAGCGGCGTCACTCTTTGCTTTTGGCGGAGACACGTTGCGCAGCTTCTCATTTGTGATTTTGTGGGGCGTGGTTGTCGGCTCTTATTCATCAATCTATGTATCGGCGACTTTCCTTGACTTCTTTGACTTGAGAAAGCAACCGGATGAAAAAGCAATTAACCCGTTCGGTAATGTATAAAATCAGCTGAATGGCAACTCAACAAAAGCGCTGTATTTTTAGGTACAGCGCTTTTATTATACCGGCCACGATGCTCGTGGAGCCCTAGGTTAGCGGTAGCTAGATAGGGGCTAAGGAGGCGCGATGCTTGGATTGTGCCGGTGTGGAGTTGTGCAATATTTTACCGGTTTTGAAAAATTATTATTTACATATATAAAAAATTATGATAATATGAGACTTGTAGGAAAGAGGTTTGCGAGGAGAATTATCATGAAAAGGCATATTTACTTATTGATTTCCGTATCTTGTCTGAGTTTGGGTGGTGTTTTATCTGCCCAAGCCGGTATTCTCCCTCAAGAAACAGATTTATCTTCACACACACATAATACACACATTGTTTCTCAAGCCAAGCTTCTTTCCTTATCTCAATTATCTGCACAATCGGAGCATCGCGATTTCTCTGCCCCTATCTGGCAACAGCTGACTAATGGGGGCAACCTGGCACAGCTTGCGTCCGTGTGTTTCATCACTGATGCGGGGAATTGTGGCGGAGCCGGTGGTGGATTTGACAGCAGTTCCTCAAGCGGACCAGGACCGATTGATCCTGATAATAATGAACGATGTCGTTTGGAGGGATATGTAAACACTGTTTGTAACTTTACTCAAAACACGGGGTCTCGTTGTCCTTATGATAATGGTTGGCATACGGGCTGTACTTGTAAACCTGAATACAACAAGAGCTGTACTGAAACAGATATGCAGGGTAAAGGAGCTGCTTGCGATGGGAAGTATACAGAGTGTTGTAGAAAATGCACTGGATACAATTATACTGACAGCAATATTCCAACTGGACATGTAAAAGTCGGAAGCTGCGAGAGCTGTACTGGAACTAAGTACAAGACTAAATGTGATACTAATTCATCAAATACCGGAACTTATATAGATTGCGGTTCCGCTACAGGCAGTGGAACGAGCTGTATTGACGATACTGGTGTTTATTATACTAAATGTACATGTCCAAACATGTATGTTTGGAATGCTACAACGAAGAAATGTGTATGCTCAACAAGTTACAGATATACTTGCACCGGAAGTGGATACTCTGGAGGATCGGGGGCTTCTTGCGGAGGGAAATATACTAAGTGTAACTGCCAAAGTGGATATAGTTGGAGTGGAGGTAGTTGTAAAAAAACATCTATCGGAAGTTTTTCTTGTTGCGATAATATGGGATATGGATGTGTATGTATTGAAGATGGAACAAATATTTCAAAATGTAGCAGTGTATGGGTTGGTTATAAAAATCAGGGATGTGATCCGGTATTTGACTATTGTTGGGGACGCGGCAATGCTAGTTTTAGATGCAAATAAGTTTTTAGGTTGTTTTTGATTAATTATGTGTATATCTTGCATATTATGTTAAGAAATAATATTTAAGGCTCACTTGAAAGTGAGCCTTAATTCTTTACCATGGAATGTCACCGATACAGCGTTTGGGGTATTTCTGGCAATAGTCGCTGTCGTGTCCCATCTCGTGGAGCTTTACTCTATCTTCCGGAAAGTCTCCGACTTCAATGCACCCTGATAGCGATATTAATAACAAAACTAATAAAAACTTTCTCATCACTAACGGTCCTTCTTAAAAGATTATATTGTAACAAACAAATACCAGCCCTAATATAATTACTCGGGATAGATGACGTAGCCAGAGGCTCTTATCGTATTCGGCGGAGCTCTTCCATGTGCCGGATATAATTATGGCGCTGTACCATACAAAAATTGCCAGACATACCAGATAACTTACCGTTAAAATCAATATCCCGCTATTCATGTGCAGCGGATTAAAATACTTGGTGTAATATGACCAGAGGCTGATGCCGTTAAGCCTTTGCGCCAATAGGCTGCCAAATGTCCTTACGACAAAAACCATTACTCCTAAGCCCAAAATTCCAAACTTCCAGAACGTGCTGCTTAGGCTTAATTCTCCGGACATGAGTTTTTTCAGCATGTAGGTTCCTTGTGTTGTTATTCCTCTTGATAATTCTTGCGCAATTATACTCTTAAAGCAAGAAAAAAATTTTAATTAACAGGTGGCTACGTTTATTGCCAAACCACCAAGCGAGGTTTCCTTATATTTGTTTTGCATATCGCGTCCGGTATCAAACATCGTCTTGATTACACTATCAAGTGACACAAAATGCTGACCATTACCTCGCAAGGCTAATCTTGCTGAATTGACTGCCTTGATGGCGCCCATAGCATTACGTTCAATACACGGAACCTGTACCAAGCCGCCAACCGGATCACAGGTCAAACCCAAGTTATGTTCCATCGCGATTTCAGCGGCGTTTTCGATTTGCGATAAATCACCTCCCATTGCGGCGGTTAAGCCTGCGGCAGCCATTGAGCACGCCACTCCGACCTCGCCTTGGCAGCCGACCTCGGCTCCGGAAATAGAGGCATTGCTCCGGTACAGGCTGCATATGGCTGATGAGGTCAGCATAAATACTTTGAGCCCTTCATCTTTGCCATAAGGCGACTTGACATAGGCATAGCGCTCAAAATAGCGGCTGGTCGCGGGGATGACTCCGGCAGAGCCCATCGTCGGGGCGGTCACTATTTGTCCACCGGCGGCGTTTTCTTCGGCGACGGCAAAGCCCCAAAGATTTATCCAATCTATCATTTGCAAGGGGTCATAGTCGTTCTCAATAAACTTTTCTTCAAGGCTATGGTACAGCTCTTTAGCGCGGCGGTGAATATTAAGCCCTCCGGGCAAAATGCCTTCGGCTTTCATTCCCCTATCGACGGCGTTTTGCATAATATGGTAAATTTTCATTATCCCGTTATCGACTTTGTCTTTGCCATGAATGGCGCACTCATTAGCATAGATGACTTCTGCTATTGATTTGTGCTCTGTTTCACAAATTTGGCGCAGCTCCTTAAAGCCATTAAAATCGTAGGGAATTTTATAAGCCGGTCGCTCAATGCGGCGTGTGATTTCATCCTGACGGGCTATGGTGCCGCCGCCGACCGAAAAATAAACCTCCTCAAGCAGAAGATTGCCTTCCGCATCAAAAGCCTTAAACCTCATGCCGTTGGAATGCTCCGGCAAAAAAGTGTCTTTTTCAAAAACAACATCTTTATCCAGATCAAAGGGAATGGCTTTCTTTTGGTCCAGATGCAGAATCTTGTCGCGCTCTACGGCATTAACATACGGAATTTCGGGGTTGACGGCCTCCGCCTCAAGCCCCATCAAGCCATAGACTATGGCTTTAACCGTGCCGTGGCCCACGCCGGTAAGCGCAAGTGAGCCATAAAGCATTACCTGCAGGGCGGCTACTTTATCAAACAAGCCTTGAGTATACAAATTTTCAACATAGCGTTTGGCAGCACGCATTGGGCCTACGGTATGCGAACTCGACGGGCCGATGCCTACTGAAAAAATTTCAAAATAACTATAATACATCTTAAAAATGCATCCTGATTTCTTTATAGGGTTTTAAGCCTAAGCGTTGGTGGACAGAGGCAATATAGTCGTGTAAATCATTCCACTTTGTATATTGCTCTATAAAATCTTTAGCCTTCTCCGGTGATTTGGACAGCTGGATGGCGATGGTGTCATCCAGAAGCTGGTGCATGACTTCCGGCAGGCGGTCAAAGTGAATCACCAATTTGCGTTCAGAGTCAAACTCTATGGCGCCGTGGCTCAGAAGGTAGTTGAAGTGGATTAAGTCTCCGGTGCGGTGCGGCTGGCTCAATGAAGGCTTGGACTTGAGCAGCAGGCGGATTATCCAAGTGGTGTATATTTCCTTTAAGGTTTGCTCGCTGATAATTCCGGCTTTGACATATTCGGGCATAAAGGTAATGGAGACGACGTCGGCTTTGTTTTCTTCAATCGTATGTTTATAAAGCCCAAGAGCATTTTGGTAAGAGCTGTCGGGGCCTAAAGAGTGTCCGTTTTCGTGACCGATTACAAAGATATGCTCTGCCTCCGGATTATAATATTTATGAAAATCGGCTCTGACCAAAGCATTGAGCATGGCCGTATCACGGGCTTTATCACGAAGGGCGCGGACTTGGCGGTGGTAGACATTGCGGCGGCCGCCTCCGGTCTTGACCGAAAGTTTATCATTATTGGGCAGGTTTTGCGCCGTGGTAATGGCGCCGCGGCACTGCGCATAGTCTCCGCAGAGGGCGGCGAGATCAACATCGACCATGGTTTGTTTTAAGTCATTGCCCTTAGTGACATTTTGTTCATAGCGGTCGGCATAGGGCATTAAAACCGCCAGCTTTTTCATATAGTCTTTGAACTTGAGCAAAAGCGCCGTGCCTTCAGGATTGACGATGCCTACTCTGACGCCGAGCATATCTTTGGCGTTTACCTCTATATTATGTTCTGCCAGCATCTCAGAGAGTTCAGGGTTTTCACAGATAGTACCGCTCATGGCGTCATCATAATTTTCGCGGCTCAAGGTAAACTCCAGCGGGCTGTCTTGCAAAACTGCCCAATGCTTGTCAGCAAGCATATCCATATCTTCATTATTTTGCAAAAGGGCTTGTGCCTGCCAACCCAAATAATCCTTAAAGGCGGGGTCTGTGCAATAATGGGCGGCCAGCTCAAGCTGATTGGCCATGGCGGAGAACTCCTTGGCAAAGTACTCGGTATAATCAATGGCTTTGAGCTCGTCATTATGGCGGCGAACCATGGTTCGGACGCTCAAGATACGACGGACTTCATCAATTTTACCTTCTTGCAGCATTTTTTTGATGATGCGGTGGAACTCTTCAACGCTCATATCTATCGGATAAAAATTGCGGCCGGGGAAGCCTTTGACACCCTTAAAAATTTCTATCGGTTTGGGGTCTACACCATTGAGCCCTTCCACTCCGTTAAACGAGTTAAACAGCTTTAAGGCTTTGGCGGCATAGCTGCTCCCCTGCGCGGCGGCGTCCTCAAGACCTTGCTTGAGCTCGCGATTGAGGTGGTGGTCTTGCTCCAAAGAGACATCGTTCATCATTTTACCGGCATTGACCAGATATTGCAATGCCTTTTTATCGCCTTCGGCCAGTGCCTGATAGCCTGAAAAATTTTTATCTATCAGGTCAACAACCATGGTTTGTTCATTGATGATTTTATCAAGTTCAGCTTCACTTAGAGCTAATTCGTATCCTTTAATCTGCATTGTCGGTTATCTCCACGGTATAAAATCTATATACTTTTATTTTGTTAGACCAATAGCTCGGCGTCATACCGGCCTTGAGTTTCAGATTATTCAAAAATTCTTGCTTGTCGGGGAGCTCTTTCCAAACTGAGGGCAAAAACAGTGCCTGCCGGTCGCCGGAGCGCAAAACAATACCGTCTTTGCCGGCTTCTATTTGGCGAAGGAGGTCGGCTTCATCTTGGTAACGAATCCGCTCATAACCGGTCAAAAGCGAAATGGTAATCTCGGTCTGAGCTAAATCATCTGCCGTAAGCGGGTTAAAGCGCTTGTCCTCAAGTGCGGCGGCATAGGTATTATCGGCAACATCGCGGGCGATGCTTTGGTGAGCAAAGACGGAGCCGATGCACCCCAGAAGTTTGTCTGCTCTGGTCAAGGTAACAAAAGAAGCACCTTTATCAAACAAGGTGTTATCATAGTCTTTGCGGCTGGGCGAATAATGCTTGCCGTAAAGAAGGGCTTCTTCTAATGAAATATGGGCGATTTTCATCAAGGTTTTGCCATGGACGGTAACAAAATCTTCAAGTGATTTTTGGTCTTTGGCTATGCTGTCGGCGTCATCATCTGCCTTATCGTTATAGCTGAAACTCCAAGAGCCATAACCAACAACTTTATTGAGTGTACCCATAACATCGCCTGAATTTCTTAAGTCAAGCATCTCGGGGGTGAGTTTGAAATCTTTGGCGAGAATAAGGGCGGCGTTTATACCGGTGGCTCCACAAGACTGATAGGCTTCCAAATCTGCTTGACGGCGCTTGATTTGCTCTGCCGTGTGGGTGTCAATAGCTTGCGCCGTCTCGTAGTCATGATAGTGCGACAAATCTGCCGAAAATATTATTAAGCAGTCTGGTGATGAAAGATACGGACGCAAAAGCTCGGCCAAATCGTCAGGAGATATATCACCATAGACAAGAGGGACTATGCTGAAATGCGGCAGTATCTTTTGCAAAAAGGGAAGTTGCACCTCCAGAGAATGTTCGGATTGGTGAGCTTTTTCCCATATACGGACGTTAGGTTGCTTGGATAAACTACTGACAATTTGAGGGTTGAGCTTAATCGTACCAAGTGGAGTTTTGAAGCTGTCGGCCTCACTTAGAGCTACTCCTTGCAATGATACCTGATGCGCCGGACCTACCAAAATTACATTTTTGATTTGAGAGGCAAACGGCTGCAATGTAAGGTAAGCTTTGGCAGCAACCGCGGCGGAATAATCATATCCGGCGTGCGGTACGATTAAAATCTTGGGCTGCACGGGGAACTGTTCTAATGGAAGGGAATGGCTTAAGTAACTATCAAGTTTTTTATCAAGCATAATCTTATCTGCCGGATAGAAAAGTCCGGCGACGACAGGCTCCCGGCTACGCTCAACGTACTCCTCTGGAATTGTGTAATTGGTTATTGACTGGCTGTTTGATGACATGTGTTTACTCAGGCTGCAATAGTTTAGGATTAAGACAATTATGATAATTACGCCGATTATAATATAGCGTACGACACGTGAATAATCTATGTCTGACTTATTGCTCAATGATGAACTCCTTCAGTAAAAATTTATAAGCTTAAGGCTAGCAGATACTTTTTAATTTTTCGCTAACTTAAGTGCCGAAAGGAAATCTGAAAACTCCGGAAAGCGGATGATATCTTCTGTGGCGGGGCTGGCTTCTTCACCCCATATCGGACTATGTACCCTAATTGCCTGGGCTCCGGCGTTATGTGCGGCCGTGCTGTCTTGTGGGCTGTCGCCTATCATCCAGCTATTATGCGGACTTATTTGTTCTGCCGGAAGATAATCCTTAAGCGCGTAGCGAATCTGCTCGCCGCTAGGCTTGTCGGCCGGAGCCTCGTGACCGCAGACTATGTTGCTGAAAAGCTTGGCATCATACAACAAAGGGAGCTCGTGCTCAAGCAAGCAGCGCTCTTTGTTGGTAACTATAATCAGCTTGATGCCCTGCCCTTGCAGAAAAGTGAGGACTTCTGCAGCTGACGGGAAGGCTGAGATTTTAGAATCGACAATGCTCAAGTAAATTTGACGATAGCGCGCGTAGGCTTCTTCTGCGCGCTCTCCAAAAATATTGGGAAAATTATCTTTGAACGAAAGATTGCGGTCGCGTTTGTTTTGAGACTCGCTCCATGGCGGGAGATGATATTCTGCCAAGACTTTATCGACTGCGGCGACCAAAGAGCTCCGGCTTTCGGCCAAAGTATTGTCCCAGTCGAAAAGCGCAAAACGCAGGGAATGCAAATCTAAAGCGGGCATACTTATTTGACCTTGATGTTCCACTTTTTAATGTTGGATTTGGCTTGCAAAACAATTTTATGCTCAAGAGAGGTTAAAACAGGCTCGCAGAGTGAGGCTATTTTAGGCTTGTATTCCAAGGCTAAGCGGTAATATACCTCGCCGTTAGGACAATCTGCCCAATAGCGGATATCGCCGTCGTTATATTGGTTGGCTTGCCAGTTGGCATCTAGTTTATCTGCGGCCCAGACTATTTTGGCTTCGGCGGTCTCCTGCTCCTCGTACTCTTCAAAGATATCAAATACCGTATTGTTAAACGGCGCCGGAAATGATACTCTATAGTACATGATAGCTTCCAGTTCTTGGCGTTTCTTTTCCAATTTAAGACCGGCATCGGCTATCTGCGCTGAAAGTGAGAAGTCACCACTGCGAGCTTCTACTAAATCATGCAGCAAGGCGATTTCTAAGAGTTTGCCTTTATCAACTTGGTGTGCCAAATGCGGATATACACTCAAAATCCAAATACACAGTTTGATGATATGGGCGGTGTCGCTCTCATTGGCTCCGGTAGAGAGGAGATTATCACGCTTGACGTTATCAAGTTTGGCGACGGTTTGCAATAGCTCGTCCATTTGTGGAACCAGCGGCTGAACCGGCTTAAAAGCATCATATAAGCCAAATTTAGAATCGAACAGGGCATCAGGCCAATTATCGTTCAATTCTGACAAAGCCTCAACAATACGGCTTTCTTTAGTCCTATGTTTTTTGAGCTCTTCTGATGTTTCTGCAAAGATTTCAGGAATGACTGAGCCGTAGTATTTAGCCAGCGACATTTCCAAGACTTTACCAAGCTCAAACTTGCCGTCGATATAGGGCGAGGACATCAGCCCCAGCATACACAATCTTAAACAAGGTTGAAGATGTGTGGCTCCTTTGTTGGCAATTTCAGCCTCAAAGCGGCTGATTATATTGAAAATTGCTTCAGCTGTTTTATCCATGGCTGTTCCTTATAGTTGGAGTTGCTCTTTGAGTGATTTGGGATTATTTTATATCCTTACCAATCTTGGTTTTGCCTCCCATATAAGGCTGCAATTTGGCCGGAATATTAACACTACCGTCGGCGTTTTGGTGGCACTCAATAAATGGAACCAAGGCACGCGGGGTGGCGATACCGGTATTGTTCAAGGTATGAACATATTTGACTTTACCGTCAGCATTACAACGATAACGCAAGTTGGTGCGGCGGGCCTGCCACTCGGTAATATTAGAGCAAGAGTGTGTTTCACGATAGCAATTTTGTGAAGGAACCCAAGCCTCCAAATCATATTGGCGGTATTTGGGCGCACCCATATCGCCGGTGCAGATGTCCAAAACTTGGTAAGGCAATTCTAAATCTTGCAAAACTTCTTCTGATATTTTGAGCAAAGTTTGGTGCCATTTGTTGCTTTCTTCAACATCGTTTTTGCAGATGACAAACTGCTCGGTCTTCATAAACTGGTGAACGCGAACCAAACCTCGCGTATCTTTACCGGCGGCTCCGGCTTCGCGGCGGAAGCAGGGAGAGAATCCGGCATAGAGAATCGGCAGCTCGGCCTCGGTCAAAATTTCATCCGCGCGCAGAGAGTTCAAAATAAGCTCGGCAGTACCGGACAAGTATAAGTCATCAGCCGGCATATAATAAATTTCATCACGCGAAAACGGCAAGTAGCCTTGGCCATAGAGCGGGCGCTCCTTTGAAATTGAGGGCACCGTAATCACCGTAAAACCATGGTCACGCAGCTTGTCAAGCACCATCATATGCATAGCAAGTTCAAGCTTGGCTAGGTCGTTCTTAATGGCATAAGTACGAGAGCCGCTGACTTTAGCAATGCGCTCCATCTCTGCCCAGTCATTGAGTTCCATAAGTTCAACGTGGTCACGCGGTTTAAAGTCAAAATGAGGTATCTCACCGACCTTACGGATAACCACGTTGCCGCTCTCATCGGGGCCTACCGGACAATCAGGGCTAGGCATATTGGGCATGCGCAGCATAATTTCATCAAACTTCTTCTGCTCGGCATCAAGTACATCAAGCTCTTGGCGAAGCTCCTCCCCCAAAGCCTTGCTCTTGGCGATAATATTCGGACGCTCTTCAGCGCTGGCGCCTTTAATCGAGTTGCTGAGTTTGTTCTTTTCTTCAGCCAAGGCTTGGGATGATGTCTTGAGCTTGGTTATGGAGCTGTGGAGGGATATTAAATCATCAAGATTAATTATGTTCTCATAGCCTTTTTTCTTCAATCCGTCTTGCACAAATTCTTTATTTTCAAGAATAAATTTAATATCCAACATGTTTTTTAGTGTCCTATTTTTACTTTTTAATTGATTTTAACTGTCGTTTAGAGTATCAATTTTGCAGATAAATTCAATATAAAAATTAGGAATTGCAACAAAATGTTTGAAGGGAAGACTATTTTAACCGGCGTTAAGCCAACCGGAACACCTCACTTGGGCAACTATCTGGGCGCAATCAAACCTGCTATTGCTCTCGGGCAGGAGGCTATTGCTCACGGCGGACAACATTATATGTTTATTGCGGATTATCATGCTATCAATGCTGAGAAAGACCCTGAAGTTCTGGCTCAAAAGCTAAAGGAAATCGCCTGCATTTATTTGGCCGGAGGGCTTGACCCTAGCAAGTCGGTGTTTTATCGGCAATCGGATATTCCTGAAATCCCCGAGATTACAACCATTTTATATGCATACACTCCCAAAGGCTTTATGAACAAGGCTCACGCCTATAAAGCTGCAGTTGACAAGAATCGCGCTGCGGGCAAGCCTGATGATGATGGTATCAATATGGGGCTCTACACCTACCCTACCCTGATGGCGGCGGATATTTTGGCTTATGATACTGACATTGTACCGGTCGGCAAAGACCAAGTCCAGCATGTGGAGATTGCTCGCGATATTGCCGGGGCCATCAATGCGCATTATAACCAACCCCTGCTCCATTTGCCAGAATACCATATTGATGAAAACGTGGCAGTAGTACCGGGAATCGATGGTCGCAAAATGAGCAAATCTTATGGTAACGTCATCCCGCTGTTTGAAGATGACAAGGCAATTAAGAAAGCCATTTTCTCCATCAAGACCGACTCTCGCCCCATGGAAGAGCCCAAAGATCCGAAAGGTATCTTAGTATATGAGATTTATAAGTCCATTGCCACGCCGGCTCAGCTCCAAGAAATGGCCGATGGTTTGCGTCAGGGCAAGCTCGGCTACGGGCACATCAAAAATATGCTCCTTGATGCCGTGATTAATGAGGTGAAAGAGGCTCGCGAAAAATACAATTATTATATGGCTCATTTTGATGAAGTCGAGGAAATGTTGGCTCAAGGTGCGCAAAAGGCTCGTCCGGTCGCTCAAGCCACTTTACAACGCTTAAAATCCGCCGTCTTCGGGAACCACCGAGGCGGTGGGGCCATCAGTTAGCGCCAGAGAGATTGGGGCAGAGGAGGCGCGATGCTCAAATTGTGCAGGTGGAGGGACGAGAATTGGAAGGTTGAGTGGAGGGGTTAACCTTATTTTCAACTTTGAGATTATGATTATTATAATTTATCATTAAGGGTTTGATAATGAAAAAGATTTTATGGTTACTAGCAATTTTCTTTATAATTAACTCAGCTAATGCAAAAGAGAATTTAACTCCTCAAAAGTTAGTAGAACAGCAGGCTAAAACAATCTATGAAAACTGTGAACAAAAAATTCCGTTAGTAAATGAAAATAACGTAATTATAGGCAATATTGCCGATGTTGAACGCGTGCGTAAAATTAAAGACTGTATCAAGGACAATATCTTAAAGCAAGTTCAAGACTACTTAAGACCAGACGAAGTTGATAATTTTACTAAAAATATAGAAGCAGATGAAAATGCAAGATTTAATCTTTATAAATCCTTATATTTTTGTTCAGAAAATAGCGATGAATTTGAATGTAAAAATCAATATAAAAATGACACTTCTTTAGGAAAGTTGATGTTGGAGCATAGACTAAAAGGTGATGTGTATAATTTATTGATTGATGTTTTAGAAGCAAAAAATGGCGGCTTTAATTTTTAAGCCGCCATTAATTCTAAATTTCAGTATTGATATCATCTGGTAAATCAGATAAATCAGCGCATTGTAGTTTCATTTCTTGTAAATAATCTTGCACAATTTCTTTTATTTTTAGACTGGCCATAGTATTTACTTGGATTTCATACACCGTGCCTGTATATAATTTTTGTGCCAAATCACTATTTTTGATCAAATTTTGATAGTGTAAGTAGGTTGCCTTAATAACTTTGTTAAAATCATTTTTAACGCTCTGATTTTTACTTGTATAAAAAGAATCAAATATTTGATAAGCAACGTCTTTTGTACAATTTGTTAAATTATCATAAGCGTTAATCATCTCAACATCTGTTGCGTTATCAGGCATCTCAATTTTGCAATTATCTAATTTGGTTTCCAACTGTTCTATAAGTTTAGCGTTTTCTCCGCTACACTCATTAGCATAGACAAATGATGAATAGAATAATATACAAGAACAAATGAAAAGAATGCGCATTTAAGTTTCCTTTTTATTTTCCATTATAATATTGAGGATATTTCTGATTAAGATATTCGTCAAGAGTAGATTTATATAGTTTATCAAATTCATCCTGATTGCTATAATGATTTCTTGCTCTATTCTACCAACTTTTGAGATTATTTATTTGGCCTGAATTGAAAGTGCTGTTACTATTACTCAAAGCATTATTCTGATATTGTTGCAACCTATCTGTTAAATCCTTCAAATTATATCTTGAAAGTGCTTGGGTTTGATATTGTTTTTTATTCCAAACACTTTGATTTTGATTAAACAGATTGTTGTTTCTGAACAAATTGCCCGAAAGCGTATTATTATTGCCGTTAAGGATGTGTTATGTCATCTGCTTGTTTAGAAACAACTTCAAAGCAATATTCAGCCCCTTCTTGATAAGCTTCACTGGAGACCATCGTTTTAACTATCCACGGGACAATGATGATAAAAGCCAAGACCCCAGATGCATGAATAAAAAACAATTTCCAAGTAAATGGTTTTTTATATGATTTGTATAAAGAATATCCCCAAAATCCGAGAACAAAAAGCATAATCAGACTATAAATGCTACTAAATAAATAATTGTGAGGTTCATTTTTAAATGTACACCCAAAAGTCGGGTCTATGCAGCTATATATTTCTAACACATATATAACAAAGAAAAATACAATCAACAAAGATAGCAAAATCTGAAATGTTTTGCGAACAAATAACCCTAAAAAATCAACCATACGTCTCACTTGCATACCCTCCTAAGGTGAGATTAGGGCATACATAAAAAATTGTCAAGCCCGCAGTCAAACAACCACGGAATCAAACATTAGCAAGCTACGGCTTTAACACTTGAGCTTGAAGCAAAAAGTATCCTAATAAAAAAGATGTTAACATTACAAAGAAAACCGTTGCCGGAATAAATCTTTGCTTCCAAGCATATTTTTTATCACATAGAGCGGCTACAATACAACCGGCTAAAAGTAAAACAAACAATTGAATTTCACTTAAAAATTCTTTAAATATCAGTATCCAGCCTAAAAACAAAGAATATCGTTGTAAATTGGGAAAGCGCAAACAACTTGCTTGATGAAAATATGACGCAAATCTAGTATAACAAAGGCTGAATATACCTATAATAACGGCTATGGGATAAAAACAGTTGGTTGGGGCTTGTAAATAAGGAAAATAATAGTCTAACCATAACCAATGATTAGCCAAGAACAATGAAACAATAACCATCAAAAATGCAGTATATAAAAATTTACCAATAAACGCACAACATAGCAAAAACAAAAAATTTTGTATTTTAACCCTCATCATAACCTTCCTTTATTTGGTATCTCAAACGGGTAATGATATATTCTCATATCACTACCCGCTTTATGAATCAAAAAATGTATGCACTAAATATTCCTAAAAAGAAAAACAATAAAGCAACACATAAATTAAAAATAACAAAAATAAAAGTATTTAATTTTTTGTTTTTCATAGCTTATGTCCCTTTAACAAATATTGTAGGCAAAATCTGTTATTTATAATACATTTTGATATATTGAGGAACCAGAACTTCGCATGATTCTTGAGGATATTTGGTTCCAAGTAATCTGCCTGTTTTATTAGCATATAGATCTGCTTGACTACTGTCAAGAGTGTCATGATGAGGATGGATGGTTTAACATTATTTTCAACTTTTGAGATTATGATTATTATAATTTAATCCGGAGAGGTTGGATATGAGAAAAATTTTGTTATGTTTGAGTTTGTTTTTGTTAGGAATATGTACTGGATATGTAATAAGCGTATTTGATTTTCACTCTGAAGAAGATGACTTCGTAATTAAAGTAAAACAGGAAACTAAAAAATACGAAGACGAATGTTTTGCTCAAACTTTTCCTAAAAATTTAAATGATATTGATATGTATTCTGATGGGATAAAAGAATTAGATTACAATTATCACCAATGTATCAGAAAAATAATTGTTGCAAAAATAAATGAATTATCCACTCAAAAAGATGCTAACAAAATGATTCAATCGTTAAATAAAATTGAAGAGGGTATTTTGGATTTTTATTGGGATTTGTATAATCGAGAAGATTATGGAATTATAGGTCGAGATATGAATGATGCCGCTATGGGGCGCTATTATGAAAATTTATTGGAAGATATTATTCATTTTCAATACCTATATCGGCATCATTCATTATCATCAGACTGTCTTAAGGATAAAGTCTGAGTAATTCTAAGGCTCTAGCATTTTCTTGGGGAAAACGTATATTTTTTAAATTAGATTGAGTTTTAATAGAGCTTTTTGTAAAATATTTATCGACTTTTTTCCTTTCTTTGTAAATTTTATTGATAATTTCTTCATCGGTTAGATTAGATACATCATATCCTAAGGCATTATGAAAAACATCTGAAGCACCACCTTGTCCATGTTGTATTGCTGTTGAAAGTAACACATCTGTAGCTACCTTAGAGCGTTTATCTAAGTCTAAACCATTAATATCACTGACAAGCTTTAAAGCTGGGTTAAGTTTAGAATCAATAATAAAATTATATTGTGATTTTATAAATTCTGGATTTTGTGAAAGTTCTATCCATTTGTCTCTAAAATTATTGGTTCCTGATAGTGCCGCATCATAACCTCCTGCTTGCTGTAAAGATGTATAAAAATTATGATAATGTGATTTGCGATTCAAATAATTAAGATAATCTTTCATTGTTCCTTTTTTAGTTTCTATTTGGTAATTACCATAACTACATCCACCTGTTTGATCCTCATTACAATTATTAAACATATTTTTACCATTATCTGATTCTTCTTTTAAGCTTAATGTTCCTAATTGGTACTCCGGCAGAGCATTATAGGAAGGCTGTAAGGAAGCTACATCACTCGCCGTATTAGGATTAGTGTTTTGAGCGAGTTGATATGGTTGAGAATAGGTGTTGAATGAATTTTGCTGCGGGTAAAGAGCCGCATTGGCATTCAAAGTCAAACCTTGTGCTAGGTTCGGTGTATT
>CALXRR010000037.1 GCA_944390905.1 uncultured Alphaproteobacteria bacterium
CTTTTTTGTCCCGACACATGACTTTTTTGTCCCGACACATTTGTCGGGACAAATATGTCCCGACAGATTTTTGATAAGTACCTGATTTTATGTGAAATATTTTTTTTACATCTCTGTTTTTTAGCTTTTTGGGGCTTAGGAAGCGAGGTTATTTCGCGCCGAGTTATCCACAAGCTGGGGATGTATACTTAGGTAAAAAAAACAGGGTGGAGAGCCACCCTGTTTGGAGATTTTTCCTTGAAGGAATTAAATCATCGCCATACCACCGTTGATGTTGATGGTTTGTCCGGTGATGTATTGAGCTTCATCACTGGCCAAGAAGGCTACAACGTTAGCGATATCTTGCGCTTCACCGAGTTTGCCGGCCGGAATGCGAGCCATTAATTTGGCTTTGACATCATCGGTCAAAACATCAGTCATTGGAGTTCTGATGAATCCGGGGGCGATGGAGTTGACGGTTACACCACGAGAGGCAACTTCTTGAGCCAAGCTCTTGTTCATGGCTATCATACCGCCTTTGGAGGCTGCATAGTTGGCCTGACCGGCGTTGCCCATTACACCAACAACAGAGGCGATACCGATGATGCGGCCAAAACGGCGTTTCATCATGCCGCGGACTGCTGCACGAGCAAGTTTGAAACCGGCGGTGAGGTTGACATCAAGTACCAACTGCCATTCTTCATCAGACATACGGATGAAGATGTTGTCACGGGTTAAACCGGCGTTGTTAACCAAAATGTCAATACGGCCGAGTTTGGCTTCAACATTATCAACCAAAGATTTGACGGCTTCGGCATCGGTTAAGTTGGCGGTGAAAACTTCAACTCGGTCACCGAGTTCTGCCTTGAGTTTCTCCATAGGTTCAGCACGCATATCGGTCAAGGCCAAAGTGGCGCCTTGAGCGTGGAGGGTGCGGGCAATTTTGTCTCCCAAGCCACCGGCGGCACCGGTAATGAGAGCTACTTTTCCATCTAATCTAAACATTGTGTTTTTCCTTAAAGTTAGTGTTATAAATTTTTTGCCAATTCTTCAATCTCGGCGGCAGAACCAACCGCATAAGCGTGAATGTCAGGCTGGCTGCGTTTGATGATGTTGGACAAGACTTTGCCGGCGCCAAGCTCAACGGCATCGGTTACTCCTTCATCATGCATATAGATAACGCTTTCTCTCCAGCGGACGCTGCCGGTAACTTGTTTGATGAGATTAGCGATGATTTCTTTATTGTCCGTGATGGAATGAGCCAATACGTTAGCAATCAACGGAATTTGAGCCGGATGAGAGGTGACTTTGCCTAAAGCATCAGCCATAACCTCAGCGGCTGGTTGCATCAACGGGCTGTGGAAAGGGGCGCTTACCGGAAGTTTGACACAGCGTTTGGCGCCAAACTCAGAGGCAATTTCAACCGCTTTGTCAATAGCGGCCATGTGCCCTGATAATACAACTTGTCCGTCAGAGTTGTCATTGGCGGCAACGCAGACCGAACCGTCTTCTGAGCAAGCCTCAACCAAAGCTCCGACATCTTTGAATGATACGCCAAGTACGGCAGCCATGCCACCAACACCAAGCGGTACAGCCTCTTGCATGGCGTTGCCGCGGGTGCGCAACAGGCGCGCGGTGTCTGATAAAGAAAATACTCCGGCAGCGCAGGCGGCGGAGTATTCACCTAAAGAGTGACCGGCTACAAATGAGGCTTTGTCTTTGAGTTTGATACCGAAATCTTGCTCAAGAACGCGGACAACAGCCATAGAATAAGCCATGATCGCCGGTTGGGTGTTGGCGGTGAGCGTTAATTCACTCTCCGGACCTTCAACCATAATTTTGAACAAGTCCTGTGATAAAGCTTCGTTTACTTCCTGAAATACATCTTTAGCAGATTTGAAGTTGTCTGCCAGTTCTTTTCCCATGCCGACAAATTGTGAACCTTGGCCGGGAAATACAAATGCATATTTCATCTAAATAAATATCCTTTGTTGTTTAAACATCGGTTTCAGCTTGAGCGATATTGTGCCAAAAGTCAAGTTTTAAAACCGTTTTAGTCAGAAAAACCGTGTGCTTTAACCCCTTTTTGTTAAGATAAAATTGAGGTTTTGGGTTTATAATCAGCGCAAATTGAGAGTTATCCGGCGGCAAAACGGCGGACTTTTTAGCGTGATTATAAGGTGAAAATATGGCTAAGAAAAAGAAAAAAACGTGGTTTAACAAAACTTTGCACCGTATGTGCGGCGCTTTGTTGGTGGGTGGAGCGTTGTTTGCGCTGGTGAGTGTGATATTTTTTAATGCCGGTGATAATGCGCTTAATGTCTCTTCTGCTGAAAATGTGCGCAACTTGCTGGGAGCCGAAGGTGCTAAGACCGCTGATTGGGTTTTGTCGTGGTTCGGGCTGGCGTTGGTGCTGTTTTTGGTCGCGCCGATTGTTTGGGGAATTAATGAACTGCGCTTGAGAGAATTTGTTAATCCTTACAGTCGGATTTTGGCTTGGATATTGGGAATTGTGGCTTTGTCCGGTGTGCTGACCAATATTCCGCCGGCGTGGCTCGGATTGAAGGCCGGTGGGGTCGGCGGGGAAATGTTTTGGGGTCTGCTCATGACCTTTGTGCGCGATGTGTATCCTTATCCTTACCCCGAAATTCCGGTGGCGTTAGTAATGTTTTTGTTTGCTTGGTTGTGCTTTGATTATGCCGTCGGAATTACTTATAAAGATTGGTGGAAGTGGAGCAAAGCATTTTATCTTAAAGTATCACACGCAGTGGCTGTATGGTGTATTTATTCTTATCGCGGGTTGCGTTTTGTATGGAATATGTTGAGCAGAATACATTTGCCGCACCGCAAAGATGAGAGTGATGATGAAGAGCCGGAAACTGAAATTATAGCTGCCGAAGCCGAAGATAAAGCCGACAAAAAGGCTAAAAAGGCCAAAGTGCGCAAAGAGCCTAAGTTTGGCGGCGATGAGGCCAAAAGCGAATCGAAAGCACCGGCCAAAGCTCCGCAATCTGCTGCTGATAAAAAAGCCAAAACCGCTGATGACGGCTACCAATATCCGGATATTAATTTGTTGTCCAGACCGGCAAGCAAAGGCGGCAATACAATGTCTGAAAAAGAAATGGACAGCGTGGCGCGTGAGCTGGAAGGCGTGCTGGAAGAGTTTGGCGTCAGAGGCAAAATTGTTAAAGTTCGTCCGGGGCCGGTGGTTACGCTTTATGAATTGGAGCCGGCACCGGGGACCAAAACTGCACGAGTTATCGGTTTGGCTGATGATATTGCTCGCTCAATGTCGGCGGTGTCGGTGCGTATTGCCGTGGTTCCGGGGTCTAATACCATTGGTATTGAACTGCCTAACAAAAATCGTGAGACGGTTTGGTTGCGTGATTTGTTTGAAGATGACAATTTTAAAGTCAGCAAAAATGAGCTGAATGTTGTCTTGGGTAAAGATATCGGCGGGCGCAATGTTTATGCTGATTTGACCAAAATGCCGCACTTGTTGGTGGCCGGTACTACCGGTTCAGGTAAGTCAGTCGGGGTGAACTCGATGATTTTGTCGCTGTTGTTCAAAATGCGCCCCGATGAGTGCAAGCTGATTATGATTGACCCGAAAATGCTTGAGTTTTCAATGTATAATGGGATTCCGCATTTGTTGACGCCGGTGATTACGGATCCGGCCAAGGCGGTGGTCGGTCTTAAATGGGCAGTGCGCGAAATGGAAGAGCGGTATCGTGCCATGGCGCAGCTAAATGTGCGCAATATTATGGGCTATAACCAGAAGCTCAAAGAGCTTAAAGCCAGCGGCGAGGTGATTAAACGCACGGTGCAGACGGGTTTTGATGCCGAAACCGGAAAGCCGATTTATGAAGAGCAGGAGCTTGACTTGACCCCGTTGCCCTACATTGTGATTGTGGTTGATGAAATGGCGGACTTGATGCTTGTGGCAGGAAAAGAGGTGGAGGCAGCTATCCAGCGTTTGGCGCAGATGGCGCGTGCTGCCGGTTTGCACTTGATTATGTCAACGCAACGCCCGTCGGTTGATGTTATTACCGGTACGATTAAAGCCAACTTCCCGACCCGAATCAGTTTTCAGGTAACATCAAAAATCGACAGCCGTACCATTTTGGGTGAGCAAGGTGCCGAGCAGTTGTTGGGTCGAGGCGATATGCTGTATATGCCGGCTGGGCAGCGGCCGCAGCGTATTCACGGTGCATTTGTGAAAGACAGCGAAGTTGAGCAGATTGTAGAGTTTATTAAATCGCAGAAAGAACCGGAGTATGTGGCCGGAGTTACCGAAGGAGACCTTAATACCGACAAATCTTCCGGTGGTGGCGGTGCCGTGTTTGACAAAGGCGATATGGGCGGCGGCAACTCTGATGAAGATTTGTATATGCAGGCGGTAGATATTGTACGCAATGACAAAAAGGCCTCTATCAGTTATGTTCAGCGGCGTTTGCGCATAGGATACAATCGTGCGGCAACTTTGATTGATAGGATGGAGCAGGAAGGTGTGATTTCGGCTCCGGATCATTTGGGACGGCGCGAGGTGTTGTAATGCAAGCTGTGCTGGGGAGTTTGCAAAACCCTTATCATACTTGCAGATTTGCTTCTTATGTACCGGTTGTTGTACACCGCGTCGCAAATCTGCGGCGTATGGGGAGTTTGCAAAACCCTTATCATACTTGCAGATTTGCTTCTTATGTACCAGTTGTTGTACACCGCGTCGCAAATCTGCGGCGTAGCATAAGGATTTATCAAACTCTTAGAATCCATATTTTAAAGGCTCGTCATTGCGACGAGCCTGAAGTTAGCGGTAGCGAGATAGGGGCAGAGGACGAACTGCGTTCGCGCCGTGCCCCTGCAAGCTGTGCCAGCTTGACCCCCTAGGCTTGTGGTAGCGAGATTGGGGCAGAGGAGGCGCGATGCTTACATGGTGCCGATGTTGAGTTCTTGGCACTGGATCCCCGGGTCAAGCCCGAGGATGACAGTGCCGGTAGAGGGATAAAAACCTAAAAAGCGAGCACCGGGCGAACGGAGAAGCTGCTGGTGTATTCGCTCTTATGGTAGCTGCCCATAGTGAACGAACCACTCGTAAGGGCGTTGAAGCGCCACGCGCCGCCGTTGGAGCCCTCAGACGACGACCAAACGTACTCAGGTCCACCGGATACATATCCTAATTTAGTGCCTCCGGCAGTGGTGATACCGGCGTTGACTTTGGCGGCGTTTGATGAATTAGTGAGGTTATCCAATAATCCGCCTGATGGCAGGCACCAGCTTTTACCGCTTGGAGTTCCGCTAGGACTATAATTCTTTGCCGCCCATGCTGTCGGATATGTCGAGCTACTGCCGTATGCCGTAATAATATCCGTATTAGTACAGCTGGCTTGGATATCAGTTGGAGTTGAGCTGAAGTTACCAAGCCCTGGAATATCCGTACCGTGTCCACCCCATTGAATACCTGTCTTAACCGGCTTAACCGTCATAATCCAGCCATTCTGGCTAGCCGATTTTTCATAAATAACCACACCGAGCAGAGTCTTAGAGCTAATTTTATCTTGCGAGCAAGTGCCGTCGCTATAATACAACGCACCAATGACGCAGTTAGAATAATCAGGGGTGCTTTGTGTACAAGCACCATTTTGCCAAACATAGCCGTCAGCACAAGAACAATAATTATATTTTCCATTGCAGGCTTTGCCGGTGCTACCGGTTTGGTTGGTGCCGGTGCAGGGGAGGGTAAAGCCAAGGTCATTGCAGAGTTGGTCTTTGATTTCCGACTCTGATTTGAAGCAAGCCCATTTGTTGCCGAAGGGGCATTTGACGCCAGTGCCGCCGGAGCAGCTGGTTTCGGTATAGCCCAAAGTTGCGCAATCCTGCGTGGCGACGCATTGAGCGTTAATAGTTTGGGGAATTAAGGACAGACTTGTCCCTAGCAATAAAAAGCGTATTTTCATAATCAAAGCTCCATATCATTTTACATAGGAGCAGTATAACATAAATTTTTATTTGTTTCAATCACTATTTTCAAGCAAGGACGGGAAAAAGGGCAAAAAAATCCGTGTAATTAAAACACGGTGAAAGAAACATCTTAATTAGGGGGTGAAGCTGGCACAGCTTCCTGCAGCCGGTTCATCCAATTGCAAATTTAGAATACCACTTTGGCGCCGAGGTTGCAAGTGGTTTTTGATGTAATGGTGAAATGTGGATTTTCAAGTGAGAATGGTGGTATTTGTGGCGTTTGGCTAATTTTGTCTAACTAGTTTAAGGAAAGGATGGTGTAAAGGAATGAGTAAGGTAAAAAAAATAGAAGGCGGAAGGAAACCGGAAAAAGGAGGCTAAAAAATATAAAAATAAATGCCGGCGCTTGCGCGTCGGGGCTGCCCTCTCCCGACGACTCAGTCGTCGACCTCTCCCTGCACGGGAGAGGAATATATTGCGCGGGTGGTTTTTTATAATGGCATAGGTTTGAAGTTAATAAAGAAATATTGAGGCTGGGTGAGTAGAATAAAAAAAATATTATCAACAGTCATGTTCGGGCTTGACCCGGACATCTAAACGCTGGTTTGAGTTAGAGTTTGTTGATGGTTTAAGCTCCGGCATAGCCGGAGGCACAAGCTGTTTCAGCTTGTGTTGGATGTTTTTTTTATAAAACAGGTGGAGAGATAAGGGGGTGTTAAATGGTTGGTTGGGATAAATTTATATTATGGCTAATTTTGTCTAATAAGTTTTAGGAGGTGGAGTGAAGGGGTGAGGTGACCGATGCAGGCGGCAGCGTTGTTTCTCCCTCCCTGTTGCATAGGGAGGGGCGGGGAGGGTGAGATATAAAAAATCAAAAATTAGTAGTGAGGAGAGTTAAAAACTCCGGCATAGCCGGAGGCACAGGCTTGCAGCCTGTGGTGGATGGTTTTATAATGGCATAGGTTTGAAGTTAATAAAAAATATTGACACTCAATGGGCTCTATCTAAGCAACGCAACTTCTTGGGTACAAAACAAGCCACAGCTAAGTTAGGGGGTGAAGCTGGCACAGCTTCTCCGGCTGAGCCGGAGGCACAAGCTATTCAGCTTGTGGTGGATGGTTGGTTAGATGTCAGTTGAATGGAAGAGAGGAAAAGAACGTAAAAAAATAAAGGTTAAATGTCAGCGCTATTGCGTCGCTGCTCCCCTCTCCCGACGGCTCAGCCGCCACCCTCTCCCTGCACGGGAGAGGAAAATATCTGAGGGGTGGAGCTGGCAAAGTTTCCCTGCATGGGGAGGGATGGTATAGTCTTTTTAGGCTTTGTCCGGAAGTTGGGCGTAGATAAAATCGCTGATGCAGTTGGGAAGAATCGACATCAGCCATGTTGCAAAGCGCATCGGTGCCGGAAAGGAGATTATGCCCTTGTTCTTTTCTAATCCTTCGGCGATGATTTTGGCTGCGGCCGGTGCTTCCATGAAAAAAGGCATTGGGCAGGTGTTTTGATCCGTTATGCGGGAGCGGACAAATCCGGGGCAGATAACGCTGACCTTGATGCCTTCACTTTTGAGCTTGACGCGAAGAGCCTCGCCATAAGCTTTAACCGCAGCCTTGCTTGCGCTGTATGCCGGACAAGTCGAAAGACCGTGATAACCCGCCATGGAGCTGATTATTGCGATTTGTTTAGTATCTTCATGCGGGGCTTGACGGTAGAGTTCTATGCTCGGAAGAATCGTATTCAAGACCCCGTAGAGGTTGGTGTCAAAGGTTTGGTAAATCGAATCGACCGTATCGTGGATGGTGCCGGTGCCGGCGTTGGCGATTACTAAGTTTAGCGGTGTTTGGCGGTGGCTTTGCTCTATCCAGCTTTGAGTGGCTTGGTGGTCCGTAACATCAAGAATTTGGCTGTAAACCTTGCACCCTAATTGCTCACAGAGGCGAGCGGTTTCTTGCAGGCGTTCTGCGTTGCGCCCGCAGATGAACAAGGTATGCGCCGTGGTTTTGGCGTATTGTTGAGCCAGTGCCGCGCCGATGCCGCTTGAAGCGCCGGTGATTAATACCGATAGAGTGCGTTTTGATGTTGCCATTTTGTTAAATCCTTATTAAACTGATTTTTATTAAAATTAGGATATTATCCTAAAAAGTAAAGTTATATTTCAAATGCGGAGGAAAAATGGACAATATTATTGATAAGCTGAGACAAGTCAGACGCGGAGCAATGTTTATTATCGAAGGGCCTTCAGGGACCGGAAAAGGCGCAATTTGTAAGGAAGTGTTGGCTCAAGACCCGCATATTAAATTTTCGGTATCAGCGACAACCCGCGCTCCTCGAGAAGGCGAGGTTGATGGTGTCGATTATCATTTTTTGAGTGATGAAGAATATGACAAGCTGGTCGCCGAAGATGCTTTTTATGAAAGAGTTGATTCTCAATATGGGCACCGCTACGGGACTTTGCGCCGCGAAGTTGATAGCTTTTTGAATGTGGGCGAAGATGTGCTGTTTGATATGGACTGGGTAGGAGCCAGACAGATGAAAGAAAAAGCCCCCGACGATGTGGTGACTATTTATATTTTGCCGCCGTCTTTTGCCGAACTGCGCCGCCGTTTGGAAGGCAGAGCTACCGACAGTGCCGAGGTGATTAACAAACGTATGGCTCAGTTCAGAGACAAAGTGTCTCATTGGAAAGAGTTTGATTATGTGATTGTTAATGTCAACCTTGATGAGACAGTATGCAAAGTGCAAAAAATTATTTCAGGTGAGAGAATGAAACGCGTGCGTCAGGTCGGGCTGCAGGCTTTTGTTGATGAACTGGTGAAAGAATCCGAGCATGAATAATGTGTTTGTCAACAGCAAAGGGCGCGCGGTGTTTGCCGATGATGTGGTGCCGGCTGTTGAAAACGGGTATTTTGCTCTGCTGATTAAAGATGATAAAATTCTGCTGCACTATCCGCCCAAAAGTGACGTGCCGGAGCTGGTCGGCGGGGTTTGTCCGCGTGGCGAAAACTTGCGGGATAATATGTCTCGTTTGATTTATGAGCAAACCGGTGTGGATATTATGCCTTCGGAAGCGGCAAAGCATTTTGAGCAGGAGGTGGATTATGCCGATGATAATCCGTCGGGAACAAATCCGTTTATCCATTATCATCAAGCTTTTGATGTGTTTGATGTGGCGACTTATTGGCCGGAAGATGAACGCTTGAAGTGGGTGACACCTGATGGCGGTTGTGCCGTGTGGGCGGAGTTGGACGATGTGTTGGTCGGCAAACTCAAAATTAATTATTGGCACTTTGCGGCCATGCAAAAAATATTTGATGAAGATTAGTCTTCAGATTGTTCTGCAAAAGGTGAAAGCGCGGCTCTTTGGTCAAAGTTCATGGCCTTGTATACTTGAGCTGCGTTTTGCAGGGCGTTTTTGACGCCTAATTTATCTGCGCGCTGATAAAGCCCAAAGGCTTTGATTAAATCAGCTTTAACACCGATGCCTTTGGCGTACATATAAGCATAGACCTCAACCGCAGTAGGGTCGTCTTGGGCGGCGCGACGTTCAACTTCACCCAAAGCAACAGGGGTGACTTTGTTGGCTTTTATGGCTTCAAGAGACTGCTGCCAGAGGAGCTTTTGGGCGATTTCTTCCATATCTTGTTGTTTGCGATGGTTGCCGAAGTCGATGCTCAAATCATCTTCTTTTACAGGTAAAAGCTCCGGATTGGGTTGGTCGGATTTGAGCTCTGAATCATCAAATAAAAACTCCGGAGCGTTGCGGTTTTTGACATATAACGGAAGATAGCCGCTGTTGTCAGAGCGGACTATGTCGCGGTAAAGCTCATCCAGACTGGTGGCAGAGGCTGGATATGATGCCCCTATCGTAAGGATAAAGCCGATGATGATGCCAAATCTTATCATTTTTTTAGCTTTTTTAGTATACTATGTGCCGTATCATAGCAAAATAACCGCAGAAAAGAAGTCTATTTTGCGCTTTATAAACAAATTAGAGGAATAAAATGGGAAAAATTTATAATTCTGTGGCCGAAATGGTCGGGCATACGCCGATGCTCAAGCTTAATCGCTTGATGAAAAAGCACAAGCTTAAAGCTAATCTGTTGGCAAAGTGTGAGGCTTATAATCCGTTGTTTTCAATCAAGGACAGAGTGGCGCTCAATATGATTGAAAAAGCTGAAAAAAGCGGCAAAGTCAACGAAAATACCGTGTTTGTGGAGGCAACCTCCGGAAATACGGGAATCGCCTTGGCGGCAATGTGTGCGGCCAAAGGTTTTAAGCTGGTGATTACGATGCCCGAAAATATGAGCCGTGAGCGAATTATGCTGATGGAGTTGTTTGGGGCACAGGTGATTTTGACCCCTAAAGAAGACGGAATGTCCGGAGCTATCAAAAAAGCTGAAATTTTGGCCGCCAAAAGCCCAGACGTGATTATGCTGAAGCAATTTGAAAATGAGGCGAATCCTGAGGCGCATCGCTTGGGTACAAGTATGGAGATTATGGAAGATACCGGCGGCAATGTAGATGTGTTGGTGGCGGCCGCAGGTACTGCCGGAACATTAATCGGAATCGCCTCAACCTTAAAAAGCTGTAATCCGGAGTTATATGTTGTAGCGGTAGAGCCGGCGGCAAGTCCGGTGCTGAGCGGCGGAAAGGCCGGTCCGCACAAAATCCCCGGAATCGGAGCCGGTTTTATCCCGCCTTTTTATGATGCATCTTTGGTTGATGAGGTAATGACCGTTACTGATGATGATGCGCGCAAGATGTTGTTTGAAGTTGCGGCAACTGAAGGTTTGCCCATAGGTTTTTCAGCCGGAGCAGCGATATCTGCGGCGGTTGAGTTGGCCAAAAGGCCTGATTTTGCGCATGCGAATATTGTGGTGGTGGTAGCGGATAGTGCGGAGCGATATCTCTCCACCCTGTAAAAGTTCGCTCTGTGGATGCCTAATACAGAAAAAACTAAAAAAGTTTCCTCACGTACCTAGTTGTACGCTGCGGTACTTTTTTAGTTATTTTCTTATTATTCATCTCACATATCGAACTTTTACCGTGCCGGAGGTTGAGATTGTGCTGGGGTGAGAGTTTGAGATATTGGAGTGTATGGTTGTTTTTATGAAGGGAATTTTAATTATTGCGGAATAATTTATTTTGGTTTATGTTAGCCATAAATGTAAAAATAACAGGATTTTGTGACGATGAAGCCTAGTTCTATTCTCGGAATATATTTGACCAAGCAGATTGTGTGGAATTTTTTGGCCGTGCTGTTGATGGTCTTGGGCGTCGTCTTTATGTTTGAAATGATTGATTTGCTGCGCCGTGTGGCCGACAGACCGGATATCGGTTGGGGATTTGTGCTGGAAATGGCGATTATGAAACTCCCGCGGACGATGGATATGATTTTTCCGTTCGTGATGATGATTGCCGCTATGGTGACGTTTTGGAAAGTCAGCAAAAATAATGAATTTGTGATTGTGCGTGCCGCCGGTGTTTCGGTTTGGGGATTTTTGAGCCCAATATTGTTTGCCGTATTTGTTATTGGTGTGATTAATGTGACGGTGGTGAATCCGGTGGCGTCTAAAATGTATGAAATGTTTGAGACCTTGGATTATCGTCTTAAAACCAAAAACCCTAAAGCAGTGCTCTTTTCTGACAAAGGGTTGTGGATTAGGGAAGCTACCGACAATAACCATGTGTTGGTGTTGCAGGCTAAATCAGTTCGTCAGCAAGATGAAGATACTTTGCACCTGTATGATATGAGCATTTTGGAGTTGGACAGAAACTCTCAGATATTGCGGCGGGTAGAGGCCTTTATGGGCGTGCTGAAAGACAAAACATTTGAACTGAAAGATGTTGAAGTGTTTGAGGCCGGAAAACCTCGCCTTAATTTGAGTAATGTGGAGTATGAAACATCTATTACTCCGGATAGAATCAAAGAAAACTTTATTGATCCGGAGGCTATATCTTTTTGGGATTTGCCGGGGACTATCTCTTTTTATAAAAAATCAGGGTTTTCGGCAATTAAGCACCAGATGAGGTATTTGTCTTTAATTGCATCGCCTTTCATGCTTTGTGCGATGGTGCTGGTGGCGGCTTTGTTTGCTCTGCGCCCAAATATGCGACGCGGCGGGGTGATGTTTTTAATCGTCGGGGGTATTGCTTCCGGTTTCTTGGTGTATTTTTCATCACAAGTGATTTATGCTTTCGGTCTTAACGGATATATTCCGATTGAGTTGGCCGTGTGGGCGCCAATCTTGATTACGGCTATGATTAGCGTGTCGGTCTTGCTCCATCTGGAAGACGGATAAATCAGCCGCTTCATGCAGAAACTGAAAAATTTGCTTGATTTTTTAAAAGTTTGTGATATAAAGTTGACAGAGTTTGGGAATATTAGTTTGAAAGTGGGGTCAAAAACCCCGCTTTTTTGTTAAGAAGAAGAGGAATCGTACAAGATGAATAAACATCCGCTCAATGATTTGCTGGAGCCCGTTGTTGAGAAAATGGGATATGAGTTGGTTCGTGTCTTGACTGTCGGGGCTAAAAATCCGACCCTGCAGGTGATGATTGACCGCAAAGACGGCAAAGATATTACCGTTGATGACTGTGCTAAAGTGAGCCGTGTGTTGTCTGACCTGTTAGATGAAAAAGACCCGATTGAAAGTCAGTATTCTTTGGAAGTCAGCTCGCCCGGAATCGATAGGCCTTTGACTAAGCCGGAGCATTTTGCCCGTTTTGCAGGTTATGAGGCTAAAGTCGAGACCTCAGTTGAAATCGAAAAAAGAAAACGCTTTAAAGGGCGTATCATTAGTATTGATAATGCGCAGAATATTGCCTTTGATATGGACGGCGTGATGTATACTATTCCTTTTGCCGATGTGGCTAAAGCGAAAATTGTAATTACGGATGAGCTCTTGAAAAAATATGAAGAGGCTCAGCCTGAAGTCGAGTTATAATCTTAATCATAAAAAATAAATGAGGATAATCATGGAAAATTTGGAAAGTATGCCAAGACCGGAAATCGTATTAGTCGCAGATACGGTGGCTCGGGAGAAAAATATTGACAGAGAAGATGTGTTTACCGCAATGGAAGTCGCCATCCAAAAAGGAGCGCGCTCCAAATATGGTATGGAACACGATATCAGAGCTAAAATCGACCGCAAAACCGGTGCCATTTCTTTGGCAAGATATCGCGAAGTCGTCGCTGATGATGCCGTGATTGAAAACGAAGCTGCTCAGATTACCCTCTCGCGTGCTAAAGATTATAAGGCTGATGCCGAAATCGGCGAGTTTTTGATTGACCAGCTGCCGCCGATTGATTTTGGACGTATTGCTGCTCAGACTGCTAAGCAGGTGATTGTACAGAAGGTTCGTGAGGCTGAACGCAATAAACAGTTTGAAGAATATAAAGAAAAAATCGGTACTATCGTAAATGGTACGGTTAAACGTAATGAGTTTGGCAATTTGGTTTTGGATATCGGTAAGACCGAAGCTATTTTGCGCCGTGATGAAATTATCCCAAGAGAAAAGTTCAAAAATGGCGACCGTATTCGTGCTTATGTATTAGATGTGCGTCGTGAAAACAGAGGGCCGCAAATCTTTTTGTCGCGTACTTGTCCGGAGTTTTTGGCCAAGCTGTTTACGCAGGAAGTGCCGGAAATTTATGATGGTATTGTTAAAATTATGGGTGTGGCTCGTGACCCTGGTTCAAAGGCTAAAATCGCAGTTAAGGCTGATGATGTTACCGTTGATGCCGTCGGTGCTTGCGTTGGTTTGCGCGGTATTCGTGTGCAGGCAGTTGTGACCGAGCTGCAGGGTGAGAAAATTGATATTGTGCCTTATTCTGAAGACAAGGCTCAATATATTGTCAGCGCTTTGGCTCCGGCGGAGGTTACCAAGGTTGTGCTTGATGAAGAAAACAATCGTATTGAGGCGGTTGTGCCGCAAGACCAGTTCTCAGCTGCTATCGGACGCCGCGGGCAGAATGTCAAATTGGCATCGCAACTGTTGGGATGTGACATTGATGTCTTGACCGAAGAGCAAGAACAGGAGAGACGCAATAACGAAAATAAAGTTCGTTCACAGCGCTTTATTGAGGCTTTGGATGTTGATGAGATGATTGCTCATTTGTTGGTGGCTGAAGGTTTCTCTACGGTTGATGAAATCGCGCTGGTTGATTTGTCTGAGCTGGCGGAAATCGAAGGCTTTGATGAAGATGTGGCTAAAGAATTGCAGAGCCGTGCCAAAGAGTTTGTGGCTAAGCGTGATAAAGAATTTGCCGATAAGAGCAAGTCTTTGGGTATTGATGAAAAATTGTCTGAAATCAACGGGCTTGACCAAGATATGATTATTACCTTGGCTGAAAAAGGTGTCAAAACCGTTGATGATTTGGGTGATTTGGCATCTGATGAATTGATGGAAATGTTGGGTGAAAACGTGTTGTCTGAGGTCGAGGCCAATAAGATTATCATGCAAGCCCGCGAACATTGGTTTGTGGAAGAATAAGTCATTGAAGCGGGGGAGTTGTTATGCTCCTCCGCTGTTGAGCTTGAATTGTTTGGGGTAAGATTTTGAAAACAAAAGAAACAGAAGACCGGCGTTGTATTGTTACCGGAGAAAGCAAAGATAAAGACGGCTTGTTGCGATTTACGATGGTCGACGGCGGTTTAATCGTGCCGGATTTGAACAAAAAACTAGCAGGGCGCGGGGTCTTTGTTTCTAATTCTAAGCAAATATTGGCTGAGGCCGTAAAGAAAAATTGTTTCGGAAAGGCTACCAAAGGAAAAGGGAGACCTTGTCCGGATTTGGTCAATATGGTTGAAGCTTTGCTTAAAAAAAACGGGCTGAGTATGATTAATTTGGCTCGTAAAGCAGGATGTCTGGTGTGCGGGTTCGAAAAAGTGAAAGAGGCTTTGGCTAAAAATAAAGTCGCTTTTATCTTGGAGGCTGAAGACGCCGGTGCCGACGGGCATCAAAAAATGACGGAGCTTTCCAAAGGCATGGAAATGGTTGAGGTGTATTCTATTGAGGAGTTGGACAAGGCATTAGATAAAGTAAATACTGTGCATATTGCCTTTTTGAAAAGTGATATGGCTAAGGCAGTCTATTGGGAATTGAAACGTTATGAGCAGTTTTTGAACTCGTAAAAGTATTATACGGAGATAAAATTTTATGACAGAAGATAATGCAAAAGGAAAATTAACATTATCAGGGAAATCAACCCTTACACTCAAAAAAAACAGTGACGGAAGTCTGAAAACTCATTCTTCAGACGGCAAAAAAGTGGTGCAGGTTGAAGTCCGCAAAAAAAGAATCATCGGTGCTAGTCGTGCCGAAGAGCCTAAAGTGCAGATTGATGAGGCTACGGCTGCTAAGCTAAAGTTGATTGCGGAGGCTAAAGAGCATGAAGCCAAACGCCGTCAGGAAGAGGAAGAAAAAGAACGTCAGCGCCAACTACGCCGCGAGCAAGAGGCCGAAGAAAAAGCCGAAAAAGAAAAAGCAGAACAGGCTCAACGCGCTCAAGCTGAAGAAGAAGCTAAAAAGGCGGCGGCCGAGGCTGAAGAAAAAATGATGGCTGAAAAGGCTGAGGCTCAGCGTCAGGCTAGAGAAGAAGAACGCTTATTTGCTGTAAAAAATGTCAAAAAAACTAAAGATTTTGATGACGATGATGACGATGATGAGGGCGGAAATTATAATCGCTTTAAGAAATCTGCCGACCGCGCTTCCAGTCGTGATGATGTTTTTGAGCAGGAGCGCAAAAAGGTTACCAAACGCAGCTTTGAACCTCAACGCCGCGGTGGAAAAGTTACTCTGCATAGCGTTATGGGTGGAATGGACGATGATGACGATGATTATGGTTTTGGCGGCGGACAACGCAGACGCTTTAAGAAAAAACAGCCTAAGCCGCAGGTGGTTCAACAACCGGCAGAAAAAGTCATTAAAGAAGTAGTGATTCCGGAGGTGATTACCGTACAAGAGCTGGCTAACCGTATGGCTGAAAAAGGCGCAGAGGTGATTAAAAAACTTATGGCTCTTGGGGTAATGGCTACTATTAACCAGCCAATTGATGCTGATACCGCGCAAATTGTGGCAGAAGAGTTTGGGCACAAGGTTAAACGCGTGGCTGATAGCGATGTTGAACAAGGCTTGACCGGTCCGGAGGATACTGCTGATGATTTGCAACCCAGAGCGCCGGTAGTGACCGTTATGGGGCACGTTGACCACGGTAAAACATCGTTGCTTGATGCTTTGCGCGAGACTAATGTGGCTGCTAAAGAAGCCGGCGGTATTACGCAGCATATCGGTGCTTATCAGATTGAAGTGGCCGGTGGTAAAAAAATTACCTTTATTGATACTCCGGGACACGAGGCTTTCTCTGAAATGCGTGCCCGCGGTGCAAAAGTGACGGATATTGTAGTCTTGGTGGTTGCTGCTAATGACGGTATTATGCCCCAAACAATTGAGGCTATTCGTCATGCTCAGGCAGCAGAAGTGCCTATCGTGGTGGCTATTAACAAGATTGACCTGCCTGGGGCTGACCCGATGAAGGTTAAAACCGCCTTGCTTCAGCATGGTATTGCGGTTGAAGATATGGGTGGTGAATATTTGTGCGCCGAAGTATCTGCTAAAAAACGTATCAATATTGATAAGTTGGTAGAGGCGATTTTGCTGCAAGCCGAAATTTTGGATTTGAAAGCTAACCCCAATCGTATGGCTCAGGGTGCGGTAATTGAGGCCAAAATGGAAAAAGGCCGCGGTTCAGTGGCTACTGTGCTGGTACAGAATGGTACTCTTCGTATCGGTGATATTTGTATTGCCGGTAAAGAGTGGGGACATATTCGCGCTATGTTTAATGAAAACGGCAAAAAAGTTATGGAAGCAGGGCCGGCTACTCCGGTCGAAATCCTTGGTTTGCAAGGGACTCCTGCCGCCGGTGATGATTTTGTTATCGTTAAAGATGAAGCTCAGGCTAAAGAGGTTACTTCTTACCGAATTCGTAAAGAGCGTGATGCTAAGCTGGTTAAAAGTGCTAAGTCAGCTATGGAACAGATGCTTGATAAAATTAAGTCCGGTGAGGTTAAGCATTTGCCGGTAATTATTAAAGCTGATGTTCAGGGTTCAATTGAGGCGATTGAAGGTACTATCAAAAAGCTCTCTAATGACGAGGTTAGCGTACAAATTCTGCACTCTGCCGTCGGGCCGATTTCAGACTCTGATGTGACCTTGGCTAAGGCATCAAACGCCTTTATTATCGGATTTAATGTTCGTGCTATTCCGCATGCGCGTGATTTGGCTCGTCAGGATGGGGTAGATATTCGTTACTACTCAATTATTTATGACGTTGTTGATGATATCAAAAAGGCGTTGGAAGGCATGCTGTCTCCGGAATTGCGCGAGAAGATTATCGGTTATGCCGAAATCCGCAATGTATTTAATATTACCGGTGTCGGCAAAGTCGGCGGATGTATGGTGACCGAAGGTTTTGTTAAACGCGGTGCTAAGGTACGCTTGTTGCGTGACAATGTGGTTATTCATGATGGCGCCTTGGCTCAGCTCAAGCGCTTCAAAGAAGATGTCCGCGAAGTTAAATCCGGTTATGAGTGTGGTATGAGTTTTGAAAACTACAACGACATTCAGGTTGGGGATTATATAGAATGTTATGAGGTGGAAGAAATCGCCGCCACCCTGTAAAAGTTCGCTCTGTGGATGCCTAATACAGAAAAAAGTTTTAAGGCTAAGTCATGTACCAGCACGTACACTCCTGTCGCCTTAAAACTTTTTTCTTATTATCCATCTCACATATCGAACTTTTACCGTGCCGGAGGTTGAGATTGTATAATTTCTCATTCTCCGAACTTTTACCGTGCCGGAGGTTGAGATTGTTGTGGTGTGGGGGCAGGTGGTTTTACCGTGCCAGAGGTTGAGGTTGTATAATGTCTCATTCTCCGAACTTTTATGTAAGAAAACACGTATTTTGGGCACCTAATACAGATTTTTAGAAAATTGCTAAGTCATGTACGTCTATGTACACTCCTGTCGCAATTTTCTAAAAATCTTATTATCTGCCGCAAACTCCGTGTTTTTTGTAAAAGTTCGCTCTGTGGATGCCTAATACAGAAAAAACTGAAAAAGTTTCCTCACGTACGTCTTTAGCTCAGGAATCTAGGCTCGCGGTGGTCGCGGTTGCTCCCTTGCTTGCCAAGAAGTTCCGAAGATTTTGCAGATACAAAAGCAACGT
>CALXRR010000038.1 GCA_944390905.1 uncultured Alphaproteobacteria bacterium
TAAGACACGGGAGAGTCGGTCGCTGCCAGATCTTCTAAACATCGTTTATTCAGCCTTTCTTAATCAAAAACCTCCGTGCTAAAAACGGAGGTTTTTTTTGTGCCTAAATGCGCCAATTTAATCAACTTGGCGCGCTATCCAACTCATCACCAAATCTACCAAATACTCTTGCTCAGCTTCACTTAACTCACACCCAGAAGGAATTTTATGCCACTTGCTAATGCAGCCACGGCAGCAGCAAGCCGTCGCGTGTTGCGCTACAAAAACCGGATGCCCGCGCATCGGCGTCTGCTTGCCGTCATTCGGAATAACCGCCGGTGCTAGACGCTTCTTTACAAAGTCTTGGCAGTGCGAACGAATAGTATCTATCCCCTTATCTGCAATATATTTTTTATCAGCGGCAGATAGCTTAAACTTAGCCCTGAAAGTCGACTTTTGCAGACTTTTAAAAATTTCGTCAAATTGTTGTTCCATTCTTATTTCTCCGAACAGAGATTATAAAATAACTTTCGCTTAGCGTAAAGATTTAAGTTAAATTTTTCCGTCTTGACTAGACAAAATTTTTGTGCTATTATGTACATGATAAAGAGATTATTCTTAAAATTATTATAAATGTAAAAGGCTACGTGTATCGGAAAGTATTTTCGGGGCGACCTGATTAGAAACCGCGTGGCAAAAAATACAGTGAGACATCCATTCGCAACAATTAAGAGAGTAAACAACAGATGGTACCACTTTGACATAACTTTCAGAATCAATCTGAAGGTCATGTTAAGGCTACTGATTCTTATTGCCATACTGGCGGCGATCATTTTCATCGGCTACTTGCTGGTAAAGGGCGTTGTTGCTCTTGGCAGCTTGGTCTGGAACGGACTTTGTTGGCTGGCAGGCCAATGGCTCTGGTTCCTCTGCGTGGCACTTTTAATCCTGCTGTTTTGGAGCCTGAGCAAAGTTAATTGGCGCAAGGACAAAACAGGAAGCGTAGGGAAGTACATTATCTGGATTTTGGCTCTTATCGCCGCTATCCTGTGCCTCCTCTTATGCGTCAGAAGCTGCAATGACGAGGAAAGCATAACCGAGAAAGCAGCCACGGTTAAGGTTACCAACTCAGAAAGTTTCGCTCATCAATTTGACGAGGCTTTTGACTATGTAGTAACCACCCGAGCCTATCTGGACGGCGTGCAAAACGCCGGTGATAAGATTAACCGCGCCTTGGTTGGCCTCAAGTATGTTGATGGTCAGCCGGTTTCACCGGACGATTTCTCCGGCAAGACTTACGATGAGGCCAAAGCGATAATCGCTCGCGATTGGCGGACGCTGGTTGGCACACACCTTGAAGGTGTTGAGCTTTCACGCCAGCAGTTGGTGACCGTCACTCTGTTTGCAATGCGCAACGGAAAATACGGATTTGAACAATCTGATTTCCTGAAAGCTTTGCAGGAAGGTCGCATCGCCGACGCGGATGAAGAGATGGCTCTCCATAAGGCTTCAGGCGAAAAACGAGAACTCCGCACCGAGGCTCAGCAATACCTCTGGGTATTAAAGAACCTCTGGCGCGGCAACCTCACAATGGAGGAACTCGTAGATTTCCCGATGTTCTCATACAAAACCATCAGCCTTGATGAGATGTATGACGGGGGCTATGAGGGCGAGCTCCTTTGGAATGATGAGCTTTACCACAAGCTCAAAAATCATTCCGGCAAGACGCCGCGAGAAGCGCTTGACCTGAACTAACAATAAAAGCCGTTGCAAGTATTCTTTACTTGCGGCGGCTTTTTTTATGCTTATAACTCTACCACCAGCGGCACATGGTCGCTCCATTCCAACCACTCTTGTCCGGCAATTTCAAATTTGTGTAATTCCTCGATTCTCTTTGGGCTCATAAACGCATAATCAATATGAAACCCACGTTTGGGGTCGCGGTGATAATAGCTGGTGGGGATTTTTTCTTGCCCTTGCGCGCATTTTTCCAATTGATGATATACGCTGACCAATCCGCTTTCCGCCATAAGTTCCAAAAAACGGCTGTAATTATGCGCCTTTTGATAATAACTGTTCCACAGCATATTGCTGTTTAAATCTCCGATTAAAATCGAATTATCATCAAAGTTAGCGTGATACCTTTCCATAAATTCGCACATCTGCCCGATGTAATCCCAGTCATGATTCTCTTTCACAACCGATGCCCACACCCCGACCAAGAGGAACTTTGGCCCCGTCCCCTCAGGAGGAGTAATCACCACCGGCAGAGCATATTTAAATTCCGGTGAAAAGAAAGCAGCTTTTTCAGCCTTATATCCGTTGAATGTAAAAATACTTAATCCTTTACAGCTTCTATCCCCATGCCACAAATGTACATCTGCCGGTATTTTTATGCCTTTCTCCTGCAAATACTCTGGATTTTCGGATTCTTGCACCACCCAAATATCCGCCCCAAAAGGCAGCAACTTGGCAAATTTGTTGCGAAACGCGCCGTTACAGTTCCAGCTTATAATTTTCATCACCTTTATTCTTTACCCCCTCAATAATATTCTACGCATTTTTTGCGCAAAATAAAAGCCTTGGACGCCAATTCATCCAAAGCTTTTACTTCTTTCCCATAAAGGACTCAAATTTTTTGATTTTGTCCGAGCGATAAAACACATTCAATGAAAACAATCCCAATTCTCTGAGCGCAAAAGCAATTTCCCAATAATTATAAAACAAATCCGTCCGATTTATATTATATTCGGGGTGCCTCCATAACCAGTCCTCAATTTCATCAACCTTGTCATCTATAATCTTGCGAATAGGAAGACGCTTTCCGCTATCTAAGACAAAATCCAACGGCTCAATATTGTCTCTAATTTCATCAGAAACAACTCCGTCCGCCCATCTTACTAATAAAGGTAATACTTTCATAATAGTCATAATCATAAATTAACACCTCCTTTATAGCGGCAAAAAAACGCTTTGTCAATTGTTCGCTAAGGTTGACAACTCCGCGCAGATTTATTACAACCGAGATATTATAAAGGAGATAAGCAATGAACTTCATCGATGTTTTTTTTCTGGCGTTAGCTTTGTCGGTTGATGCTTTTGTGGTGTCATTTTCCTATGGCTTAATCATCAAAAAGGGCAAAGGCAAGGCCGCCCTAAAGCTCGCCACGGCCACCGGCTTAGGACAGTTTGTCATGCCGGTTCTGGGCTGGTATGGCGCCCGTTCAATTTACCGGCACATTGAGGCAATCGACCATTGGATAGCTTTTTTTGTGTTTTTGGTTTTGGGTATTAAAATTATTGGTGAAGCCTTTAAGGGTTGTGATTGCCAGCCCAAACTATCCAAGCTTTTGAGCCTTAAATTGCTGTTTGTAATCGGCATTGCCACATCGATTGATGCCTTTGTCTCCGGCTCCATGCTCTATTTTATGAAAGCACCGGTCTGGAGCGCCTCCGCCGTTATTGGTATTGTGACCTTTATCAATGCCTCGCTTGGCTTTAATTTTTGCCGTATCTTCAAAAACTGCCCGATAAAATACCTTGAGCTAAGCTCCGGTATTATCTTAATCTGCTTAGGCGTTAAGGTCCTCTACGAACATTTGTATCTGGGATAACGCCACTTTAATTATTGGAAATAGCTTTTTTGCGCTTTAATAAATAAGCCTTAAACTTGCGCATACACCGCCGGCGGCTAACTGTACGCTTCAAAAAACCTTGACCTGATGTTGACTTTTGAAAAACCTCTGTCATATAAGCATTATCTTCGGTATTATAAATCACCACCATCCACTTCGCCGGTAGTGATGACACCAGCTTTATCACACGTTTTTTGAGCAAATATATTTGGTTATTTTTTGGCGTTGAAGGGATTATCCTCATCCCGACAAACTCCGCCAGCTCCCGAACATCATCAATCATAAACACCGGACAATGCGTCGGAATAAACACCGGCTTTTTCACAAACAAAGAGTTAAGTTTTTCATAATCGCCAAAGAACCCATGTCCATACCCTTGCAGCTCGGGAAAGTCTTCCACCGTCACAAACTTAATATTATGCAGATTAAACTGCCCCTTTAACGGATTAAAAAACGTTGCTGCGGTAATGATGCCGATACTGTTTCGACTATTTGCGCCAAACACCGGATTAATGTCATTATATGTACCGATAACCACAAAGTTATTATCCATTTCGGCGATATCTTCAGGATTGTGTGCGTATGATACTTTGATTCTGTCCCCCGCCATTTGCTCAAAAGATATTCCGTACTCAATAATCATCTTCAAATATGTAAAGAAGTCCGTATTGCCGTAGAATATCACATTTTTTTTGCATTTTAGCGCCGCCATAAACGCCATCAAATACATTTCCGGATGGGTAGGATACACCGGAATAAACACTTTGCGCTTTCGGCTTTTTTTGATGATTTTTACCAAGCGTTTATAGGTGTCGACCTCTCGCACCGCCATACCGTCAGAGTCGATTCCATAAAAATCAGCCACCACATAATCAATATCTTTGGCGAGCTCCGCGATTCTTTTCAGGTTTGTCGGCTTACGAAAACAGGTGCTCTGGTCGAGCTTCATATCGCCGGTATGATACACGGTTACTTTGCCGTTGCGAATAATAAAGCCAAAACTGTCAAAACACGTATGCGACGCCGGCACCACCTCAATTTCCATAGTGCTGAGTTTAATCACATCGCCACAAGTGATAGTATGCATCTTTGGCCACATTTTGCGCGGAATTTTAAACTCGGTCAACAAGTCATATAGAATCATAAATGTATATTTTCCGGCATATAGCGGCGGCAACTTGTATCCATTTTTCAAATAATGGACGATTCCGTTTAAATGGTCAGGATGAGAGTGGGTCAAAAACAAAGCCTTAGGGAGTTTTTTTGCATCTTCCAAGAAGATTCGCACATCCGGCACTGCGGCGGCCGAATTTTTAATCCCTAAGGCTTGATGATTATCAAATTTACCCAAGTCAATCAGAATAGTTTCACGTTCGGTTTTGCCCTTGCTTTTGCTAACGTTAGTATAATGATAAGAGTGTCCGCTGATTTGGTCGATATTATTACCGCCGAGCGGCTGCCAATACAAACCTGTATCTTTCAGAACACTAGCCATCATTAGTCAACATAAACAAGCAAGATACAATCTTATCGAACTTTACTGTTCTGATATTCTCTGAGTTTAGCCTCGCGCCACTGGTTAGCTTTTTCAGCAGCACCTTTTTTATGATTATTATTAGCAGCTACAACAGTCTTATTCACTTTAGCCACAGATTCCGTAGCCTGAGAAGTTTTCTTGACTGAAGCCTCAGCTACAGATTCCTCACTATTTAGCTGTTTAACCTTAGCATAAGCCACAACTAGCTTTTTCTTATAACGCAAAGCTTTTTTCAGCACTCCGGAATGATAAGCCATAGCAGCTTTCATCCAGTCGTTACCTTTATTTTTATACAATTTTTTAAGGAACTTAGCCCCATATTCCACATTTTTATATGGGTCAAAGGCATCTTCAATACTCTCAAAAGCATCAGCATGATATTTCAGGTTGATTTGCATACATCCAACATCGATGCTTTTAACACCTTTTGCCTGCAGTTCTTTTACAGCCTTTACGGCTTCGGCTTTAGAGCTGTAGAACCTACCTTTACCTTGAGCATTAACGGTCCACGGCCATCCCAAGGTCTGTCCTTGCTCTTGGTTCCAACGTCCTGTCTCCACATTGGTAATAGTCTGCAACATATGTTCTTTAATTTGATACTGTTTTTCATACTTCAGAGCAGCATCACGACACACCATTGCGTCATCGACAGCAACAAAAGCCTTGGCTTCTGCCGGCTGAACCAACATAAGCAACAATAGTAATAACATTAAATCTGATACGAAAACTCGCATTCCTCTAATCCCCTTAGGACCACCACAAATATCCCTCTGCAATAAACATGCCAATTTCAATCTGCTTAAGGTGACGGTATTATTAGCAAACAAAATCAAACACCGCAAATCCTAAGGTCGGTTTATATCAGAGCAACCCTTCAAACAATACAACAGAGCTGCCAAATTAAGTTTATTTCACATTTAAAATTAAGGTTTTATTAACCAAACGAGAAAACTTATAACATATTTATTTTTTAAAATCCAGTAAAAATTTAGCAAACTGGCAAATAATATTAACTAAATCATTGCTAGTTGATTGAAAATTATTGTTTTTTTGTTGTGTATTTTCTGACATGTATAAGGCCCGATTCATCTCAATTTGCATGGTATGAACGTTTTTTCTGGGCTGACAATAGTTAAAAGTAGTAAAAGCACCGGAATAAGGGCAGTTCATCACGACCTTATATCCTTTGTCTTCCAGCAGCCTAAACATAAAATCACTCATCTGTGTAGGGCAGCTTTGGTCAAACAAAGTCCCAAGGCAAAAGTCAATAGGTTTGTCCTCTTGCATAACAGAGCAAATTTTAGAAGGCATTGAATGGCAGTCAAGCACAAAGCAGAAACCGAATTTTTTTAAGACTAAATCTACTAGTTGCTGTAGCCTTGCGTGATAGACATCATATACGCATTCAATTCTTTTTTGTACTTCATTATAGTTAAGGAGACCGTCATAAATATTTTCACGGTTAGCATTAATTCTGTGCACGGCTCCCAACCCGACCCTACAGCGGATTCCGCCTTGAACATTTTCTGCATTGGGGTAGTTATAATACATTTTGGGGTCGATTTCGATTTTGTCGCGGTTGGCGTCAATAAAAGCGCGAGAAATGTTCATTGCCAGCATTGGTATCCCGATTTTTGTTGCCGGAGCAAACAACTCATCAACAAAAGAGTCTTCATTGCTGCGCAACGCTTTTAACGGCATCTTTATTGCTGCCAAAAATTCCTCTGGAAATACTTGCCCGCTATGAGGCGAAGCTAAGACCAGCGGATATAATATTTCACCGCTGCTGTATTCGTCAAAAATCTTCAGCTTTTTGTAGTCGACTGTAAAATCAATATGTCTATCAGCCAATTGGGCTCTCCTTAAACAACAACCTCCAGAGTTTAATAAGGACTATAAATCAAAAAGATTAACTTTTTGATAATATGGTCGCACAAACAAGGCCTCCCATAGCCGGAGGCCTCATTTGCTTGCAATAAAGAACATTCAGCACCTTGGTTCTTAATCAGGCGTCAACACCACCTGTTTGTCCGTACTTGACCACAATGGGATTCTCCCTCCCAACAACCATACCGTTTTGTTCTGGTACTTTTTTATGGTCATCAATGGGATCAGGCCGCACAACTTCCCGCGGCTGATTTCCATCAAGTCTTGTTGCGCCACGGCCCACAACTCCGGATTATCTCTTTTTACAAAGTCCATAATCCTAATGGTGGCCTCTTTCATCTCCACGCTTTGCTTGTGCGATGTATTTACTTCATGATTGCGGTACAAAAACAGCACTTCCGAAATATTGGCAAACTTGGTCTTGTCAATCAGTCTGCACCATAAGGCATAATCTTCAGACGGAGAATATACCGCCTCGTACTTAATGTTGTTTTCTCGCAGCACTTTTTTCCTAATCATGGTTGAAGAGTGCGCCAAACAACAGCTGATGAACAGTTGCTTTTTGATATCGGCATTTTTGACCGGCAGCTTCTGAATCTCATCGCTTCCGACCAGCTTAAACCAGCAGCCTACCACTCCGATATCCGGATTCTTATCCAGCAGTGCCGCTTGTTTTTCAAGCCTTTGGGGTAGGGATACATCATCGTGGTCAAAAACGGCCAAATATTCACCCTGCGCCAACTCAATCAGCTTGTTGCGCGATTCTGATATCCCCAGATTACGGTCATTCCGATAATATTTGATGCGCGGATCATGGTAACATTTGACCACGCGCTCCACATTGGCATCTGGCGATGCATCATTAAGGATAATCAATTCAAAATCGGAGAACGATTGGTTCAAAATGCTTTCAATCGCTTCCATCAAAAACTCCTGCGGGGTATTATACACCGGCATCAGCACCGAAACCTTTGGCACTCTGGCCGCCACAGAAATATTAATTCCAGATTTAATCATGCTACAACTCCACATAAAATTAAAGTCGCCGTGATGAAAAGGCGACTGGAAGTTGGCAACTATACTCGAATAGTGCGACATATTGGCTGAAACAGCTTATTTTGTCGCCTTCCAGTCAAGTTCTGGAAGCTGCATAATTTTCCGTCTGTGCATTCAGACGTCGAGTAAGAGGTCGCCAAACCTCAAACGGGTCATCACTCCCCGTCTGATGGCAAGCCTACTTAAATTTTGCCTGAAAGTAAAGCTAAAAAATCTGCTTTGTATTACAATAATCAAAATATCTTATTTCCATATTATATTCCCTCCGTTTAGTAGCATAATGCATTAGTCTACATTAGGAATTAAAGCAAAAAAAAATCCCTTCCTCAAACAAGGAAGGGCAAAATTGGTGGGTATGACAAGACTCGAACTTGTGACCTCTACGATGTCAACGTAGCGCTCTAACCACCTGAGCTACACACCCGACAACGGAAAGAAAACTACCTTACTTTTTTATAAAAGGCAAGCAATTTTTTTTTGCGATGTATAAATTTTTTTAGATTCTCTTCACGCAAATATCGATTCTGAAAGCTAAAATAATTACGCATATCTGATTAAAATATATGGTTGCATAATTTGCCGGATTTTTAATAAGATAGCGATTCCTTTGACTATTTTTCCTAAAGAATCCTGTATTTTCGATTCTTGATAGCTTGTGGAAAAGTATGGGGATATTATTTGTAATACTATATCATTGATTTTGCATAATAAATGAATCTTCAAGAATCTTATCCACTATCCTAAATTTATTTTATTTAAGTTTTATAGATAGATAGCCTCGTCAAGTTTAAAATTATGCAAATTTACATATTTTGTAGTTGTTATGAGGTGTTTTTTCAGCTTTTATAAAGGCAGGTTTTAACAACCATGTCAAAAAAATAAAAAAAACTGTGTATACAATATATAGGGATGTTTACTTTTATTTAACACAATATATGGTATAAGCATTATCAGTTTTGATAACAGTAACTAATTTATTGAAACAACAAAGAATTAAGGAAAGTTTGTTCGAAATGTCTGAAAGCAACTACTCACTGTCACCGATAGCTAACAAGGAGATAAAAGTCGAAAACGTAACCAAAAGAGATGGCACGCTGGCTCCGTTTGATAGCAACAAAATTTATAACGCGATTCTTAAAGCCGGTACATCTACCAACGAGTTTGGTGAGCAGGAGGCCTGGCTCTTAACTGCTCAGGTTTTGAAAGTAGTTGAACATAAATTTTCAGATTCTTTACCCTCTATTGAACAGATCCAAGATATTGTTGAGCAAGTTTTAATTTCAGCCAACTATTTTTCAACAGCTAAAGCCTATATTTTGTATCGTGATCAGCGTCAGCGCACTCGTAATGATAAAAAAGTAGTCGTTGATGTTGAAAGCTCTATCAATGAGTACCTTGAAAAGTTGGACTGGCGAGTTAATGCTAATGCTAACCAAGGCTACTCAAATGGTGGCTTGATTTTGAATGTATCAGGTAAAGTTACCGCCAACTACTGGTTAAGCCATGTATATCCCGCTAATGTAGGAGAAGCACACCGTAACGGCGATATTCATATTCATGACTTGGATATGTTAGCCGCTTACTGTGCCGGTTGGTCTTTGAAAAACTTGCTGCATGAAGGTTTTAACGGCGTCCCCGGTAAGACTGAAGCCGGAGCCCCCAAACACTTGTCATCAGCAGTTGGTCAAATGGTCAACTTTATGGGCACTTTGCAAAACGAGTGGGCCGGTGCTCAAGCCTTTTCTTCAGTTGATACTTATTTGGCTCCATACATCCGCAAAGACAATATGTCTTATGAAGAAGTTGAACAGTGCATTCAGGAACTCATCTACAATTTGAACATTCCGTCTCGTTGGGGTTCTCAAACTCCGTTTACCAACTTCACTTTTGACTGGGTTTGCCCTGAAGATTTGCGCGACAAACATCCTCTGATTGCCGGTGAAGAACAGCCTTTCACCTATGGTGATTTGAAAGATGAAATGCATATGATTAACAAAGCCTACATCACAGTAATGATGAAAGGTGATATCAAAGGACGTCCGTTTACTTTCCCGATTCCGACCTACAATATGACGCCGGATTTCCCTTGGGAAGATGACAATACAGAGCTCTTGTTCGAAATGACAGCTAAATACGGCTTGCCTTATTTCCAAAACTTTATTAACTCGGTATTAAAACCCGGACAGATTCGTTCTATGTGCTGCCGTCTGCAACTCGACTTGCGTGAACTTTTGGCTCGTGGTAACGGTTTGTTTGGTTCAGCTGAGCAAACAGGTTCTATCGGAGTTGTCACCTTCAACTGTGCTCGTTTGGGTTATGTTTACAAAGGCAATGAAGCCGGCTTATTTGCCCGTGTTGATGAGTTGATGGACATTGCTCGCACCTCTCTTGAAATCAAACGCAAAGTAATCCAACGCTTGATAGATGGCGGCTTGTTCCCCTTCACCAAACGCTACCTCGGCACGCTGCGTAACCACTTCTCAACCATCGGTGTAAATGGTATTAATGAGATGATTCGCAACTTCACCAACGATGAGCATGACATTGCTGATCAGTGGGGACAAGATTTTGCCGTTAAGTTCTTGGACTATATCCGTGATAAGATGGTTAAAATCCAAGAAGAAACCGGCCATATGTACAACTTGGAAGCAACTCCGGCCGAGAGTGCAACTACTCGCTTCGCTCGTGAAGACAAAAAACGCTTTGCAGATATTATCCAAGCCGGAACCAAAGAACATCCTTACTATACTAACTCCTCACAGTTGCCCGCAGGTTATACAGACGATCCGTTTGAGGCACTTGACCTGCAGTCAACTTTACAAACCAAATATACCGGAGGTACAGTATTGCACCTCTACATGGGCCAGCGCATTTCCTCAGCCAAAGTTTGCCGTGATTTGGTCAAACGAGTACTGACCAACTACCGCTTGCCGTATATCACCATTACCCCGACTTTTTCCGTATGCCCCAAGCATGGATATACCTCGGGCGAACACAAGTACTGCCCAATTTGTGATGAAGAAAAATTGGCAGCCAAAAGACTTGCCGCTTCCAGAAAAGAAGTAGCATAAACAATTCAAGGTTAATTATAATTTATTTGGAGAAAAGAAAATGACCACTATTAATTTTGACGATATCAAATTGAAAGATGAAGAAAGACAGCCTTGTGAAGTATGGACCAGAGTAATGGGTTACTTCCGTCCAGTATCAGAATTCAATGTTGGTAAGAAATCAGAATTCTACTCTCGTAAATGCTTCTGCGAAAGCAAAGCTGTACTTAACCTTGAGAAATATGATATTGCTGCTGAATAATATCGTACAGGGTTCATTTATTGCCGGATTGTATAAGTTATGCAATCCGGCATAATTTTCAGGAGTATAGAGGAATGAGTAAACCAATATTAATCGGCGGCGTTGAAACTTTCAGTATGGTAGACTACCCCGGACAAATGGCTGCTGTCGTTTTTATGCAGGGTTGTCCATGGCGCTGTCCTTTTTGCCACAATAAGACATTGCAAAAAATCGGCATGGAAACTAATTTTGATTGGGCAAAGTTCAAATCATTTTTGTTTGAGCGCAAAGGCAAACTGGACGCGGTTGTGTTCAGTGGCGGCGAGCCTTTGGTTCAAGATGCTTTGCTTGATGCGATAAAGGAAGTTAAAGCCATGGGCTATAAGGTCGGACTGCATAGTGGTGGCTTCCGTTCTGATTTATTCAAACAGGTTTTGCCTTTGGTCGACTGGGTAGGCTTTGATATCAAAACTCCGTTATCCGCCGAGCGCTATAATTCAGCTGTTGGTCAAAAGCATTTTGCCCAAGTAATGGAGAGCCTGCACGCCTTAATATCCTCCGGCATCAAGTTTGAGTGCCGCACCACTTGCGACCCCAGACTTCTGAGTGTTGATGATATTCATACCATAGGCAAGGAGCTGTCTGCACTGGGAGTAAAAGAGTATTACTTGCAAAAATATCGCCCTGTTGCCGAAGATACCACCACCACGGATTCGGAATGTGAAAGCTTTTTCAGCGATACTGATTTATTATCAGAACTTCGCCAAACCTTTCCCACCTTTGACATCCGCAAATAAGACCTAAAGCTCTTAGCATATACGCACCAAAGTATCCGCCTCTCCCGTGCCGGAAGCTGTGCCAGCTTCACCCCCTAAGTTAGCTGTTGAGAAATAGGGGCAGATAAGTCGCGATGCTTAGATTATGCCACACTCAAACATTTCCCTCTCCCGTGCAGGGAGAGGTCGACGACTGAGTCGTCGGGAGAGGGGAGCAGCAACGCATAAACGCTGACATTTGTTTCTGCCCTCTTTTACATCACCCTTCACCACTCGCACCACAACACTCGCCACCTTCCTCTTTACTCATTCCTCCAACCTCTTACCTTCTAAAATCTGTTAGGCAAAATTAGTCATAATATAAACCTGCTTCTTTCCACTTTTCTATTCACCTCTTTCTCCTCTTAATCTTTTCCTCTATTAGTTGGTTAGACAAAAATGACTATATTGCACATTTCCCTCAAACCAACTCCTCCTCAAACCCTTATCTCTCCGCCTCCTTGATAACCAACCATCCACCACAGGCTGCAAGCCTGTGCCTCCGGCGAAAGCCGGAGCCTTAATTATCAACCGATACAATCCAAATATTATTTACTGTTCTTGTCACTTACAATCACTAGTCCTCTCCCATAATTTGTTTTTCCTTAAATTTATTAAACGAAATTAGCCACAATACGCAAGTTATATCCCCAAACGACCATCTACCACAAGCTGGCACAGCTTGTGCCTCCGGCTCAAGCCGGAGCAATTAACTCTCCACATCCCTGTACTAATTTATTTTTCTCAACACTTGCCTACCTTCCTCTTTATTCATTCCTTTACGCCTTACCTCCAATCCAGCCCTTCCCCCCCTCCAATCCCTTCACTCTCCACCTCCCTAAAACCACTAGACGAAATTAGCTGAAATCACTCTTTGCCGCCGCCATTTTAAGATATTTATACCTCTCAAGAGTTATTCATTGATTTTTAAGCTCTGTTATGCTAGAATTTTGATTAGCGGGCAAAGTTTGTCCGTCAGGGCGTCGAAACCCTTTACTACATAGTCGTTTTGGTATAACGACTTAAAATAATGATTACCGGTGCTTATATGCCTATAAGGGCGGGTGCCGGTAAATATAAGAGCCTAGCTTGAAAATGCCGGGCCGTATATGTAGTTACGGTTTCGAACACCCGTCCACCCTTTGTTAAATAAGGTGTGGACGTTGTTTTTAACTACTAAAACAAAGGGTGTTCAACATGAATAATACTAAACTTTTTCTACTCATCGGGACAAGTCTGTCCTTAATCCCCCAAACTATTAACGCCCAGTGCGTTGCGACGCAAGATTGTGCAACTTTGGGCTATACCGAAACCTCTTGCTCCGGCGGAAGTGGCGTCAAATGCCCCTTTGGCAACAAATGGGCATGCTTCAAATCCGAGTCGGAATATGAACAACAATTCTGTGATAAATACGGTTTCACCAAAACCTGCACCGGCACCAACCAAACCGGCGGCGCCAGCCAAGCCTGCAACGGTAAATATAATTACTGCTCTTGCGCTGATGGTTATGTTTGGCAAAACGGAGTTTGCAAACAAAGTGCCCCTGATTATTCAGACTGCGTTATCGGCGCGTTGTATTACAGCGACGGCACTTGCTCGCAAGATAAATTAAGCTCTAAAACTCTGCTCGGTGTAGTCATTTATGAAAAATCAGCCAGCCAAAACGGCTGGATTATGGCGGTTCATACGGTTGCTACAGGTATTCAGTGGGATACAGGTTCATATTATTCAACCGGAATTACGGATAAAGCGGTTAGTGCCAGCTGTACTAATACTCAAAAACTGGTTGCTTTGGGCAGCCGCTTTGCGGCTGCTAATGCAGCAAATAATTATAAACCAACCGGCACTCCGAGCGGTAAATCTTGGTGTTTACCGTCTTATGATTTACTTAACAACATTAATAATTCCACCAATTTTGCCAAAGTCAATGCCAGTATTACTATTGCCGGAGGAACTAAATTAGGATTTGGTACCACTTATAACTATGAGTATGTTTGGTCGTCGTCTGAGTCCTCAAACTACCTCGCGTGGAGCTTCACCGCCAGTGCGAGTGGGTCGTCCTCTATGGGCAGCGACCCTAAGAATTACGGCAGCATCAACCTCTCCGTTCGCCCGGTGATGCCTTTCTAGATTCGCAACAGGGGCACGATGCGAACGCAGTTCGTCCTCCGCCCCTATATTTCTAAACAGCTAGGTTAGGGGGTCAAGCTGGCACAGCTTGCACGGACACCGTGGCTGGCACAGCTTGTGCCCGGTTATGGAGTTTATATAAATAGCTTTATTACTTGACAAATTGTCAAAAATGATATTTATTAAGACCGATAACTCTATTATTAACTCAAAAATTATTGGATATGGAAACAGAAACAAAACTATCAAATCTCACCTCCATTGCGGCCTTTGCCCAATATGTGCATGAACATCATCGCGGAAACGAGTATACCGAATATGAAGGTATAGTGTTCCCTAGTGTTGAAATTGCATATATGATTTGCAGCCATACCTGCCATCGCGATGAGTGGAAGGCGTTAGCCAAGTTATCGGAGGATGAACTTCGCCAAAAGATAGCCCATGATTGCCCCGCTTTGCGAGCCGGTGCTTCTAATATTATGGAGAAGATTTTGTCAGACAAAATCTGCGGCTGCAAGGAGCTCCGTAAAGAGTTTCTCTCTGAGCATGAAAACGCTTATGCCGGAGAGTTTGGGCGCCATCTGCAGGCCATTTACCAAAAAGTCAAAAAGATGGATGGTTTAAGAAAGTAAGTTAGTTTTCAATTTCAAAAAAAGCTCAGGTCTTCATGCCTGAGCTTTTGCTTTATCTGGTTGGACGTTTTGCGGTTGCAGCATTACGCCCTTTAGCAAATGCTTTAGCCGGAGCCGTATTTTTGTGCTTGGCAAATTTTGCCTTTCCGCTGAATTTGTTTTGATTAGCCGAAGAATGCGGCGCCAAAGGCTTGCGCTTTTTAGCAAATTTAGAATCTTTGCTTAACGGTCGCGCCTCTTTTTCAGCACGTTTTTCCAATGCTGCTTTAGGCTCTTTAACGCTGACCTCAACTTTTTCCATTTTCTTCATCATCGCCAAGCGGTTTTTGTTGACTGAAAAACCAAAGCTTCCAAGCACTCTGCCCAGCGTAAAATAATGCCCATGAACAAAAGCCAAAATTCCTGCTTTCTCAATCCACAGTTTTCCGGCTTCATCCAAATATTGATCATCCACATCCACGCCGACAATTTCAGCCATAAACATATCATGCGAGCCAAGAGGTTTGATTTCGATAACTTTGCACTCTATTGATACCGGACATTCGGCAATCTGCGGCGCTTTTACCTGCGCACAGGGCAGGGGAGTCAAATCAGCTTCTTTGAATTTGTTAACATCACGACCTGATTTTACTCCGCAGAAATCTGTAGCCGTAACCAATTTTAAGGTTGGCAGATTAATTACAAATTCTTTGGTCTTAGATATAATCTCATGAGAATATCTGGACGGCCGAATAGACACATAAGTCATCGGCGGTTCACTATTAATAATTCCGGTCCACGCAGCCGTCATCACATTTGGTTGCTCCACGCTTCCGCAAGATATCAAAGCCGGCGGTACGGGGTATACCATAGTCCCCGGTTTCCAGTTTATTTTAGTCATAAGCATATCCTTTTTACCAATAACATTATAATTTTAGTATGATAGATGTTGATTGTTGTTTTTTTCTTAATTTTATGTTATAAACCATAAAAAAATTATAGAGATTAAAATCGCAATGCTAAAACTAACCGACCTTATGCCCTCAATAAATCAACTAGTCCCATGTGACTATGCGGCAGTTAAGGATTCTGCTTTTGAGCACATACTTGATAAAGCCTTGTCATCAGCACCGGCTCAGTCACAGCCTGAGTTTGTTCAGGTCAGCGGCGTCCCCGGAGCCGGCAAGAGCACTTTTTGCCGCCGTTATGCTCAATCAGATAAGGTCATGATAAGTTTTGATGCCATCATGGAGCAACTGCCCAAATACAAAAAAGATGTTGAGCGCTATGGTAGTAAGACCGCTTTTCACAATTGGGAGCTTCCGGCACGCGTTGCCGGCTATGAGCTTTTGCGCCGCGCCGTCAGTAGCAAGCAAAGCATCTGTTTGGAGCATAGCGGCGTTAATGATGCACATATAGAGCTGTTTCACAGCTTGAAAAAACTCGGCTTTTCTACCGAGGTAGACTTTATTCTTTGCCCGTTGAATGTTGCTTTATCTCGCACCCAAGAGCGAGAAAAAATAACCCACCGCCATACCCCCGAAAGCTTAATCCGAGAGCGCTTTTCCGCCATTCAGAGCTATCTGCCGCGCTATCAACAAATCGCCGATAAAACCATTGTTTATCATTCCGACAACAACTATTTAATGCTGGCGCAAGATGCTGCTCGCTCTCGTTTCTAATCATGCTTGATACCTTAAAGAAATATAATGAAGTTTTTATGCGCAATCATTAAATTACCCTTATTTGTCGGATATAACCTCTCTTACGGCTAATTATAAGTAGCTAATACATCTGAAATTTTACTTCTTAAATACATTAGGAATGGTTTCAATATAAACATCATCACAATCTTCAAAAACTTTAATTTGTTGATGATTATCTAACTCAATCATAAAAGCCACGCAAGATTCGTCATCGTTGTCATCACCATAAGCCACCGGCATAATATTAACAATTTTATGTCCGATAATATCCTCCCCATAAGCCTCTGAAATATTAAACAAAATTTTTCCAAACTCATTAAGGTAATTTATAGGGGCTCTCAGATTAGGATTTTCAACCACTTTATCAACTAACAAAGTGTTTAATCCTAACTTGAACTTCCACGGTGCCCATAATTCAATAGCTAACAGTTCATCGCCGATTAAAAAAACAATATCGCTACTCCATGACACAACCCCACCGCGCTCTTTTATATAATCACAAAGAGATTTAAGTTGAGACATTGTCTTTGTCTGTTCACTCAGACCAAAATAGGTAATTAATATTGCTTTTAATTCCTTGCCAACCAGATAAGGCAGAGCAGCTTGAGCAAAATTTTGAGCTTCCTTAAAATCGCTAACCCCATTATCTAATTCACTACAACTATATATACTGGTTCTGACTTTTACCATAAAGATATCTCCAGACTTCAAGTCTTGTCAGCTTGCCAGGGAGAGACAACGACCACCGCAAGCGTTAGAAGACAATTGACCGCAGCGAGTTAGAGTAAAATTTACTCTTACGAGCCAGAGGAATTTTAATTCCGGCCATATGCGCAACAAA
>CALXRR010000039.1 GCA_944390905.1 uncultured Alphaproteobacteria bacterium
AGACTGCTATTGGATGGGATACAGTCTCATATTATTCAACCGGTATTACGGATAAAGCGGTTAGTACTAGCTGTACCAATACCCAAAAGCTGGTTGCTTTGGGCAGCCGCTTTGCGGCTGCTAATGCAGCAAATAATTATAAACCAACCGGAACTCCGAGCGGTAAATCATGGTGTTTGCCGTCTTATGATTTGTTTAACAACCTTAATAATTCTGACAATTTTGCCAAAGTCAACGCCGGTATCACCATTGCCGGAGGCACAATCCTAGGAAATGTTTACAACGGATATGAGTACGCTTGGTCGTCGTCTGAGTACTCCAGTGACTACGTGTGGTACCTCGACGCCAGTACGAGTGGTTCGTTCCATATGGGACACTACTATAAAGGGTGCTACTTCACCAGCTACTACTACTCCGTTCGGGCGGTGCTCGCTTTCTAGGTTTTTATCCCACTACCGGCACTGTCATCCTCGGGCTTGTCCCGGGGATCCAGTGCCAAGAACTCAACACCGACACCATCCAAGCATCGCGACTTCTTGGCACGGAGCAAGCAACCGCTAACCTAGGGCTCCACGGGCACCGTGGCGGCACCCGCTTCCAACAGCTAACCTAGGGCTCCACCGCCTCGGTGGTGCTAGATGGCTAGTTTAACATAATCCTTCATCAGGCGTTTGTAGCCGAAGCGGTCAAAAATAATTTCTAATTTATTGCCCTCAATATTTTTGACTCTCCCGTAGCCAAAGCTTTCGTGATACACTCTGGAGCCAATGGCGATAGATGATGTCGCGTTTTTGGCCGCTTGCTTGGCTTTATACATATTTCCCCACGAGTTGTAGGAGTTGTCATATTCTTTGGTGTAAGAATACCGCCCGCTGTCTTGGTATTCTTCATCATACTCCCGACGCGGAGCTTGCCCGCGGCTAAAATAACTCTGCGTGGAGTAAGTGTCGCTGCGCTGAAAATAATTGCTGGCATTGTTGCATAGCTCAATATTCTGCGGCGGCAGCTCATTAATAAAGCGCGACGGCAGATTATTTTGCCATTGGCCGTATACCCTGCGGTTGAGCGCGGTTAGAATATAGAGCTTTTTCTTGGCGCGCGTAATCGCTACATAAGCCAGACGGCGCTCTTCTTCCAAAGAGTTGCTGCCGCCTTCATCCATCGCCCGCTGATGAGGGAATAAGCCTTCCTCCCAACCGGGCAGAAATACCACATCAAACTCCAAACCTTTAGCCGAATGCAGCGTCATTAAGGTCACACGGTTGGTGTCGGTTTCATCCTCGGTATCCATTACTAAGCTGACATGCTCCATAAAGTCAGCCAAAGTCGGGAACTTGTCAGTGTCGCTCATCACGTTGAATAACTCTTTAAGGTTTTCAATCCTACCCGGAGCTTCGGGGGACTTGTCATTCTTCAGGCTTTCCATATAACCGGAGTCATCCATAATCAGCTCGGCTAATTCGTTAGGTGCAATCGCCTGCATTGAGCGCCGCCACTCGGCAAAATTATCCATCAATACGGTTAATGAAGTCTTGGCTTTGCCGGTAATTGCTCCTTCAGCCAACAGCTTTTCAATTGCGGCATATAAAGACAAATGCGAGCTGCGCGCAACCTGATAAAATTTTTCCAAAGACTTTGCGCCCACGCCGCGTGCCGGTTTATTGATAATCCGCTCCAAGGCCAAATCATCACTTGGTTGGAGCACGATTCTAAAATAAGCAATAGCGTCACGGATTTCCGCTCGTTCATAGAACTTCGGCCCTCCGATAACTTGATAGGGGATGGATTCTGCAATAAACTTTTCTTCAAACTCGCGGGTCTGAAAAGCGGTGCGCACCAATACCGCCATATCCGCATAATCGATTCCGCGGCGGTGTAAAGATTCAATTTCATCAGCCACATAGCGAGCCTCTTCTTCCCCGCTGTAATTGCTGATGACTTTGATTTTCTCGTTATCAACGGAGCGGGCAGGGCTGTTTTCGGCCACTTTAAGAGTTTTGCCCAAGCGCCCTTGGTTGTGGCTGATTAAGGCCGATGCTGCTGACAGAATATTTGCGGTAGAACGATAGTTTCGCTCCAAACGAATAACTTGAGCATCAACAAAATCTTTATTAAAGCGCAAAATATTTTCGATTTCGGCACCTCGCCATGAATAGATTGATTGGTCATCATCACCCACGCAGCATAGGTTGCGAAACTTTTGTGATAACAGGCGGAGGAGCAAATATTGGCTGACGTTGGTGTCTTGATACTCGTCCACCATAATATAACGAAACTTGGATTGATATTTTGCGAGTATGTCCGGATTTGATAATAGTATTGTCAACGTATGCAAAATAATGTCGCCAAAATCCACACAGTTCAGCTCAATTAAGCGTGCCTGATATTTTTCATAAACATAAGTAATCACATTAGACTTATATTCGGTTGCAATCTTATCAATGGTTAGGCCTTTGTCTTTCCAACGCTGAATACAATCGACAATGCTTTGCGGCGGATATTTTTTATCATCGATTCCCTCTGCCTCTGAAATCTGCTTAACCAAACGCTTTTGGTCATCTTCGTTCAAAATGGTAAAATTGCTGTGCAGCCCGACCAACTCGGCATGATTGCGCAGAATCTTAACACATATCGAGTGAAATGTTCCGAGCCAAACAGAGGCCGCCATATCTCCGATAAGCGCCTGTACGCGCTCTTTCATCTCTTTGGCGGCGCGGTTGGTAAATGTTACCACCAAACATTCCCAAGGGTTAGCCTTGTGGGTTGCCAACAAATAAGCCAGTCGAGTCGTCAACACTTTGGTTTTTCCGGTACCTGCGCCGGACAAGACCAAAACCGGTCCCTCGGTTGTGGTTACGGCGGTTTTTTGCTCCGGATTCAAATTATCCAGCCAAGGCAAAGTCGGCATCAAAGCACTTGTGTTGTCATAAGTTTGCGGTGCCGCTGCCGGCTCGTTATCATAATTACTTAAGTTAAATATATCATCCATCGTTACATTACTTCTTGTCTTTTTATAATATTAAAACTATATATAGAATATATTAGGGCAGATTGCAAAGGAGTTTTTAGATGACTGTTACCAAATCAGAAAAATATGTTGATATTCCGGCGCAAGTCGCACAACAAGGTGATGATGAGTGGAAGTCAGGACGCTATGATGAAGCCCGTTCCCACTACCTCCAAGCCGCCACTCTTTATGAAGATAATGAGGATTACCACGGAGCCGGTCAGGTTTTGAGCCGCTTGGGTGAACTTGAGCTCAGCCTCGAAAATTTTATAGATTCGGAAAAAGCTCTCCAAAGCGCCATAAATTTGGTTAAAAATCAACCTGATTTGGAAAGTATTTACGCCGAAACCTTAATAAAATTATCCAAACTTTACAGTACCCAATATGATATTGAGGCCGCTTTGAAGGCTATCAAATCCGCCGAAAAAATCTTAACATCAGGAGGCAGCCGCCAACTTTTGGGTGAGGCCTATGACCAAGAAGCCTATATCTGCCTTTTAGACGGCCGTAACGATAAAGCCTTAGAGGCGTACCAAAAAGCCGCCGAATGTTTCCGTCATGAAGGCATAAACTTAAAAGAAGCCTCGGTATTAAGAGCCATGGCTCGCCTTTTGATGAAAAATAAAGACTATGCCCCGGCACATGACCTGCTTGAAAGGAGCCGTGAACTCTACCGTGAAATCGGTGATGTCTTGGGCGAGGCCAGTGCCTTATCAGCCATCGGTTGCTTGCGTTATATCATCGGCGATATTGAGCAAGCCCGCAAAGCCCTGATGAAAGCCGTTTATCTTTATGGCAAGGTATCTCACCATTTTGCCGAAGCTGAGGCTTTGCTCTATCTGGCAAGAGTAGAGTCGTTCAACCGCGAGCAGGGGGACTTCGCCCGCGCTAAGGCACATTATAAAAAATCCATCGAGCTTTATGACTTTATGCAAAATGAGGCCATGAAAAAAGCCGTCCTTGATGAGTATGAAAATTTTTTGAAACGTGAAATTTTAGACTAGAAAGGCATTGAACATGGACACAATCAGAGAAAAGGTACTATCCCTAAAACAATACATGGAAACCCAGATTATCGGTCAGGAAGCTCTGGTCAAAAAACTGATAATCACTCTTTTGGCCGATGGTCATGCCCTGGTTGAAGGCGCCCCCGGTTTGGCCAAAACCAAAGCCATCAAAACTTTGTCGCGCTGTATTAATGCCAAATATAACCGCATCCAGTTCACGCCTGATTTGCTGCCTTCAGATATTACCGGTAGTGAGATTTATGTCGCGGATAAGAGCGAGTTTGAGTTCCGCCCCGGACCGATTTTTGCTAATTTGGTCTTAGCTGATGAAATCAACCGCGCACCGGCCAAAGTCCAGTCTGCTCTGCTTGAGGCTATGGCCGAGCGCCAAGTCAGCATCGGTGGTAAAAGATATGCTCTTCCGCCGCTGTTTATGGTTATGGCAACCCAAAACCCGATAGAGCAGGAGGGTACTTATAATCTTCCGGAGGCTCAACTTGACCGCTTTTTAATGTATATCAAGATAGGCCAACCAGATGCCTCTTCTGAGCGCAAAATTTTGAAACTCGTCCGCGGAGAAGTTGCTAATCCTGAAGCCAAGAGCCAAGTCAGCTTGAGTATAGATGATGTTTTGGCCGCCCGCAAAGAGGTCATGAACGTCCACATGAGCGAGGCTGTTGAAGAGTATCTGGTTCAGTTGGTTGTAGGCACGCGCACTCCCGAACGTTATAGCAAAAAACTTGCCGGACAAGTAATGTACGGAGCCAGCCCGCGAGCTACTATCGCACTGGACCGCGCCGCCAAAATCAACGCATGGCTTGATGGACACGAATACGTTACACCGGAAGACATCCAGTCAATTGTCTATGATGTTTTAAGACACCGTATTATCTTAACCTTTGAGGCTCAGGCCGAGGGGATAGATACCGACACCGTTATTGAAGAATTGTTAAAAACCGTTCCCTTACCATAAGTAGTTAAAGTATTGGTTTAAGCCGAGGAGTATTAAGACACATGCTCGGAACTCTGAAAAACAAATTGTTCAAAAAGCCGCGCGCTGACAAAAGCGGTCACGGGCTCTATGCCACAATAGAAGAACTCTTGGAGCAAAAGCAATATATAGCTTATCTCAAGAACTTTCATCGCAAATTGTCCGTGTCACGCCAAGCCGGAGATGTCAAGTCCGCTTTTAAGGGGCGGGGAATTGAGCTGGAGGAACTTCGCGCCTATAATTACGGGGATGATGTCCGTGATATAGATTGGCGAGTTACGGCGCGCAAATTATCTCCGTTCACTCGTTTGTATGCTGAAGAAAAAGACCGAGAAATATATGTCTTGCTTGATTTGTCAGCCGGTATGGTATTTGGTACCCGAAAGGAGCTCAAGTCTGTTTCAGCAGCTAAAGTCAGCGCCTTGCTGGGCTGGATCTGCCTAGAGAACAAAGACCGCTTTGGCGCTTATGTCTTTGACGGAACGCAAAACAGCTTTTTTAAGGCCTCGAACAGCCGTGGCAATATGATAGCAATATTAAAGAAAATTTCGACCTATACCCAGCAAATTTTATCTCCTGGGCAGGCTAAGAGCGAGAGCCTTTTTAAGCCGATAAAGCTTCTGTCTCAGACCTTAAAAGGACACGCCACGGTTTTTATCGTGAGCGATTTTAGTGATTTTAGCGACAAGGTGCAAAAGAGTTTGGCTGAGCTGAGCCGCAAATGTCAGGTATTTTGTATTGATGTATTTGACACACTTGAAGCCAAGGCTCCGCCATCAGGAGAATATATGGTATCCTCCGGCAGTGGAAAAAGCTTGATATTCAATACGACATCGAAAGAGTTTCGCGCGGAATATCAAGAATATTTTGCCTCCCGCCGGCAAGAAATCAAAGAATTTTGCCGCCGCTTTGGAGCCCGCTATATAGCTATAAACGGCGAGACGGAGCTCTACCGACAGCTGCAAATCATATAAAATCATACTTGACAAAATATCCACATAATGCTAGTATGCAAAACGGAATTATTCTGTAACTATATAATTTGAAAAGAGAATATCATGGTAAAATCAAACGACAATAGCGCATATAAAAGAGGCCAAGAGCTTCTGGACCAAGGGTTGTATATGGAGGCGATTCAACAATTTGACGAATCGCTGAAGGAACAGCCTGATTCATGGAAAACCTTAAACAGCAAAGGCTTTGCTTATCAAAAGATGAGCAAATATACCGAAGCTGTTGAGTGCTTTGATAAAGCATTACAAATCAATCCGCAGTCTGTTGAGGTATTGAACAACAAGGGCGTCACATTAAGTATGCGTGGATTATATAAAGATGCCATAGCTTGCTTTGATCAGGCCATAGCGGCGGACTCGACCTCGCTTGAGGCTCTGAACGGCAAGGCAATAGCGCTGCAACACATGTTTTCATATAAAGAGGCACTTGACGTATTGGAACAAGCCATGAAGATAGACCCAAGACATACTCAAACCTTGTTGAGTATAGCAGTCACCTTGCAAAAATTAAAGCAGTATGAGCGGGCAATATCTTTTTTCAAAAAAGTTTTATCGAATGACAAATCCAACATAAAAGCATGGAACGGAGTAGGTGTTACCTATCAGTTGATGGGTGATAATAACTCGGCATTAAAATGCTTTACCAAAATACTCAATATCAACAGCCATGAAATACAGGCATGGATAAGCATAGGTTTTGTATATCAAAAAGTCGGCAAGTTTAACGATGCATTAAAGTGCTATAAGAAAGCGCAAATGATAATTAATAACCGTTATCACCATAAGCTGTATGATGGTTTGGCCAGCTGTCTGACTAAGCTTTCCGAGTTTGACCAAGCAATAGAGATATATAAGCAAATTTTCCAAAGAGAAGAAGGCAAAAAGAAATGGGACGCCCAGCGCTCAATCAAGTTTGTAAATAAGTTGAAGCGCAAGAAAGCAATTGGGACGTTGAATCCACCGGCGGGCAGCGGTACCGGTAGTACAAGCGGCGATCCTCTGGCAGAAACGCTTGCCACCCCGCTTTCTTAATTTAGATTGCAACCAAGGCCTCGGTTATCCGAGGCCTTGGTTTTATGATTCGAACGTAACACTACCTGCGTAAGCAGGTAGATGTAGACATACCTGCCCAGCCGTTAGGCTTGCGAAGCCTTTGGGCAGGGCGAACGTAGTTCGGAACAGGTAATACCACTTGCGTTAGCTAGTGGAAGTTTATGATTCGAACGTAACACTACCTGCGTAAGCAGGTAGATGTAGACATTCCAGCCCAGCCGTCAGGCTTGCGAAGCTTTTGGGCAGGGAGAACGTAGTTCGGAACAGTTAATACCACTTGCGTTAGCTAGTGGAAGTTTATTTCGTATAGTTTATCTTAGGTGTAGTTTTCTAAATATTCAGTACAGGTCGTACAAAATGGCTTATATTTCCCGGCGTACAGCCTTTTCCATATGTGGATCTACTATAGTATCCTCCATCACAGCTAGTGCCAGTCCAATAAAACTCACTACTTAATACAGGATATCCCCCATATTTTAACAACACATCGTCAAGATCATTGCTCAACATCCATCCTATTTCATTATAATAAGAAGGCAAGCTTCCTTTCAAATTATCACAAAAGATATAATTTTTAGCTGCATCATATGCGCTTCCCCACATCATTTCTCCAAGGTCATACAATCCAACATAAAAATCCATTTCAGGAGTTTTGACAGCTACAACGTTTCCTTTGCAATAATATGCAGTTTCCTGCGGCCCTGTAAAAAAAGCACCGACTTGACAGCTACCATCTTTCCACTCATAACCTTCAGTACAAGCACAAGCATTATATTTTCCGCCACAGGCCTTACCTGAACCACCTGTCTGATTAGTGCCAGTGCAGGTTTGAGTAAATCCGTATTTTGAACAAAATTCTTGTTCATATTCCGCATCTGTTTTAAAACACGCCCACTTATTTCCAAAGGGACATTTGACGCCGCTGCCGCCGGAGCAAGAGGTTTCAGTATAACCCAAAGTGGCGCAATCCTGCGTGGCGACACACTGGGCATTAATAGTTTGAGGGATTAAGGACAAAGAAGTCCCGATAAGTAAAAATAATTTAGTATTAGTCATTTCAAACATCCTTCTTTTAGGGTTAAAAGAAAGCTCGCACTACCAAAAAGAGGCGAGCAGGATGTTGAGAAGCTGTATCGATATAAACAGCTCCGATTTATTGATTCCATAACCGAAGCTACAAAACTTATTAGACCGGCATCCTGCCCATATAAGACAGAAGCCAGCATATAATTTTTAAGTCGCCATGCTACCACGACTATATCGATAAAGGGTTCTCACACCCTGACGGACAAAACTCTATCCGCTAACTAAAATTCTAGCACAACAAACCTTAAAAATCAATATACGAACATAAAATAATCCCGAACTTCACAATTTCAACCAACAATAACCTTCTGAAAAGTTTGAAACAGCACCATGCGATCATCGCGACTTATTAAAATACAAAACAAGCCACCGCTAACTTAGGGCTCCACGAGCATCGTAGCTGGCACAGCTTATTTAGCCTGCACCTATTGGCTGGCCCACATAATACGATTAAGCAATTTGATGTCTGAAAGATTGATATATTGCAAATTTTCTTTATCGTAAGGCGTACAAACTTTGATAGTGTTTTCTTCTCTGCGAATAAACTCCCGAATAAATGTATCACCGTTTCTGGTAATAATCACAATACGGTCACCGCGTCTGATTTCCGAATCTTTTGCCACTACAAGTGTTGCGCCAAAATTATATAAAGGCTCATAAGCACTGTTGTCTAAATCAATAGCATACATATTATTTGGTGAATAGGGCAGATTAACTTGCCGCCATGAAGACATATTCAACTGCCGAAAAGCACTCTTTCCGCCGGAAGCCAGATTAGATAAAGCAATATAAGGCAAAGATAGCGCATTAGCAGGCTGACAAGGTTCCCCACCGCATTTGTATAAGTCTTCCAACTCAATATTGTATACTTCCAGAATTTTATTCAGACTTTCCAAAGAAGGCCAGCGCTGCTTACCATCAGCACGTACGCGTTTGCTTTTATTAAAAGTAGTAGCATCAAGCCCAATACTTTTGGCCAAAGCAGACGGAGACATTCCGTTAGTAAGCGCGAACTTGTCAATAACTTCCCAGATTCTTTCAAATTTCATAATATCCTCACACGGTTTATCTATCTTGTTTGAATAACACAAGTCCAGGTAGTTTATTTATACTATAAATTGCTATTAATTAAACAAATCTACTAATCATACAGCTACTAAAAATATATATATAATAAATATATCAACTGTCAATGAATAAAAAGTTTGTGTTCGAAAAAAACAAAGTTTTACATTCAAAGGTTGTGGTTTAATAAAATTTTAATAAATGCTGGGTAAAATCCCCCACGTTAATAATTTTGGCTTTAAATAACAATGTATGGAATAACCGAAGAAATAGCTCATATTAATGGCCAGCCTCAAAAGCTGGTGGTTTTCCTGCATGGATATATTGATAACTGCGAAAGCTTGAATAAAAATCTTCCGCCATTTTTGGAACGGCTTGATAATTGCGCCATCCACCTTCCGCAGGCTCCATTGCAGTGTGAAATCCACGAGCGCAAACGCCAGTGGTATTCTATGCATGAGTTTGATCCTGACGACGCCCGCAAATTTGTCGGCAGTATGAAAGAGTGTGCCGCCATTTACAACAAAATGGCGCCTGGTTTTGTCTCGGCTAATGAGTATTTAGAGCCATATATAGACAGCCTTTTGCAAGAGTACCAGCTTGAAGATAAAGATTTGTATATCTGCGGCTTTTCGCAAGGAGCAATGCTGGCAATTTTTAGCTCTCTGATGAGGGATAATCCCATTGGCGGGTGCATCAGCTTTTCAGGAATCATAGCGCCGCATACTTATTTGCATAAGCACGCCAAGAGCTTCCCTAATACCTTGCTGATACATGGTGATGCAGATAATCTGGTCAGATTTGAGGCTCTTGACTATACACATAAAAAACTTGAGAAACTTGGCTGCAATGTTGAAGAATACGTTGTCGGCGGAGGTCTGCACCGGATTACGCCTGATGGCTTGGTAAAGGCAGCTGAGTTTATTGCATCTCATTAAACAAAAAAAGGAGCAGTTTTTTACGCTGCTCCTTAATTTTTACAAGAACGGCTGCGGGTTTAGCAGACCGCCGTCTTTAAGATATTTGTTATCACCGCGGTCAAATTTCAGTTCGCTGTATTTCCCAAAGTTTCGTTCAAATATTTCACCAAAGTTGCCGACCTTAGATAAGGCTACAGACAACCAGTTAGGCTTAACGCCCAAACGGTTCCACAGCTCAGGGTCTTTGCCCATAAGGTTGCGTTGCGATGTGTTTTTTAGACCAATTTGAATAGAGGCAGTCTGCATATTCATGCCGTACATTTCAGCCATTTGCAGGGCATTAACCACCCATCTGACGGCCGCTTCAAGCTTTGGATTGTCGCGATCAACCAAAATATAAATCGGCTTGACAGCTACATTTTCCGGCAGAATTTTCACATCAGGATTTTCAGCAAAATGCTCATTCCATATACCGTGTAAATAGGCGGCATTACCGACCATAAGGTCGCAACGGTTGAGCAGAAAAGCCTGCTTGGCTCGTAATTCAGAGTTAAAGGGCAGAGTCTTGAGGCCCAAGTTATAACGAGCACTGAATTCTTCCACATTATTTGTGTCATTAGATTCTCTGACTACGCAAACATTAGCAAAGCGATAATCTTCCATAGACTTTGCCTCTTTGGCTTTGCGCGCCAAAAACACCTGCTTGTCATAATAGAGGATGGCTGCCGGAGCAAAGCGAGAACGAGCCTCAGCACTAGCCGACAAGGATGCACCGCCGAGCATCACATCGATTCGTCCGGTTTTAAGATATTTGGCGATTTGGTCGGTTTTCACATCTACCATTTCATATTTATCCGGCACACCGAACACGGCAATGGATATCGCCTGACACATATCCACATCAAAGCCTTTCCACATACCGTTTTCATCTTTAGCGGCATAAGCCGGAGCATCAGTATTTGTTCCGCACAAGAGTTTCCCTCTGGTTTGAATATATCGCATACCGGGGTCTAAGGCCATTGCCTCCGCCGCCCACAAGCAACAAAATACAGCAGTAACAAAGGATTTAAGTTTCATGTTTATTAACCAATTCTGTTTTACAATACCACAAGCTAATTGCATCATAAGGCATTTTTTTATGAAAAGTAATCTTTTTTTGCGAGTTATCATATTATGTTTTTCGATTTTTTTTGTTCAGGTCGATGCCGTAGCATCACTTGAGCGCCAAGAGGTAACCAATTGGGCGGAGCAGAGGGGAAATGAACTTCTTGAGGCGCTGTCCGTGCGTGATGTCGAGAGCAAATTTCAAGCCGTAGACCAACTGTTTAATAATTATGTTGATACGGACTATATTGCTCGCTTTGTGATGGGGAAGTACTGGACAAGTATGAATAGTGATGAGCAGCAGCGCTTTCAACACATGTTCAAACAATATGCACTTGCCGTGTATAAAACCTATCCGCTGACGCTGACCGATAACGTCAGCTTTAAGATAGTTAAAACCACCATTAGCGGAGAGCATACCGCCGAGGTCTATGCCCAAATCCATTTTGCTTCACTGCCTCAACAAGACGCCCTGCAAGATATTATGGTTCAGTTTAACATCCGTGAGAGCGCCTCAGGACTCAAACTCGTAGATTTAAAAATCGCCGAAAGCTCACTTGCTGTCACCTATCGCCGTAAGTTTTATCAACTCATGCAAGAGGATGATGGCGAGGTCTCTTGGTTTTTGGAGGATTTTCAACAGATTATCGATTCTGTTGAACGTCGTAATGCCGACTATGTCAATAATGGCGGAGCATATTCTCCGAACACATAAAAAACAGTTGAAATTATACCGAAATGCGCTATTATCCACTTTAGTTTTTTTTATACTGAAGTGGATTTTTTTATAATGAGCAATATAAAAGTAAGATTTGCGCCCAGCCCGACCGGATTTATGCACATCGGCAATACCCGCACGGCGCTGTTCAACTGGCTGCTGGCCAAAAAATTAGGTGGAAAATTTATGCTCCGTATTGATGATACGGACACTCTGCGCTCCAAAGCCGAATACGAGGCCGCCATTCGCGACGCTCTGCACTGGCTGGGGCTGGAGTGGAGCGAAGAAGCGCGCCAGTCGGCACGTGCTGCCCGCTATCAAGAAGTTACCGAACGCTTAAAACAAGCCGGCCGAGTTTATGCTTGTTATGAAACTCCGGAAGAACTTGAGTTTATGCGCAAACGCCTGCTTAATAAAGGACTGCCGCCGATTTATGACCGCTCGGCACTCAAACTTACTCCAGAGCAAATCGCCCGTTATGAGGCCGAAGGTCGCCGCCCGCATTATCGTTTCAAATTGGTCGATGGTGATATCGTTTGGCACGATATGGTCCGAGGTGAATGCCGCTATTCTGAAAAAAATTTGAGCGATCCGGTTATCATTCGTGAGGACGGAAGCTTTTTGTACCACTTGCCGTCGGTTATTGATGATGTTGACTTCGGTATTACTCATATTGTCCGCGGCGAAGACCACGTTACCAATACCGCAGCACAAATCCAAATGTTTGAGGCTATAGGAGGCAAGGTTCCAACCTTTGCTCACTTGCCTCTGCTGACCGGCAAAGAAGGCAAACTTTCCAAACGTCTGGGCAGTTTGGGGGTTAAAGAGCTCCGCGCCGAAGGTGTTGAAGCTATGGCAATTTGCTCTTTTCTGGCTAAGCTCGGGACATCAGAGTCGATAGAGCCTTTTTATAGTTTGGAAGAGCTGGCCGCTACGCTTGACTTCTCCAAAATGGGACGCTCTCAGCCCAAGTTTGATGAAGCCGAGCTCAAGCATTTTAATACTCGTATGCTGCATACCATGCCCTATGAGGCCGTTAAAGACCGCTATTCGGTAAGTGCTGAGTTTTGGAATGCCGTCCGCGGCAATCTTGAAGTTGCCGACGACGTCAAACTTTGGGACAGCATCTGCCGCCAGACATTAATACCTCAAATTGAAGATAAATCTTTATGTGATGCCGCCGCTGATTTGCTCCCGCCGGAGCCGTGGAACGACAATACATTTAATGAGTGGATGTCTGCTGTTAAAACTCAGAGCGGTAAAAAAGGCAAAGAACTCTTCCACCCTCTGCGCAAAGCTTTAACCGCTATGGATAACGGGCCCGAGCTCAAAATCCTGCTTCCGTTGATTGGTCGCGACAAAGCTTACAAGCGCTTAAAAGGCGAAACCGCTTAATTTGATTTTTGTAATAAGGAGATAAAACTATGGTAGATATATATTTGAACAACACTCTCAAACGGCGCAAAGACAAATTTGAGCCGCTGGATTGTTGTAACGTTCGGATGTATGTCTGCGGTCCCACGGTTTATGACAAAGCCCACTTGGGCAATGCCAAAACTCCGGTTGTGTTTGATGTCTTGTACCGCTTGCTGCGCCATGTCTACGGAGCTGAACACGTTACCTATGTGTCTAATATTACTGATGTCGATGATAAGATTTTGAACAAACATAAACAAACCGGTAAACCGATTCGCGAAATCACGCAGGAAACTTATGACTGGTATATCGCGGATATGAAAAAGCTAAATGTGCTTGACCCCAACTATCGTCCTCGCGCAACTGAATATATTAACGAGATGATAGAGCTGGTCAAAAGACTTTTAGCCAACGGCCATGCCTATGAGGCCGAAGGTCATGTTTTGTTTTCAGTCGATTCTATGCCCAACTACGGTTATTTGTCCGGCCGCAGTATGAAAGAGATGCTCGCCGGCGCCCGTATTGAAGTCGCCGATTATAAGAAAAATCCGGCCGATTTTGTGCTGTGGAAACCATCAGATGCTGATCAGCCAGGCTGGGACAGCCCATGGGGGTATGGTCGACCCGGTTGGCATTTGGAATGCTCAGCTATGAGCTCCAAATTGTTGGGTAATGATTTTGATATCCACGGCGGCGGCTCGGATTTAATCTTTCCGCACCACGAAAACGAATGCGCTCAGTCTTGCTGTGCGTTTGAAGGTTCACACTTCGCACGTTACTGGGTGCATGGCGGCATGCTGATGGTTGACGGCGTTAAGATGTCCAAATCTTTGGGTAACTTTTTTACGGTTGATGAAGTTCTGGCCAAATATCCGGCAGAGGCTCTGCGCCTGCTGTTTTTAACCACGCACTACCACCAGCCGTTTAACTTTACTTTTGAAGGGCTTAATAGCGCCAAGCAAACCTTAGACAAGTTTTACAATGCCTTGCGCAATGTCAAGGATGTAAAGGCTGAAGATTGTGCCCCTGACGAGCGGATTATCGCCGCACTGGCAGATGACTTAAATACACCTCTGGCTTTGTCATATTTGCATGAGATTACTAATAACCTGAATAAAGCGATTACACCGGAAGATAAGGCCAAATACAAAGGTCAACTTTTGGCCGGAGCCGAAATGCTCGGCTTGTTGTACCAAGACGCGGAAAGCTGGTTTAAGGGAGGCGATACAGATGATGGTTTGTCGGAGGCAGATATTGAGGCCAAGATAGCCGAGCGCATTGCTGCCAAAAAGAGCAAGGACTACGCCCGCGCTGATGCGATTCGCAATGAGCTGAAAGAGCAGGGGATATTGCTAGAAGATACCCCGAGCGGCACGGTCTGGAAACGCGCCTAAGTTAATCAAAAATAAAGCCCGCGAAAAAAGCGGGCTTTAAAATTAAAACTCCATCACCGGCCGGAAGCGGGTGCCGCTTCACCCACTAGGTTAGCTGTTGGCAGATAGGGGTAGGAGAACGAACTGCGTTCGCACCGTGCCGGTAGTGGGATAAAAACCTAGAAAGCGAGCACCGGGCGAACGGAGCCGCGGTCGGTGAAGTGCTTATCGTAGTCGTACATACCGAACGAACCACTCGTACTGGCGCCGAGATCCCACGCGTCGTAAATAGAGGACTCAGACGACGACCAAACGTTCTCATAGTAATAATTTCCGCTTTTGTAAACATTTCCTAGGATTGTGCCTCCGGCAATGGTAATACCGGCTTTGACTTTGGCGAAATTGCCGGAATTATTAAGGTTGTTAAGCAAGTCATAAGACGGCAAGCACCATGATTTACCGCTCGGAGTACCGGTCGGTTTATAGTTATTTGCTGCATTAGCAGCCGCAAAGCGGCTGCCTTTAGCTACCAGCTTTTGGGTATTGGTACAGCTGGCACTAACTGCTTTATCAGTAATACCGGTTGAATAATATGATGAACCTGTATCCCATTTAATACCTGTCTGTATCGGTTTAACCGTCATAATCCAACCATTCTGGTTAGCCGATTTTTCATAAATAACCACACCAAGCAGAGTTTTAGATCTTAATTTATCTTGCGAGCAAGTACCGTCGCTGTAATACAATGCACCGATGACGCAGTCTGAATAATCAGGTTCACTACTCTTACAAGTACCGTTTTGCCAAACATACCCATCAGCGCATTTACAGATATTATATTTGCCGTTGCAGACTTTGCTACCGCCGCCAGTTTGGTTGGTTCCGGTGCAGGTTTGGGTAAAACCAAGTTCAGTGCATTGTTCTGGGGTGATTCCAGAGTTGATACAAATCCACTTATTGCCAAACGGACATTTGACGCCGCCGTTGGGGCAAGAGGTTTCGGTATAGCCAAGTGCTGTGCAGTCTTGAGTACTTACACACTGTGCCCAAGTATTCCCACCAATCATAACTCCGACTATTGCAGAGCTTAAATATAAATATGTTTTCATCATTCATTCTCCTTTACATTCCCTCTCTTGCTAGAGAGGGTGACGGCAGCACCGTCGGGTGAGTAGAAAAGCAATTTTGTAAATTATTAATTTTAATTAAACCTGTTCTTTCTCATTCCTAAAACTCCATTACCTAACAAACAATATTTATAGTATGTAGTATAGATCAAGGCTATAAAAGCAACCGAATGTATCTTTAACCTGATTTGTAAGTATTAAGAACATATATTGTATGTATCAATAGTGTCGCAGTATAGCGGAGAAGATGAATATGTGCATGATGTTCCTCCAGAACTACTAGAGCTAGACCATCCACTCGAACCACTAGAACTACTAGAGCTAGACCAACCACCAGAACTACCGGAGCTTGACCAGCCACCAGAACTGCTAGACGTTCCTTGTAAAGGATAATGACATTCTCTCCACCCCAAATTACAATCATCTATAGTAAAAGTTTCCACAACAACCTTTTCTGATGAGCAATAAGAGGATGACGGCTTTTTAGTGCATCCATTGCTCTTCCACTCATAACCGGAAGAGCACTGGCAAAATGTATATTTACCATTGCAAGCTGCACCCGACCCGCCTGAATATCCAGTGCCGGTACAAGCGTATTTATATGTTGACGGACAAGAACAAGCACCATTAGTCCAGATATAAGGAGATTTGCAGGTGCAGGTGGTGTATTTGCCGCCGCAAGCTGTGCCTGAGCCGCCGGAATATCCGGTACCAGAGCAGGTATATTTGTATTTAGACGGACAACTTATACAATAAACATAGTTTGTATCAAACGGACATTTGATTGATAGTTCTGGGCAGCTTTGCTGTTTATATCCCAAGCTGGCGCAGTTTTGGTTGAGCGTGCACCAGTCGGTGCCGTTGCAGACACACATTCCGCTGGAGGCACTCCACGTGAATCCGGTTTTACATTTACATTTCTGATATTTTCCATCGCAGCTATTGCCCTCACCACCGCTAATGTTGCTGCCGGAGCAAGTGTATTTGTATCCGGTCGAACATACGCATTTTTTCGCTGACGCGCTCCATTCATACATGGTCGGACAAGTGCACTTGGTGTAATAAGTTCCGCTGTCATCTTTACAGCTCGTTCCACTGCCGGTTGCCGAACCACAGTTTACATAAGTTCCAGTATTTGATGAATTAGTATCGCATTTGGTCTT
>CALXRR010000040.1 GCA_944390905.1 uncultured Alphaproteobacteria bacterium
AGCGGTAAATCATGGTGTTTGCCGTCACACGATTTGCTTAACAACCTTAATAATTCCGTCAATTTCGCCAAAGTCAACGCCGGCATCACCACTGCCGGAGGCACTAAATTAGGATATGGCGGACAACCTTCCTATTCCTTTGATAACGTTTGGTCGTCGTCTGAGGGTGACCTCAACAGCGCGTGGAGCTTCTACGCCAGTACGAGTGGTTCGTTCGATATGATCTACTACGGTAAGTACGCGAATAGCAGCGACTCCGTTCGCCCGGTGCTCGCTTTTTAGGTTTTTATCCCACTACCGGCACTGTCATCCTCGGGCTTGACCCGGGGATCCAGTGCCCAAAACCCAACACCGGCACCATGCGAGCATCGCGCCTCCTTTGCCCCTATCCATCAACAGCTAACTTAGGGGGTCAAGCTGGCACAGCTTGAGCATCGCGCCTTCCCTGCCCCTATCTATCGACTGCTAACTTAGGGGGTCAAGCTGGCACAGCTTGATTTTGGTGTAAACTTTTTCCTTTATGCTTGCAATTACCAGCAACAATGCTAACTTAATAAAAAAGAACAGAAAGGAAAGTTACCGATGATAAAAACAATCAAGACCACCGCCTACGGCGACCAAAAGATGGGCACCGGCGGCCTGCGCAAAAAGACTAAAGTCATGATGCAACCCAATTATTTTGAAAACTTTATCCAAAGTGTTTTTAATACTATCGGTGACTTAAAAGGCAAAGTCTTTGTTGTGGGCGGCGACGGCCGATTCTTCAACGCCGAGGCGATTCAGCGCTTTATCAAAATGGCAGCTGCCAACGGCGTCAAAAAGCTCATCATCGGGCAAAACGGCTTTATGTCGACCCCTGCCGGCTCCAATGTTATGCTCAAAAACCATACCGACGGCGGCTTTATCTTTTCGGCCTCTCACAACCCCGGCGGGGAAAACGGCGACTTTGGCGTAAAATACGCCAACCACACCGGCGGTCAGGTTCCGACCTCAGTCAGTGACAAAATTTATGCCAACAGCAAAACCATTACCGAATACAAAATTATGGACTGCCCCAACATTGACCTGTCCAAGCTTGGCACCCAACACCTCGGCGATATGGAAATTGAAGTCATTGATCCGGTAAAAGACTATGTTGAAATGATGGAGTCTATCTTTGACTTTGACGCTTTAAAGAAACTCTTCAAATCAGGCTTCACAATGCGGTTTGACGCCATGAACGCCGTCACCGGCCCTTATGCGATTCGCATTTTTGAAGATATTTTGGGCGCATCCAAAGGTTCGGTAATCAGAGCCGTCCCGCTGCCTGATTTCGGCGGGCTCCACCCTGACCCCAACTTGACCTATGCCAAAGATTTGGTTGACTTTATGTTTTCAGACAAAGCCACCGACTTTGCCGGCGCCAATGACGGAGACGGCGACCGCAACATGATTCTGGGAAAACACTTTTTTGTCACCCCGAGTGATAGTCTGGCCATTTTGACCGACAACTACCACCTGATTCCGGCATACAAAAACGGGATTTACGGCGTTGCCAAATCAGCCGCGACTTCAACCGCCGTATGCCGAGTCGCCGCTAAGAACAACCTGCCTTATTACGTTGTCCCCACGGGGTGGAAATACTTTGTCAACCTGATGGATTCCAAGCGCATCACCCTCTGCGGGGAAGAGAGCTTCGGCTCAGGCTCATCGCACATCCGTGAAAAAGACGGCATCTGGGCAATTCTGTTCTGGCTGAGCATCATTGCCGCCACCGGCAAAACGGTTGAACAAATCACCCGCGAGAACTGGAAGAAATACGGCCGCAGCTACTATATGCGTTTTGACTTTGAGGGCTTAGACACCACGGTTGCCGACAAGCTTATGTCCGATTTGGAAGCCAAGCTTCCGACTTTAGCCGGCAAAAAGTTTGGTGACTATGAAGTCAAACAAGCCGCTCCGTTTGTTTATAATGATCCGGTTGATAATTCTACCACCAAGAACGGCTTGGTCATAGACTTCACTAACGACGCCAAAATCACCTACCGCTTATCCGGCACGGGCTCAACCGGCGCCACGTTGCGAGTATATCTTGAACGCTTGGAATACAACGACCTTGACCAAGATACTTTCAGCATGCTGCAAGAGCTGTTAAAAATAGCCATGCAGGTAGCCGAAATTACCGAGAGGACAGGTAAGACCAAAGCCGATGTCAATACTTAAACCTCTCATATCCGGACTGGCTTTAAGCATAGCGCTTGTAATATCGACAAGCGCTTCTGCCGGATTATACGGTTTTTCCGACATTAACCCCTATACCCATGAAGAGCAGATTTTAGAGACCGTCTCTCCGCCATATGACATTCCGAACTACCGCGCTCTTATGCGTAACAATCTGCGCAATCTTATAAGCTATGCCAAAGCCCAAAACCCCAACTTTCAGGCTCTGCTGCACGAATGCGACGATATTTTATACAAAAGTCTGTGGGAATATCACCTTGAAGGCTACCAAAAGGCCCGCAAACTCGGCACCCAAGCCGAAGACCCCAGCTTTTTGATTCGCAACACCAAAGAGCTTCCTGAGCAATATCAGGAAGACAACAACATCAGCCAAGAGTTTTACAAGCTGGTTAACGGTGTTGTCTACAACAACCTCTATTGCTCACCGATAAAGATTAATTCATCACTAAAAGATTCGAGCATTCGGGTTATATCCATCAGTGCTTGCCCCAACCTCAAGCAATATGACAAAGCCGTAGAACTCTCTGCACTAGAGCACGTTTTATTTTACGGCTTTCTCAATGTGGGACAGGCCTTTCGCTATATCAGCAACCAACCGATAATCAACGAAAATGCTAAAAACATTTTCAAAGTTTCGGAAGCGCAAAACATCAGCTTTTTAACTGATGACAGCCGCTATCAAAGCAAATCTGATATGATTGCCGATATTCGCAACTCCAACTACGATATTGTCGTAATCAACCCTCTGTTTCATACCCGCACCCCATTTAGTCCGGAAGAAGTCGCCGAGCTAAAATACAAAAAGAACGGAGCCCGCCGCCTAATTATTGCCATGCAAAACGTCTCTGAAGCCTTCAAAAAGCACTACTACTGGCAAAAGAGCTGGAACACCAAACTCCCCTCTTGGATGATTCGCAAATCATTCAGCAGCCCTGAAGCCTACATCACCAAATATTGGGAACAAGACTGGCAAGACATCATTGCCCGCTACACCCAAAACATTGTAAACAGTGGCTATGACGGCATTTTCTTTACCGGTATTGAAAACCATCGCTATTTTGAACACCAAACCCCGCTGGAGTAAACCATGAATGAAATAGAAGTATTGGACATCTCACGAGATGCGGTTTTTACCTTGTTAAAAGTCGTCACTCCGGTTTTGCTGGTAGCCTTGTTTGTAGGTTTAATCATCGGTATCTTTCAGGCGTTGACCCAAATCCAAGAGATGACCTTGGCCTTTGTCCCAAAGATTCTGTGTGTATTTTTAGCCATTATTTTGCTTTTTCCGTTTATGCTTAACCAAATGCGCACTTTGTCCGAAACCTTATTTGACAAGATAGTCAGCGGCGGATAACTTCCATGCAAGAACTCTTGAGCCTCGAAATATATAAATATATGCTGATATTTATGAGGCTGGGTTCGGCACTGATGCTTATGCCCGGCTTCATGAGCAGCTATGTCAACATGCGCCTGCGCTTATCCATAGCGCTGGCTCTAAGCTTTGTCTTACTACCGTTTCTCAACGAGTTTTTGCCGGCGCCTTCCGCTGATTTTTTAGCCAACTTAAAAGTTTGCGGGTTTGAAATTTTGTACGGACTATTTATGGGGCTGGTCATGCAGTTTTTATACTCGGCACTCAACCTCTGCGGCAACTTTGCCGGAACAGCCATAGGTTTTTCCAATGCACAAGTATTCAACCCCAGCAGCCAAACCCAATCCATAGTTTTGGAAAGCTTTTTCAGCATTATCGCCCTTACGGTTATTTTCATCAGTGATTTGCACCACATGATGATTTCAGCCGTAATTGACAGCTACAATATTTTTCCTGTTGGCAGCCCTCTTCCGCTCGGCGATTTTGCCAACTTTTTGAGTCAAGCTTTGGGCAAAAGCTTTACCATGGGTTTCAAACTAGCCTCTCCGTTCATTGCCTTTACCATAATTTTTTATGTTGGGATGGGACTTGTTTCCCGCTTAATGCCGCAGCTCAATATCTTCTTTCTGTCTCTTCCTTTGCAAATCTATTTGGGTCTTGGGCTGTTATTTATAACTATTCCGGCGATTATCTTCTGGTTTATCAACTACTACGAAGATAACCTGCACCACTTTTTGAGTTAGCGGAGGCCGCATGGTACCAGAAGACGAAGACGAAGCCTCCAAGACGGAAGAACCGTCGGAACGAAAGATAAGCAAAGCCCGCGAAGAAGGTGATATCGCCATCTCCCAAGATGCCAAAAGCTTTATCATGCTTTTGGGCATGTTGTTTGTAGTCTGGCTCATCATCCCATTAATGGGCAAGTGGTTTTATCGCTACTTTGGCTTTTTTATAGAGCGCCCCGAGACCATACCTACCGATTCCAAACATTTGCAGTTATTAATGGTCAATTGTGTCATTGATTTTTTCAAACTTTTAGGAATCCCCTTTGCGATTTTCATGGTTTTAGGCGTTTTAGCGAGTCTGATGCAAACCGGCTTTATCTTTGCACCGCAAAAGCTCATGCCTAACTGGAACAAGCTCAATATCTTTGCCGCACTGCCCAAATTTATCAACATGCAAAAGATAGTCGAAAGCCTCAAAGGCATAATCAAAATCACCATCATCAGCTGGATAGCCATTGTCGTACTCACCCCCTACCTAGGCCGAAGTGAACTTATGCCTGAAATGGAACCATCAGAAATTCTGCGTCTTACACACCACATAGTTGTCATGTTGATATTTACGGTTGTTCTGGCGGTTTTGGTAATCGCGATTGCCGACTTTGTTTACCAAAGATATGCACATTTAAAAAAGCTGCGCATGACCAAGCAAGAAGTCAAAGACGAATACAAACAAATGGAAGGAGACCCGCTTGTAAAGTCAAGGATACGACAGCTTCGCAACGAACGCGCCCGCCGCCGCATGATGGACAATGTCCCCAAAGCCAGCGTAGTAATTGTCAACCCGACTCACTATGCTGTTGCATTAAAATACGAAATGACTACAATGGACGCACCGGTTGTTGTAGCCAAAGGTGTTGATGAGGTAGCATTAAGGATTCGCTCAGTTGCGGAAGAAAATGACGTACCGATTGTCGAAAACCCGCCATTGGCACGCGCCCTTTTTGCATCGGTAGAACTCGACCAGTCCATACCGGAAGAACACTTCAAAGCCGTAGCCGAGGTAATAGGATATGTTATGCAGCTTAAAAACGAAACGCCCCGATAAACAGTTGGAAAAGCGCCTTCTGTTATTGGCCTACTCCTTAGTAGCGCTGACCATTACGGTTATTCTTTTTATGCTTTACCCCGAATACTTTATTTATCTGATACTTTTAACGGTATTCATGAGTTCTTTTTGCCTATTGTCCACCATTAAGACCATTAACGCCGGAGAAGAAGCCATCAGCTACGGAGGTTTTGCCAACGAGCTTATCCGCCATCCCAATCAAGCCTGCCGCATTGACAATTCCCTCCATGAAGCCATTTTGGAAAATGATGCCGCTAAAGATCTGTTCAAAGATTCAACTGTAATGGAATATCTGCAAAGCCACTTATCCGACAACCGCCAGAATAAAGCCGCTTTCAGCCGCTTAAGCAGCGCCATAGACAACCTCTCTCGCGAACAAGTCACCTTAGCGTTAAACTTAAAAGATAATACCAACAAAATTTTTGCCAATGAGAGCTGGTTTTCCATTACACTTCGCCCCATCTACCTAAAGAAAACAGATATCTTTGAAGGCCCCTATTCTATCAAAAAAATCAAAAAAGACACCTATCTCTACTGGACGGTTCAAGACATCACCGCCTCCAAAAATATGGATCAAATTTTTCAGGAAGAACGCAAAAGCCTGCATGACTTTTTGGACTATCTTCCAACTCCCGTATACGTCTGCAATCAAAACTATCAAATAGAATACGCCAACCATGCATTGTCGCAACTTTTAGGACTGTCTCGAGAAGAACTCAGCCATCGCAGCTTAAAAGATTTTTTGAGCACCAACTCACCGCTTCCCGACAGCCATACCTCCAGCTGGAAAGGTTCTCTCTACCTTCTCAATAACAAGTCAGAAGTTATTGAATGCTTTGCCAGCCAAGAAAACTTCCGCGACAATTCCGAAATCAAGACCCGAGGCGTGCTGTTTATAGATATCCCCAATGACCAAGAACTCCGCCGCCGGATTGAAGAACAAACCGATCGCTTAAGCTGGCTTTTTGACTTTGCACCCATAGGGATAATCTTATGCGATTCGTCACACCAAATCCGTGAGGCCAACTCCGCTGCTGCCGCCTTTATAAAACAAGATATCAAAAAGCTTAAAGAACAAGATTTCACCAAGTTTTTTAAAGAAGAAGACATCACCCAGTTTACTAATGCCTTGAACAGCATCTCAGATCACAACCAAACCTCAGCCACGCTGGATGTCCACTTAACTGCTGGCGGAGAAGAACGAGTTGCCATGCTTAACATCAGCCCGATGCAAAAGCTCCATACCTCAGACAATGCCGCTATCCCCGGCTACGTAATTTATATGATAGACGCCACCGCCCGTAAAAATCTTGAGCTCCAATTTGCCCAAGCCCAAAAGATGCAAGCCATGGGACAAATGGCCGGAGGCGTTGCACATGACTTCAATAATCTTCTGACCGCAATGATAGGCTTCTGTGACTTGCTACAACAGCGTCACGGCGTCGGCGATCCTTCATTTGCTGACATCATCCAAATCAAACAAAACGCAAACCGTGCTGCCGGTCTGGTACGCCAGCTTTTGGCTTTTTCACGCAAACAACCCTTAAAGCCCAAACTTATTGATGTCACCGAAAACTTTGTTGAACTCAATCAAATGCTGCGCCGTATTTTGGGTGAACAAATCACTCTCAAGTTTCACCATGGCAGCGATCTTGGATTTATCAGAGTCGATCCGGTTCAGTTTTCACAAGTAATTATCAATCTGGCCGTCAATGCCAAAGACGCCATGAACAATCACGGCACTCTCACTATTAATACCCGTGTTGAAACCTTAGTTGAACCTTATCAGTTCGGAGCAGATACCATTAAACCCGGAGACTTTGTGGTTATTGAAGTCAAAGACACCGGCTGCGGTATTCCGATAGAAAATCTTACCCGCATTTTTGAGCCGTTTTTCTCGACCAAACAAAATGTTGTCGGTTCCGGCACCGGACTGGGCTTAGCTATGGTTTACGGCATTGTCCGTCAAACTGAAGGCTTTATCAAAGTTGACAGCATTTTGGGTAAAGGCACCACCTTTGCCATTTACCTCCCCCGCTTTGAAAAAGAAGAAGAAACCATCGCCCTTCCGACAGAAGAAAATTCCAATATCATCATGTCCAACGACGGCGTACCGGTTTTAACCGTACAAGAACGCAACCCTGCAGCATCAGGCAGCCGCCAAAAACTCATCTTTGGGCTTAATGTCTCCTCGATTGATCGCAACTTTACTGACAATACTCCGCCCGAAGACATCCGCATTTTGTTTGTTGAAGATGAAGATTCGGTTCGCTCTTTTGCCGTCCGCGCCTTAAAGAAAAAAGGCTATGAAGTCATCGGCTGCAACTCTGCCGAAAATGCGCTCGATTATCTGGAACATGACAATAATTTCCAAATGATGATTACCGATATGGTCATGCCCGGCAAGAGCGGAGCAGAACTAGCCGCCATAGTCAAAGAAAAAATCCCCGGCATCAAGATTCTTCTAGCCTCAGGCTATTCTGAGGAAATAGCACGACGCGAACTCGCCGGCTCCGATGATTTTGCTTTTATAGCCAAACCATTTAGCCTCGGAGACTTGACTAAAAAAGTTTTTGATGTCTTAAATAAAGCATAACTTTCAAACGTAACTACCTCAGGAGTCTGAATGAATAAAGAACCAAGCAAACAACTGCCCTTTGAATTTTATCATCGTCCTTGCCTCGGACGAGATGACTTCATGACGGCAGAATGCAATTTTGAAGCCTTCAGACTAATCGATTCTTGGCCGATATGGACCTACTTTGCCGCCTGCATTTACGGCCCCGAAGGCTGCGGCAAATCTCACCTCGCCAACATTTTTTCAGACAAGATATCCGTTCAAGAACACTACCCGTATAAAATTCCGCAAATCCAAGCCTCTGATTTAACACTTGATATGCCGCGTCGCTTGCTTAATACCTGCAAATACTTAATCGTAGAAGACCTTTGCGCCAACATCAATCAAGAAGCCATGTTCAACCTTTATAACATGTATCGAGACGAAGGCGGTTTCATCCTTTTCACTTCAACCGAAGCCCCTGCTCGCATCAACTTCAGCCTGCCTGATTTGCGCTCCCGCATGAACATTATCCCAAGTGTTGAGATAAAAGAACCCGATGACGGACTTCTCTCAGCCCTTTTAGTAAAGCTCAGTATGGATCGCCAACTAAGTATATCACCGGAGCAAATCAACTTTATCTTAAACAACATGCAGCGCTCGTTTAATTACGCCCGCAAACTCGTTGCCGAAATTGATAATATATCATTGGCACAAAAAAAAGCCGTATCAATTCCTTTAATCAAAGAAGCTATGACCGCATTAGCTACCGATAACCAGGGTGATTTATTTGCTTAATCACCACCGCAGGATACCCCAGATGAAGTCAAAGTTTAATTTTACCATAAAATCATGGCAATTTATTTTAATCTACGCATTGTTTACCTTAGTTGCATACAATTGGAGCCTTTTTGATAAACTAAGCACTATAAACTCCTCCCTTCTTTTCTGCCTTGGCGGCGGCTTTATCGCATTCACACTTCTCACTCTGGCTCTCAGCCTGCTGTTCTGCAGCCCGAGAAGCACTAAAATCATAGCCATATTTTTAAGCATATTAAACAGCATCGCTCTGTATTTCATGAGCAGCTACAATATACTGATAGATAAAATCATGCTGCTCAATGTAATCAGAACCGATATTTATGAAGCCGGAGAAGTACTGCGCCTTCCAATTCTCTGGTACATCTTATGCGGAGGAATTTTACCTGCCTGGCTTATAATTAAAACCAACATTCAATTTTCTCCTTTAATGAGCGAGCTCAAAACCCGCCTTAAACTTAACTTAATTAATATTATCATCAGCACCATAATTATTTTCCCGCAAGTTCAAAACAATATCCGGATTTTAGACGAGCACAAAGAGCTCCGCTACGCTTTTGTCCCCAGCAACTACATTGGAGCCGGCATTGGCATTCTCAAAATGTACGATGAACTCACTCGCCCTTATACCCCGATATCTACCGATGCCAGAGTCGAAAAATATTGGCACAATGACAAGAAAAATTTGTTTGTATTAGTTGTAGGAGAGACCGCTCGTGCAGCCAACTTTTCATTAGGAGGCTACCCTCGCCCGACCAATGCCGCGCTAACCCCATACCTTGACCAACTAGTGTACTATAAAGATTTTTATGCCTGCGGAACATCAACCGCGGTCGCCGTGCCCTGCATGTTTTCCAAATATTCTCAAGCCGAATTCAAAGAAGGTTCAGAACTCAACACCGGAAACTTGCTTGATGTATTTGCCTCTGTTGGATATCATGGACTATGGATAGACAACAACACCAGTTGTCAGGACAACTGCAATCGCATTGAACTCCAATCCCCCTGCACCGGCAAATTCTGTCAGGATGACATCTTAATCCAAGACTTGGCCCCCAAACTTCGCAGCATCAATCGCAATACTTTTTTGGTATTGCACCAAAAAGGCAGCCACGGCCCCGACTACTACAACCGCTACCCTCAAAATTGGGAAGCCCCCTACTCTCCCATCTGCCGCAACAAAAATCCGGCAAACTGCTCTCGCCAAGAACTCATCAACGCCTACGACAATAGTATTGCTTATACCAGTATTTTCCTCAAAAATACCATAGATATACTCAACCAACTCAGCAATGAATATAATGTCATTTTGTTCTACGCCTCTGACCACGGAGAGTCGCTTGGCGAAAACGGAATTTATCTCCACGCAGCACCTTACGATTCGGCACCTTTAGAACAGCTCCATATACCTGCTTTTATTTGGATGCCCCAATCCAGCGCTCAAGCTTTCGGCGTTGATATTAATTGCCTCAAACGCCAAGCCTCATCCCGCCATTCACATGATAACATTTTTCACAGTTTTCTGGGGTTAGGCGGCATTCAGACTCAAGATTATCAAAAATCTTTAGATATTTTTGCCACTTGCCGCCGCACAAAATAAGCAATTGTTTTAAAAATATTAACTTTTTTAGCCTAGCTTAACGGAGGCACAATCCTAAAAAAAGAATTGCATAAAGAGAGAAGCCTCTTGACATTTGTGCCAACTCATTATACATACACTCTCGAATGTATATATAGATAAAGAGGAACTATAATGGCCAGACGAACTAAAGAAGAAGCTGAAGAAACCAAAAAAGCCATTTGCTTGGCCGCACTGGATATCTTCTGTGAAAAAGGCTATTCACGCACCACGTTTGACGAAATCGCTAAAAGGATAAATCTCACTAAAGGAGCAATCTATTGGCATTTTCGCAACAAAGCCGATATCTTAACAGAGATTATACGCAAAGGCTTTACGATATCGCAATCGCTCTTAAGCGTCAATCTCTCACAAGTCAACAGCATATATGATTTGAAACAACATATATTAAGTGAGGTTAAACTCATACAAGAAAACAAGATATATAAAAAATTCTTGTTTTTTGTGATTTTTCAAATGGAATGGTCAGAAGCGATTCTCAACAAAGTCGGCAGCGAGATTCAAGACATCATCCAATCCGGAGAAGAAATCCGCAAAGCAGCCCTCCGCAAATCACAAGCAAACGGAGAAATTTCAGATTCGATAGACATAGAAGAATTATCATGGATACTTGGCAGCTTGCATCACGGAATGATAAAGAACATAATTTCCAACAACTATTCCGGAGATGCATTCCAACTAGTTTCCTCAGGATTTGATTTAATAATCAAAGGTTCACAAACGAAAGGTTAAACGACAATGAAGTTAGGAACAGTAAGCAACCGCAAAATCTTGCAACAAACAGCTCTTTTATTACTCTGCGGCGTCGCCGGATGGTACTTAAAAGGCAAGCTCACCCCCTCAATTCCGATGGGCGCCGGCGGAGCTGGTGAAACCTATGTTTTAATTCAAGGCTTAGAGAACGCCGACATCAGCAGCAAACACAGCTATATTGGTCACGTTGAAGCCATCAAGAGCGTCAACCTCATTCCGCAGGTATCAGGCTATGTCGAAAAAGTACTCTTCCAAGAAGGTAGCTACGTTCAAGAAGGAGACATCCTTTTTATCATAGAGCAAAAACGCTACCTCGCTAATGTAGAATTAAGAAAAGCCGAACTCGAGAGCGCCAAAGCCAACCTGGTTCGCGCCGAAAGAGACTTCAAACGTCAGGCCCAGTTGTCTAAACAAAACTACGCCTCCAAAGCCACCTTTGATACCGCCGAGAGCACATACCTTCAAGCCAAGGCAGCAGTATCACAAGCTGAGGCCAACCTTGATTTGGCGGAGATTGATCTCGGTTATACCGAAATTAAAGCCCCGATTTCAGGCTTCATCGGTAAAGCTCTGGTAACCGAGGGCAACTACGTCAGCTCATCGGCTCAAAATCTGGCACGCATAGTCCAAACCAACCCGATTCGAGTAGCCTTTTCGGTTTCAGATAAAGAATATCTTGATTCCAAACTTTTCAGTCAACAAAACGGTGAACATGCTATTCGCAGTGAGATTGTTCTGCCTAACGGCAAAGTAATTGAAAACCATTTTCAATCACGCTTTACGGATAACGAAATCAATTCTGATACCGCCACCATTGCCGTATATGCAGAATACAAGAATGACGAAAACTTGTTAATCCCCGGCAACTATGTTGACATTAAAATCGGACCTAAAGAATCTCAAGAAGCATTGCTTGTTCCACAGTCCGCTATTGCACAAGACGAACACGGCAACTACGTCATGGTTGTGAAAGACAACATAGCCGAGCAACGCCGCGTTACTTTGGGCGATACCATTGGTACCAAACAAATCGTCAAATCAGGCTTAAGCATTGATGACAAAGTCATTATCCAAGGTCTGCAAAAAGTCACCAACGGCTCCAAAGTCAAAGCCGAGCTGATTAAGAATGAAAATGAGCTTAATGACAACAAACTTCAAACCCCAACTCAAGTTGAAGATAGTCACCCGATAGCTCAGGCCTTGCAAGCCCCTGAAGTTGATGTCAACTCTCCGATGCTCAACAGCAGTGCCCCTATAGCGGACACCGAGAGCCAAGCAACATCCGCAACCAATACCATCTCATTTGTTGAGGAGGCAGAATAGTCCATGTTTTCACGCATATTTATTGAGCGCCCACGCTTTGCGATGGTCATCTCCATCGTATTGACCTTAGCCGGCGTGATTTCCATTTTTTCACTACCGATATCCCTGTATCCGGAGATTACCCCTCCAATGGTAACGGTTTCAGCCAACTACCCCGGCGCCAGCGCTGAGGTTTTGGCAAAAACCGTAGGTATCCCTATTGAGCAAGAAGTCAACGGTGTTGAAGACATGTTATACATGGATTCCTCATCTCAAAATGACGGCTCTTATTCTCTGTCCGTCAGCTTTGAAGTCGGAACCGACCCTGATATGGCACAAGTCAAGGTGCAAAACCGCGTTCAGCAAGCCACACCTAAACTTCCGCAAGAGGTACAGCGTCAAGGCATCAGCGTAAAACGCCGTTCATCAGATATTTTGGGCTTTTTGACCGCACGTTCCCCCAAAGGCACTCACGACACCCAGTTTTTGAGCAACTACGTTCAAAACAACATTAAGGATAACTTAGCCCGTGTCAATGGTGTAGGTGAAGTCAGCGTCCACGCACCGGCATTAAGTATGCGTGTCTGGTTAAATGCCAACAAATTAAGCGCGCTTAATCTTCCGGTATCAAGCGTTCTTAGCGCGATTGAAGGCCAAAACTACCAACCATCTTTAGGTAGCGTAGGCTCTATGCCCGGCGACGGCGAACAGCAAATGGTTTATACCTTACAAACTCAAGGCCGTATTAACGAGGCTGAAGAGTTCGGAAACATCATTGTCCGCACCGCCGAAGACGGAGGCTTGGTCAAATTAAAAGATGTCGCTAAAGTTGAGATCGGTACCGAAAGCTACAACGTAGAATCAACTCTTGACGGTAGCCCATCCGTAGCTATTGCGTTAAACCTTCTTTCCGGCGCTAACGCTCTTGATACGATGAAGTTGGTTAAGGCCGAACTCGCCAGACTTGAAAAATTATATCCTGAAGACTTCCAAATTGATATCACTTATGATGCAACCTTATACATTGAGGCCTCAATTGAAGAAGTTATCTTCACCTTGGTTTTGACTTTTGCATTGGTTATTGCCGTATGCTATATCTTTTTGCAGGATTGGCGCGCAACCTTGGTTCCGTCACTAACCATTCCGGTATCATTGTTTGCCACTTTTGCAGTCATGCTGGCACTTGGCTACAGCATCAACCTTCTGACCTTGTTTGGTTTGGTGTTGGCGATTGGTTTGGTGGTTGATGATGCGATTGTTGTGGTCGAACGTGTTCTGTATTTGATGGAAACCGAAAAACTTTCACCGAAAGAAGCTACCATAAAAGCGATGGAACAAGTATCCAGCGCCGTAGTAGCCACCACCTTGGTATTGCTGGCAATTTTCGTTCCGGTTGGTTTTATGGGCGGAATTACCGGTAAAATTTACCAACAGTTTGCTATTACCATATCAACTGCGGTAGCCTTTTCATCAATCAACGCATTGACATTATCTCCGGCCTTGTGCGCCACATTGTTACGCCCGTTGAAAGAGGTCAAATCAGGCCCCTTACACTGGTTTAACGTCGGACTAAACAAAACCCGCAACCGCTATATCGCAATTATTGCGATTGTCGCACGCAAAGTTAGTGTAATTGCCGTAATTTTGGGGTTATTAATAGCAGGCAACTTTGCCCTCTTGAAGATGAGCCAGTCATCATTTATCCCCAATGAAGACCAAGGCGTTATTTTAGCCAACTTCCAATTGCCGGAAGGAGCTTCACTTGAAAGAACCAGAAAACTTATCAAAGAGCTCTATCCGACAATGAAGAATGAAGAAGGCGTCAACAGCGTAATGACAATTTTAGGTTATAGCTTAATCGGCGGCGCCGGTGAAAACGTAGCCTTCTCAGTTATTACCTTAAAGCCTTGGAATGAAAGAAAAGATGAAGCCTTGTATTCTACCAACATTTTGAACCGCATTATGGAAAAGATAAAAAACACCCCTGATGCAGAAATCAATATGTTTGAGTTTCCGGCAATTCCGGGCTTAGGAACCAGCGGCGGTATGGACTATCGTTTACAATCAATAGATAGTTCAGATTCCAACGAGCTTTATAGCACGATGCAAGGTTTCTTGGGCAAATTGAACAGCTCTCGCGACATTATATCTTATGCTTACTCGACCTTTACCTCTCAAACCCCGCATATTAATATTGAGATTGAGAAAGAAAAAGCCGAAAGCATGGGCATAGCAATAGGCGACATCTATAACATATTGCAAAACTATCTTGGTTCTACTTATGTCAACGACGTCAACTTCGGCACCCAAGTAAACAAGGTAATCATTCAATCTGACTGGCCTTATAGAAAAGATGCCGATTCAATAAAGAATCTGTATGTCCAAAACAAAAATGGAGATATGGTTCCGTTAGGTACGGTTATCAAGCTAACTCAAGTATTGGCTCCCCGTACGGTTGAACGTTATAACCAATATCCGGCAGCCACGATTACTGCGGTACAGAACCAAAACATCAGTACCGGTGAAGCTATGGCCGGCATTGAAAAACTGTCAGAATCTCTGCCTAAAGGCTATAGCTATGAATGGTCCGGAATGAGCTATCAGGAAAGAAGCACCCAAGGCCAGATTGGCTACTTGATTGCGCTGGCAATCACCTTTGGTTACCTGTTTTTGGTAGCCCAATATGAGAGCTGGGCAGTACCGATTCCGGTATTAACCTCAATTACGGTAGCCATGTTAGGAGCCTTTGCCGGACTGTTTGTAGCAGGCATGCCGCTCAGCATTTATGCTCAGTTGGGTTTGATATTGCTGGTAGGTCTGGCCAGTAAGAACGCAATTTTGATTGTAGAATTTTCTAAGGAAGAAAGGGAAAGAGGCTCTACGATAGTCAAAGCGGCTTTAACCGGTACGAAGGAACGTTTCCGCGCGGTATTAATGACAGCCTTCACGTTTATTTTGGGTGTATGGCCGATGATTGTCGCGACCGGAGCCGGCGCCGCCAGCCGAATAGCGATTGGTGTACCGGTATTCTACGGCATGTTACTTGGTACAGCCGGCGGCTTGTTGATTATTCCATTGCTTTATGTATTGTTTGAAACGATAAGAGAAGAAGTTTCAGGCCGAAAGAAGCAATCTGAATAACCTAAACACCAAAAATCCTCGTCAAACATTTGACGAGGATTTTTTATGGGGCACCTCCTCCTCTCCCGAACACCCACCAAATTCCTCCCCCGAGTACCACCCAAATTCCTCTCCCGAGTATCACCCAAATTCCTCTCCCGTGCAGGGAGAGGTCGACGACTGAGTCGTCGGGAGAGGGGAGCCCCGACGCGCAAGCGCCGGCATTTATTTTTATATTTTTTAGCCTCCTTTTTCCGGTTTCCTTCCGCCTTCTCTTTTTTTACCTTACTCATTCCTTTACGCCTTACCTCCAATCCAGCCCTTCCCCCCTCCAATCCCTTCACCCTCCCCCTTCTTTGACATTGCCCTATCAAAAATCACCAGACAAAATTAGCCACAATATATAATTTTACCCAAACTAACCATCCACCACAGGCTGCAAGCCTGTACCTCCGGCTCGGCCGGAGAAGCTGTGCCAGCTTCACCCCCTAACTTTGCTGTTGAGAAATAGGGACAAAGAAATCACGCCACGATGCTCGTGGAGCCCTAGGTTAGCTGTTGAGTGATAGCAACAAAAAAGTCGCGTTGCTTAGATAGTGCCCATTGCATGTCAATATCTCTTTATTAACTTCAAACCTATGCCATTATAAAAAACATCCACCACAGGCTGCAAGCCTGTGCCTCCGGCTCCGCCGGAGCCTTTCCTCCACACATCCCAATACTAATTTATTTTTCTCTAACCTCTCTCATTCCTTACTTATTCCTTCAATCTTCTACCCCCAAAAAATCTGATAGACAAAATTAGCCGGATAATATATGGTGTCACCATTCTCTCTTGAAAAAGCACATTTCACCATTACATCAAAAACCGCTTGCAACCTTAGCGCCAAAGTGGTATTCTGAATCTGCAGTCAGGAAATCCGGCTGTGGTGTCTACAAAACACCTCATAGTTAATATCCACCATGGCGTGGAGTGGGTGATATAAGCCTATGGTCGAATAAGCCCGACTGTACTATGACAGTTTTGTAGCTCCGCGCACCTTCTGTTTCTTACAAAGGTGCGTTGTTTTAACTATAAAAACAATGGAGCTTTGTTATGAAAATACGCTTTTTATTAATAGGGACAAGTCTGTCCTTAATACCTCAAACTATTAACGCCCAATGCGT